>VBGT01000050.1 GCA_005889475.1 Chloroflexota bacterium | reverse complement strand
GATCGGCTCGCGCCACCACGACTCCTCGACGCGCCAGCGATTGCAGACCTGGACCGGCTCGCGCCGGCCCGCCCAGGCGATGGCCGCAACGTGGCCGTCGTCGAGCTCCACGGCGATCTCCGGATGAGCACGGAGGAGGCGGGTCATGGCGCGCCGACCTCGCGCCACGTCCAGCGACGCTCCGGCAGCGGCGCCTCGGGGTCGAGCAGCTCCACGCGCCGGATGCGGTCCTCGCCGTAGGTCAGGGCGAGGCGGGCCAGCTGCCAGGCGAGCCGCGCGCCGTGGACCGCCTGGGGCACGAACAGCGGCAGCTGCTGGCCGGCCGCCGGGCTCGCGCCGCTGAGCTCCAGCTCCAGCCGAGCGACGGCGGCCGGTGGCGGCTCGCGCTCGAGCCGGGCGAGGAGCAGCCGCTCGATGGCCGCGGGGTCGGCGGTGGGCTCGGGGAAGCGGGTGTCGACCGCGAGCTCGGGCGCCGTGCCCCGGGGCGCGAAGGCGAGATCCAGCACGAGGCGTAGCCGCCCCCGCTCCGCGGCCAGGCCGCGCGCGGCGAGGCTCTCGCCGAGGGCGATGGCCAGGCGGTGGAGCACGAACCGGATCGCCTCCAGCTCGGCGACGGCGGGCTCGATCGGCAGCCCGAGGAGGAGCCGCTCCGGCGCACGGCGGGGCCGGAAGGCATCGATCTCCTGGCCACGGGAGCGCGACCCGATGCGTGCTCCTTCCTCCCCGAATCTCGCCACCAGCGCCGACGCGGCGAGCTCCGCGACCTGGCCGATCCGGCGAAGGCCGAAGCGGCGAAGCCGGGCGCGGATCTCCGGATCCGGGGTAAGCAGCGACGCCGACAGCGGCGCGAGGAACTCGGCCTCCGCGCCCGGCGGCACCGAGACCAGCGCCCCGGCTTCGGCGGCGAGGGCCGCCACGGTCGCCGCGAAGCGCGTCCCGGCGATCCCCGCCCGGGCCACGCCGGCCAACGGTGCCTCGAGCGCCGTCGCGATCCGCTCGACCATGACCGGCTCGGGACCCCACAGGCCCTCGAGCCCGTCGACCTGCGCCTCGAGCAGCCCGAACGCGACGTCGCTCGGCTCGGACGTCCCGGCGACCGCCGGGCTGTACCCGGTCAGGCGCTCGAACGCGGCCTCGAGCTCGGCTCGATCAGCCTCTGGATCGGCGTCGAGGAAGGTCGCCTCCGGCGCCAGCCGGTGCGCCGACCCGAGCGGCATCCCGCGCCGAACGCCGAGCGATCTCGCCACGGGGTCCGCGTCGAGCACGCTCCCGTTCGACCACGGCTTGCCGCCGAGGACCACCGGCCCCGCCGGCCACGAGCCGGAGGGCAGGCGCCGCCTCGCGAGGTCGAGGAGGAGATGTGGGCGATGGAGATGGAGAAGTCGCATCGTTCTGGTTCCCGGGCACTGGGATATCGGCCGGTTGATCTGGCCGTTTCGCTGCGTTGCGGCCAGCGTCGGGCTCACTCACGCACGCTTTCGAGTACGTTCGCTCTCCCGACTCGGCCGCGCCTTGCGCCTCGGCCAGCTGAACCGGCCGAGGGTTCCACAAGTCGGCCCGGCGGAGGCACGCATCGCGCTCGCCGCCGTCGGCGTACAGGATCTCGAGGGTCGCTCGCCGCCCCGGTGGGCCAGCCCGGCTGCGGGCGACGATCACCTCCGTTCGCTGGCCGACCACGTCCCGGCCGAGGCGGATCCACGATCGACGGGCGAGCTCGAGCCGGATGCCGGTCGCCTCGCCCACCGCGGCAGCGAGCCCGCCCGCTTGGGGCACGCCCGGCGGCTCGAGCACGACGAGGGTGATCTCTGCCCGCCGCGCCAGCGCGGCCAGCCGTCCGAGTCGATCGGCGAAGGCACGCCCGGTGACGCCGGGGCCCTTCGAGGCACGGCCGGGCAGGTCGATGACCAGCAGGTCGACCGCTCGACCAGCCAGCAGCGAGCCGGCGATCGCCAGGCCCTCGTCGGCGTCGGCCGGGGTCAGCACGACCAGCCACTCCGGCTTGATCCCCCTCGCCACCACCTCGACCGGGTCCAGCGCCGCGGCGAGGTCCAGCCAGGCGACGATCGAGCCGGTCGCCTGGGCCTCCGCCGCGAGTCGCAGGGCGAGCGTCGTCCGGCCGCTCGACAGGTCGCCGCGGAGGGCCACGCCCATCCCCCGGGGCACGCCGCCCGGGCCGAGGATGGCATCGAGCTCGGCGAACCCGGTCGAGATGACGCCATCGCGATCGAGTTGGGTGAGCCCCGCGGGTTGCGCCGGGTCACCCGCTTCGAGCGGCACCGTGGCCAGCGACCCGACGACCTCGCCGGCGTACCCGGGCGCCGCCGCGCCCCAGCGCGAGCGGAGGGTCGCCAGGGCCGTCTGCAGGTCCGAGGTGGGAGCGGTCATCGTCCCGGCAGTATCGAACAAACGTTCGAATGAATCAAGGTCCTCCCGGCCGCGGATCCCGGACTGGATCCGGAACTGGATCCGGACCTGGATCCGGACTTCTTGTCAAATGCTCACCAGGTGAACCTTCGTCATCGAATCGCTGCCAAATGCCTCGTTTCGTGACCATCTGACAGGGATCCGGGCCCTCGCCACGCTCAGCGCACATGCGCGGGCCTGACCAAGGGTCACTGGGTGAACATCTGACAAAAACCACGCCCTGGCGTGCCCGTGCCCGAACGGAGGCGCGAGGGGCCCGTGCTAGACTCCGGCACTCCCGTGGGGATGTAGCTCAGCTGGGAGAGCACCGCGTTCGCATCGCGGGGGTCAGGGGTTCGAGTCCCCTCATCTCCACCATCCCCTTTTCGTGACCTCCCTGACCTTCGTACCGTAGCCCGTAAACGCTGCCGCGAGCCAGATTCAGGGCAATGGGGAGCTCCCCAGGAGCTGGGAGGCCTGCGATGCCCTTGGGCCTCGATCGCGAGCTGGTTCTCATCGCCGAAGACGACCTCGCCAACCAGGCACTGCTCGCCCGTCTGCTCGAGCGTGCCGGGTATCGCTCCTTTGCAGTGGGTGATGGCCGAGAGGCGTTGCACGCCGCGATGGAGGAGCACCCCGACCTCATCCTCCTCGACATCGGGCTACCGGCGATGAACGGGCTCGATGTCTGCCGCCGGCTTCGTGCCGACCCACGAACGGTCGCCCTGCCGATCATCCTCGTCACCGGCCAGACCGAGTCGCGCCACGTGGTCGCCGGCCTCGACGCGGGCGCCGACGACTTCGTGCGCAAGCCCTATGACGAGGCGGAGCTCATGGCGCGGGTGCGGAGCGTGCTCCGGCTCGCTCGCGTGACCGCGGAGATGGTCGGTGCGCATGGCGTCATCGCCGCGCTCGCCAACGCGGTCGAGGCCAAGGACGCCCCAACCGAGCTGCATTGCCAGCGGCTCGCCGGCTTCGCGCACCAGCTCGGCATGCGTGCCGGCCTCGAGCCGCAGGACCTCAAGGGCCTCGTCTTCGGAGCGCTCCTCCACGACATCGGCAAGATCGGCGTGTCCGACACGATCCTGACCAAGGCGGGGCCGCTCACCGCGCTGGAGTGGGACGCGATGCGCCAGCACCCGATCATCGGCGAGCGGATCGCCGAGCCACTGGCCAGCGCATCCCGATTTGCCCCGATCATCCGCAGCCATCACGAGCGCTGGGACGGGCAGGGCTACCCGGACCGTCTCCAGGGCGAACAGATCCCGTTCGGAGCACGGATCGTCGGCCTCGTCGATGCGTACGACGCGATCATCCACGACCGGCCGTACCGCGCGGCGCGCACTGTCGGCGCGGCGCTCGAGGAGATCCGGCGCCTCGCCGGTGTTCAGTTCGACCCGGAGCTCGCGCGCCTGTTCGTCGAGATCGTCGAGCGCGACAGGGAGGAAGGGCGGGTCCCCGGGATCCGTGGCCTGGAGGCGCTGCGTGCGGCGGTCTGAGCGATGACCCTCGACACGCTCTCCACGATTGCTCTTGACGGCGCGTTCCTCGCCGTCTTCGGGTTCACGCTCATCGACTACCTGCGCCACCGGGACCCGGTGCGCCGGGCGGTCGTGCTCGTGTTCGCCTGCCTGGCAGCCGTCCTGGTATCGCCGCTGATCCGTGCCGTGGCGCCCGCGCTGGCGCCGGCCACCGGGTTGATCGTCCTGCCCGCCCTCCTTGCTCAACCCGTGCTCGTGCTGTGGCTGGTGAGCCTCGTCAGGCCGATCCCGCGAGCGTTCCTTGCCGGCGCGGTCCTGTCGCTGATCGCGTTCACGGCGGCGATCGTGGCGCTGCTGGCGGGCTCGGGAGCGGCACGTGGCACGCCGGCGGTCACGATCCTCGGGATCGCCCTGCTCATCTATTTCGCGGTGCTGGAGGGCGGCGCCGCGGTCGGCTTCGCCCTCGCGGCCCGGGAGCGGGCGGGGTCGTCGCGATCGCGGCTGCTGACCGCGGCGGCGGCGACGGGCCTCCTCGGCGTCGCCCTCGTCGTCACGCTCGGCGCGGGCGTCGTCACCGCACCGGGCTCCGACGCATCGACCGCAACGACCGTCGTCGTCCGCGTCATCGCGCTGCTCTCGGCGCTCGGCTACCTCGCCGCGTTCGCGCCGCCCCGAGGCCTCCGTCGATTCGTCCAGCAGGGCATCGTCTACCACTTCATCCGCGACCTGACGCAGCTGCCGTCGACCTCGCCCGTCGCGGGGACCTGGGAGGTCCTCGAGCGCACGGCGAAGCATGCTTCCGGCGCCCACCGGGCCGAGGTCGTGCTCGATGGCGCGACGTCAGCCGTCGGTGCCGGGGCTCGCCGGATCTCCTTCCCGTTCAACTCCGAGCGCTGGCCGGATGCCCGGCTGGAGCTGGACCTTGGGGCGAACGTCCTGTTCCTCGACGACGACGTCGAGCTCATCGGGCTGCTCGTGGATCGCGCCGTCCGGGCCGCCGAGCGTGAGGCGTTCGTCTCTGAGCGCGAGCGGCTGATCGCCGACCTCCAGGCGGCGAGCGCGGCCAAGAGCGACTTCCTGGCGGCCATGAGCCACGAGCTGCGTACGCCGCTCAACGCGATCATCGGCTTCTCCGAGCTGCTGAACGAGGGCGACGGCGATGCGAGCGATCCGGCCACCGTCAAGAGCTACGCCGAGCACATCCACGGCTCGGGCCTGCACCTGCTCGAGCTGGTCAACGATGTCCTCGACCTGGCCCGTGTCGAGGCGGGCCGCCTCGACCTGAAGCCGATCAGGTTCGACCTCGATGCGCTCGTTCGCCAGACTGTCGCCTCCGTCCAGCCACTCGCCGACCAGAAGCAGCTCCGGCTCAGCCTCGAGCTGGCACCGGTCGCCATCGAGGCCGACCCCTCGCGGATCCGGCAGATCGTGCTGAACCTGTTGTCGAACGCCGTGAAGTTCACCGGCGGCGGCGGCGAGATTCGCCTCTCCATCGAGCCCGGGCCGAACGACGATGTGACGCTGTCGGTGGCCGACACGGGCCACGGCATCGCGGCCGCGGACCTCGGGCGCATCTTCGAGGCCTTCCAGCAGGCCGACACGTCGGGCATGAAGACGCGCCACGAAGGCACCGGCCTCGGTCTCGCCCTTACCCGCCAGCTCGTCGAGGCGCACGGCGGCGAGGTGAGCGTGACCTCGGAGGTCGGCGTCGGGAGCGTGTTCACGGTGCGCCTGCCCCGCCATCGGACGGCGGCATCGACGGAACGGCCGCCCGAGCTGCCGGCAGGCAAGCCGGGCGTCCTGGTCATCGAGGACGATCCCGCCGCCCAGGAGCTGCTCCGCCTGCACCTCGAGGGCGCGGGCTACGGCGTCGTCGTCACTGCCAGCGGCCGGCAAGCCCTCGCCTGGCTGAGCGAGATGCGCCCCGACGCGGTCCTCCTCGACATCCTGCTCCCGGACCTCGACGGTTGGGAGGTCCTGCAGCGGCTCAAGGGCGACGCCGCCACGCGGTCGATCCCGGTGATGGTCGTATCCGTGGTCGACGATCGCCAGCTCGGGCTCGCGCTCGGTGCGATCGACTACCTGGTCAAGCCCGTGTCCCGGGAGCTCCTGCTGGAGGCCATCGGCCGGCTCACGTTCACCACCAAGGTCCGCACGCGAACCGTCACCGTCCTCGTCGTCGACGGCGACCGGAACACGGCGGAGCGCTACCGCAAGCTGCTCGAGCCCGACGGCTTCCGCGTCATCGCCGCGCACGACGCCGCGACCGGCCGGCAGCGGGCGATCGACGACCACCCGGACCTCATCCTCCTCGACGCCCTCCTGCCCGACGTCGATGGCTTCGAGCTGTCGTCCAACCTGCGGCAGGACCCGGCGACGGCGGGGATTCCGATCTGGCTCACCGCGCCCGGGGGCATGGCGCAGGAGGCGAAGGAGCGCCTGAACGACGACGTCCAGGGTGTGCTCGCCAAGGGCGACGACGCGCTCGACGCGCTGCGCGGCTGGCTCCAGAACGGCCATCGGCCGGCGGCGGCGAGCGAGCTCCAGGCATGACCGGCGACCGCCCGTGAGCGACGACGGCCCGCTGATCCTCGCCGTCGAGGACGAGCCTCGCAATGCTGCCCTGCTCGACGCGATCCTGAGCCGGGCCGGGTACCGGCTGCACATCGCCGACGAGCTGCGCGAGGCGCGAGCGTGGCTCGCCGACGGCCTGCCCGCCCTGGTCCTGCTCGACCGGCACCTGCCCGATGGCGATGGGCTCGACCTCATCCCGGAGATCAAGCGCTCGGCCCGGCTCCATGACGTGCCCATCCTGCTGGTGAGCGCGAGCGTGCTACCCCACGACGTCGAGGCGGCGATGGCCGCCGGTTGCGACGGCTTCCTGGCGAAGCCGGTCCGAGTGAAGCCGCTCGTCGACGAGGTCCGACGCCTGCTGGTCGACGGGGTCGACGGGGTCGGCGGGAAACTGGCAGACTAGCCGCCGCTCGGCGGCCTCGGCCCCAATCGGGCCGGCAGCCCGAGCGTCAGCCGCGTGGGTCGGTTGGGCAGGTGGTGAGCCCAAGGGTCTGTAAAACCCTCGCCTTCGGCTGTGGCAGTTCGATTCTGCCCCGGCCCACCAGTCGCGCTGATATCACCCCTCTTCCGGCCAGGCGTGGAGCGCACCGTGGAGCGCGCCCGAGTTGCGGCGCAGCCAGGCGCGGTCGGCGAGGTGGCTCGGCCGTCGCTCGGCGACCATCGCCCAGAAACCGGGGCCATGCCCGAAGACGCGCAGGTGGGCGAGCTCGTGGACGACGACGGTCTCGAGCGACGCCGGCGGGGCCAGCACGAGCCGCCACGAGAACATCAGCCGGCCCTCCCGCGACGCGCTCCCCCACCGGCTCCGCGGGTCGCGGATGTCGACCTTCGCCGGCGCGACCCGGAGCGCGGCCGCGTGCGCCGCGACAGCCTCGCCGATCGTCTCGACGGCGCGGTCGCGAAACCAGCTCGCGAGGATGCGTTCCACGGACCGGCGCTCGCCGGCGGCGAGATTCACGACGAGCTCGTCGCCGCCATCCGCGCCGGAGCGCTCGACCATCGAACGGCGCCCGCGTGCACCACCCTGCATCAGCCGGACGCGGTGCAGCTCGCCGCGGTACGGCACCAGGCCGCCGTCGCGCGCGCCGCCGCGGGCGCGTGCCGCGGCGCGCTCCCGCGCCAGCCGGTCCACGTGCCGGAGCACCCACGCCTGGCGCTCGTGCAGGAAGGCGTCGACCCGGTCCGCGGGACGCGCCCAGCCGCGGCGGGTCGCCGGCGGGACGGACACGACGAGGCCGTCTCGGTCGTCGATGGTGACGCGCAGGCCACGGGAGCGGGCCGAGCGTCGTAGGCGATACTCCACCGATCGCTGGCCGAGCCGGACGATCCGACGGGACGGCTCGACCGGGAGGACCGCCGGATGTCGCATCGCCGCACATCGTGACACTGGGACGGTCCGGCCGCGGGCCGGTCGGTCGTGACGACAGGCGACGCCCCGCCGTCGCGGATCCGTGGGCCGGTGCGGTCGAGATCGAGGAGCTGCCGGCGCAGCGCATGCCGCCCGGCCGCCGAGGCGGACCCGGACTGGGCGGCGCGCTCGCCATCGGCGCGACAGTCCTCCTGCTCGCGGCCGGTCTGGGCGTCCTTGGCGGACGGCCCCAGCCGACCTCGCCGACGGCTGCCGCCGGGCCGTCGGAGAGCGCCGCGAGCACGGCCGCCAGGTACACCGGCGAACCCCTGGTCACGCCGACAAGGCCCTGTGGTTCCTTGCCATCGGGTCCGCCGGGCGTCCTGCTCGAGGTGGGCGAGCGGTCCACGCTGGGCGCGCTGGAACCGCTCGATGGGCAGCCCGCCGGGGCCGCCTCTCTCGGCTCGGAGGGCATCCCGACCCCGGAGCCCCCAGCCCGGGTCGACATCCGCAGCGACGTCGTCGCCGAGGTGTGGACCGCAGGCCGCGCGTGTGCGGTGGGCTGGACGATCGAGATCGTCGGGCCCGCCTTCCTCGACGTCCTCCAGCTCATGGGCAACCCACGGCGCGAGCCGAGCCTCGCCTCCCAGAATCGGTTCCGCCTCGTCCTCGCGAGCTACGCGGGGCAATCGGTCGACCTTCGGGCGACCCTCGTCTTTCCGGACTTCACCGTCCGGGCAACCTGGCCGATCCGCGTCCTGTCCTTCGTGCCCCCGACCGGCCTGTTCAGCGCCGGGCTGGAGCCCATCCGCACCGTCGGTGGCTGCGACGTCGAACTCACCCTGGGCAATGGCTGGGTTGCCCCCCGGGAACCGTGCACCGGCGACGTGGCCGCAGACCTGGGGGAGCCGTTCCTCGTCGCGCCCGGCCAGCGGCTCAAGTTCCGATTCGACCACGAGGACTGGCAGATCGACGACGCGGGCGTGAACTGCGGCCACCTGTCCGGTCGCCAGTTCGTCACGGAGCCAGACTGCGGCCTCGGCTCGCCCGAGCGCGCGCAGTTCTCGTTCACCTTCGCCGCGCCGCCCGGGCCGGGCGTCCACACGCTCGCGATCTTGACGTGCGGCACGCAGCTCCTTGCCGACGCGAGCAATCGGTTGTGTGGCACGTGGTATGCGAGCGTCAAGGTGCGCGGCTAGGCGCGGAGCCCGCTACGCCTCGGCGATGACGCCCATCGAGACGCGGAAGCCCGCGCGCCGCTGGAGCGGCGGCATCAGCGTCGACTGGCCGACCGGCCCGCCCGCCGGGAACCAGCGCACCCACTCCTCATTGAAAATGTCGTAGTCGGCCGCGTCGCGCAGCGACCAGTTGGCCCAGACGACCTTTTCGAGCGAGCTGCCCGCCTCCTCGAGGCGCGTTTTCAGGTTCGTCAGGCACTGGCGCGTGTGCTCCTTGATCCCGCCCGGCACGATCCGCTTGTTGTCCGGCTCGATCGGCCCGATGGACGACAGGTAGACCATCCCGCCGGCGCGGACCGCCTTGCCCAGACCCATCTCGAGCACCGATTCGTCGGCGAGCGCCGTCGGGTCCTTGATCCCGAACCGGCCCTTCTGCGGGCGGACCGGCTTCTTGGGATCCTCCGGCGGGATCCCGAACTCGCCCTCGGGCAGCTCCACGCCGTTGCGCGCGAACTGGGCCATGAACGTGGGCCGGATGCCGGTCGGGGCGAGGCGGCCCTGGATCTTGCCGTTCTTCACCGCGGTCTGCTCGAAGGCGAAGATGTCCTGGGTCAGGATCTCGTCGTCCTCGATGCCATAGATCTCGGTGATGTTGACCACCTTGCGCGTGCCGTCCTTGAGCCGCGCGGTGTGGACGATCAGGTCGACGGCGGAGGCGATCTGCTCGCGGATTGCGCGGAGCGGCAGCTCATAGCCGGTCATCAGGACCATCGTCTCGAGGCGCCGGATCATGTCTTTCGGCGTGTTGGCGTGGCCGGTCGACAGTGATCCGTCCTGGCCGGTGGTCATGGCCTGGAGCATGTCGAGCGCCTCGCCGGCACGACACTCGCCGACGATGATCCGATCCGGGCGCATGTGCATCGCGTTGCGCAGCAGGCTCCGGATCGTGATCTCGCCCTCGCCCTCGATGTTCGGCGGGCGGGACTCGAGCGTCACCACGTGCTCCTGGCGGAGCTGCAGCTCGGCGGCGTCCTCGATCGTCACGATCCGCTCGTCGTTCGGGATGAACGACGACAGCACATTCAGGAACGTCGTCTTGCCGGAGCCCGTGCCACCGGACACGAACACGTTGAGGCGGGCCAGGATGCACGCCTGCAGGAACTCGAACATGTCCGGCGTCGCGGTCCCGAAGCCGACGAGGTCCTCGACAGTGTATGGATTGTGCGAGAACTTCCGAACGGTGATCACCGGCCCGATCAGCGACAGCGGGGCGATGATCGCGTTCACGCGCGAGCCGTCGGGGAGCCGCGCGTCGACGCGCGGGCTGATCTCGTCCACGCGCCGGCCAAGGGGGGTGATGATCCGGTCGATGATCCGGAGGACGTGCTCCTCGTTCAGGAAGAACGAGTCGACGCGGAGGATCTTGCCCGCCCGCTCGATATAGATGTGATCGGGGCCGTTGACCATGACCTCGGTGATCGTCGGGTCGTTGAGCAGCGGCTCGAGCGGGCCGAAGCCGGTGATCTCGTCGACCATCTCCTGGACGAGCCGGACCCGCTCGTCCCGGGTGACCGCGAAGTTGTTCTTGTCGATGAGCCGGTCGACGATGCCCTCGATCTTCGACCGCGTGTCCGTCGGCGTGCCGTCGAGCAGCGTGTTGAACGCGTTGATGACCTGGCCCTGCAGGCGCACCCGGATGTCGTGCAGGAGCTCCTCGCGGGCCGCGCTGCGGGCGGTCGGGGGCGTCCGGGCTGCGCCCGGCTCCGAAGCCGGGATGAGCGCCGGGACGAGCGAGCCCGGCGGGGCGCCCTCGGGCGCTTGCGTGGTGGGTTGCAGGGCGACGCGGCTCTTCTCGGCCGCCTCGAGCGCCTGCTGCCGTTCGAGCAGCGACATCGATTTCCTGTTGTACCCCCGTTACCTGGACGCTGGGACCAGGCGAGAATACCTTGCCCTCGCCGCGTGTCCGTTGCATAGACGCACAAAGGGCTAGTACTGCCGGACCAGGCTCGTCGCGAGGACGGGCCGTTCGTGAGCCGGCACGCGGCTGTTGCGAGCCCGAAAACCCCTGGAAAAACACCCGGCCCCGAGAGCGACCTCGGGCATGGCGTTGACCTGACGCTGGCCAATTCACCCGCCAAGCCTCGGTGCGATGACACTCCTCCGTCTCGCCAATCTCGATCCGGGGACTCGACGTAGGTCAGCGCCATCGCGGCGACGCAGAAATGGGGCGGGAGCCCGATGGCGGCGCGCGGGCTTAGT
>VBGT01000111.1 GCA_005889475.1 Chloroflexota bacterium | reverse complement strand
GCAGGACGATCGCACACACAACGATGGAAATCCGCCGCCGCATGATGGCCTCCTTGTTCGGGTGAGGGCACCTGAGGCACCCGGGACCCGATCAACGGGTCTTCCCAACCGATGTTCGAGGCGGACGATCAACGCTCGCGCAACGGCCGATCAAGGCTCGACGGGTCCCCTCCAGGACGTCCCTCCATCGCGGGTCATCGGCGGGCCACCTCTCCGGCGGCTCCCCTCACGTCGTCAGCGGTCATGTCGCCACTTCACCGGGCAAGGCGGACCCTATCCGTCAGTTAGCCGCTCGACGGGAAGGCCTGCTGCAACCCAACCGTTGAAGCCGCCGACGACATCGGTCGCTCGGTGGAAGCCGAGCTCGCGCAGCGTCGCCGCGGCGAGGCTCGAGCTGTAGCCGTCGGCGCAAACAACGATGACCTGGCGGCTCCGGTCGGACAGCGTCTTGTCATCGTGGCCCGATGTGGGATCGAGACGCCAGTAGAGAACCGACAACGGGACGTGGACCGAGCCTGGGATCACGCCGTTGGCATGTCGCGCCTCCGCGCAGCGGGTGTCGACGATCACAGCGCCAGAGGCTGTGGCCTCGTGCGCCACCGCGGGATCGAGGCGTTCGAGCTTCGCTCGGGCTGCCTCGAGGAGGATGCCGATCGTTGTCGTCGATCGTTCGTCGGTGCTCATCGACTTGATCGTCGCGTGGTCGTCAATGACCAGCGGCCCGAGCCTGCCTCTTGCGTGGCGTCGATCGCTTCACTCGTCATCGGTAACTCCGCGAACTCGAGCCTCCGGATCTGTCTTGATGGGAAGTATCTCGGCGCGTGCGGAGACTGGGCGCGGATGACTCTCGTACATCCGGGCGAGGACGACGAACCCGGATACCGCCGTCAGCGCTGCCACAGCCCAGATCGCGGCCGGCAAACCCAGGCGGTCCGCGATTGCGCCGGCCAGCACGGCCCCTACGGCGAAGCCGGCATCGCGCCACAGCCGATAGACGCCGATGGCAGACGCCCGCCAGGTCGGGTGGGCCACGTCCCCGATGACCGCCAGCAGCGTCGGATAGACCATCGCCGTGCCGGTGCCGAGCAGCGCGGCGGCGAGTGCCCACGGTTGGATCGCATGAGAGGTCGCGATGAGCGCCAGCGCTGCGGCCTGGAGGAGCATCCCGCCGACGATCAGGCCTTTGCGGCCGATCCGATCAGAGAGCGCGCCCGTCCCGAGCTGGCCGAACCCCCAGACGGCCGGATAGATCGCGGCGAGGATGCCGATCTCACCAAAGGTCAGACCAGCCGCCGCGTAGTAGATCGGGAGCAGTCCCCAGGCGAGACCGTCGTTGAGGTTGTTCACGAGCCCGGCCTGGCTTGCCGCGGCGAGGGCCGGCTCGCGAAGGCTGGTCAGGGCGAAGACGCGGCGCGTCGAGAGACCCCCGGGTAGACCTGCACGACCGGGGTGGTCGGTTGCCTCGTGCAGCGCGTGGCCGCGGGTCTCGCGGACGAAGATCCCGGAGAGACCGAGACCGAGGCCGGCGTAGGCCAATCCGAGCAGGAACGGCCCCGGCCGGAGGCCCCAGCGCTCCGCGATGAGGCCGGTCGCGAACGCCGTCAGGGCGATGGCGCCGTAGCCGGCCGCCTCGTTGAGGCCCAACGCGAGGCCGCGCCGCGCCTTGCCGACGAGGTCGATCTTCATGATCACGGTCGTCGACCAGGTCAGGCCCTGATTGATACCGAGGAGGACGTTGGCCAGAACGACCCAGCTCCAATCCGGGGCCCAGATCAGGACGAGCGGCACCGGCAAGCCGATCAGCCAGCCGGTGACGAGGACGGGCTTGCGTCCGTAGCGGTCGGAAAGGGCGCCGGCCGCGAAGTTGGTAACCGCCTTCGTGAGCCCGAAGGCGACGATGAACGTGAGGGCGGAGCTCAGCGCCGTGAGGCCGAAGACACCCGTGGCCAGCAGAGGCACGACCGTCCGCTCCTGGCCGACCATCCCACCCACGAGCCCATTGACGGCGACGAGGAGGGCGAACTGGCCGAGGTTACTACGCAGCCCGAGCCGAAGGTCCGGTGAGCCGGCGTCCGGCGACTGTGTCTCGACTGGGTGAGTGCTAATGCGACCGCTCCTCGCCACCGACCGCCGCGTGGTCTACGAGGATGTCCATCAGTTCCTGATACGCGTCCGCGTCCTCCGCAACGAAAGCCCAGTCCATCGCGATTATGTTGCGCCGAGGATGCGCCTCCGCCGCGGGATAGCCGTGCGGAGGTCCGCGTCGATGAGACCGATCGAGACCCACCGGCAAGGTGCTGATATGGCGTCGCTGCCGGGCGTTCCTGGCGTCGCGCCAGCCCGACGCCGTTACGATCATGTCCGCCGCAAGAGGATCCAGATGCCGCTGTTCATGGACCGCCATGACGTCCCTGGAGTGACGGCCGAACAGGTCG
>VBGT01000049.1 GCA_005889475.1 Chloroflexota bacterium | reverse complement strand
ACGAGCGCTCGATGGTGGGGCACCTTCACCGAGACGGCGACGATGTCGACATCCGGGCGGATCACGAGGTCCTCGTGCTCCGAGAAGACGGCTCTGACGCCGAAGGCCTCGCCGGCCGCGCGGGCGGCCTCCGGCGTCGTCGCGCTGAGTGCCCGGATCTCGTAATTCGGCAGGGCCCGCAAGGCTGGGATGTGGGCGGTGGCGGCCCAGCCGCAGGCCGGGTTGACGCCGATGATCCCGACCCCGAGCTTCGACTCGGCCATGGACTAGAAGCCGAGGACCTCGTCGTCCAGCACCACCGTGATGCGGCCGGGCGTGATCTCGCGGTTGATGATCAGCAGCTTGTTGACGGCGCTGTGGATGCCGTAGGCCTCGTAGGCCCGGGCATCCTCGAGGGGCAGGGCATGCTCATAGACGCGGCGGCGCCCAGAGGCGGCCGATGCGGGCTCCCAGGCGGTTGCCGGATCCGGCGACCGATGCTCAGACGCCAGTTGCGGCAAGGGCTCGGCATCCGCACGAGTCGGCTGGCGCTGCGCGAGCAGCACCAGCCCGCTCGTCCCCGCTAGGAGAGCGCGGCGCAGATGTCCGTGGCCGTGCCCTTCCATGTGAAGTTCGTGGTCACCCCGGTGTTGAGGTTGTAGTCGAAGGTGATCCGCCCGACGAAGTCGTAGAACGCCGGACCCGGCCCGACGATTCCGTACGGGCCCGTGTCGCCGGGCAGGAATGAGTCCGCGGCCATCCCGTCGAGCGTGACGTGGTCGATGTTGGTGACGGGGTCGACGTTGTCGATGGCGAAGAAGTTGTCGGCCGTCTCGTACCGGGCGCCCGTCTCCGCATTCACGTAGGCGCCATGGGCTCGGACCGAATGAAAGATCAGACCATTGGGGAACACGGTCTTCGCGCTGAACCCCCAATAGGGCTGGCCCTGGACGTCGAACGTGCAGGCCTGGCCGGCCGGGATAGTGAACGGGGTCAGGTCGTGGTGGACCGTGCGGATCGGCGTGGCCACCGCGGCTGCGGGCGAGGCCGCGGCGGCCGGCGCCGCAACGGCCAGCGTGAGCACCGCGGCAATGCCGGCGCCTCGCGCCGCGCGTGGGAGCCGGGACAGGATCATCAGCCGGCGTGCGATTCGATTCATACCAAGCCTCCTGTGGCGCCCTGTCATCGACAGGAAGGGCGTGATGGGAGGATGGCTGCGAGATCCGACGGTCCGCATCGGACGATGGACCCAACTTGGGTCGGCCGACGCCCTAGATTGGCGCGCGGATCTCGCTCATTGCCGCGGCGACCTCGGCGCGCCGGCGTACGGCGAGCTTCCCGAGCACGGCGGACACGTGGTGCCCCACCGTCCTCGGCGACACCACCAGCCGATCGGCGATCTCGGCATTCGAGAGGCCGAGTGCGAGGAGACCGGCGATCTCCCACTCCCGCTCGGTCAGGCCACGCGGGTTCGCTCGAGTCGTCGGTCGCGGGCCGCGCGGGACGGGGCTGCCGAGCTCACGAAGTCGAAGCGCGACCTTGTGCGCCACCGCCGTTGCGCCGAGCCGGGTCAGCTCCTCATGGGCGCGCTGGACATCCGCCGCGTCGGACGACCCAGCCACGCTGAGCGCGGCCTCGTACGGCACGGAGAGCTGCCGCCACGCCGCCGCCGCTTCTCCAGCCCGGCCGGCGACCTCGAGGCGATACGGTTCCTCGGCGCGCTCATCGAGCTCCGAGAGCGCACCGGCGCGCCACAGCCAGATCCCGAGCTCGCCGATCGCCGCGCGACTGCCCTCCCGACAGGCGGCGGCGTATGCGGCACGGAGCCTGGCCACGATGGGCGCCAGATCGCCCGATATCCATGCCGCCTCCGTTTCGGCCACCAGGAGTGTCTGTTCGACCCCCGCTTCCACGGCCTCGATTCCGCCGACGAAGTCGCGCAGCTCATCGAGCCGCGTCTGGCACTCGGGCTCGCCCCGGCGACAGGCGATCCGAACCAGCACCGCCAGGGCCGCGATCCGGTCCGCGGAGCGCCTCCTCGTGTCGGCAATTGCCGCGTGCCCGCGCACGACCGCCGCATCCCAGTCCCCGAGGACGAAGTCGATCTCGGCCATCGGGCTGTCGATTCCGTACGAATCGATCTGAGAGCCCTCGCCGTCCTCCCATAACGCCCGGAAGTACGCCTGGACCTGCTGGAAATACTCCCGCGCGAGGTCGTAACGCCGCCACACGAAGGCAAAGAAGCCGAGGTTGCCCAGGGCCCGATCGACGAGGGCCGGGAGGCGCAGCTCCCGACCGATCCGCGCCGACTCCCCGAGATCTGCCCAACCGCGCTCGTCAGCCAGGTCCAGCTCGATCGACCCGATCGTGGCCAACGCGACGGCGGTGACCTCGCCGTCGTCGATGCGGCGGGCAATCTCGAGCGCCCGCTCGCTGCTCGCACGGCCTTCGCGGTTTTGGCCGTTCAGCATCTCCAGGCGGCCGAGCGTGGCGTACGCCATCGCCAGCTCGCGACGGTCGCCCATCGGTTCCGCGAGTGCGATGGCTTCTCGGGCTGCGCTCCAGGCCTCTGGCCGGTGGTCGGCAAGCGAGGCCGCTTTCGCAAGGAACGACAGAGCGGCCGCCGTGGCGAGATCGTCGCCAGCCTTCCTCCGCAACGCCGCCGCCTCGGCGGCGGCCTGATACGCCTCGGGATGGTGATTGATGAGGTTCAGGGCCTGCGACAGCGGCTCGACCAGCGCGGCCCGCGCGTCCGGCGCGAGGCCGTCGGCAAAGCGAAGCGCGCGCTCGAACTGCGCAATGGCCTCGCGGTGCGAGCCCGCGGCAAGCGCTCGCTGCCCGGCCGCTGACGCATGACGCAGGACCGCGTCCCGCTCCGCAGCGCCCTCCGCGTGGTAGGCGAGGCGCGCCGCGTCGCCCATGCCGCCCTGCTCCAGGGCCGCGAGCGCGCGCCGGTGCAGCGCGATGCCGTGGATGACCGGCACGTCCTCCAGCACCACCATCCGTGCCAGCTCGTGGGCAAAGGCGATCCCGTCCGCCTTGGTCAGCAGGCCGATGCGCAGGCAGTCGTCGATCCCGAGGATGTCCTCTCCGGCAACGGCCGCTAGCAGCCACGGCTCCGATCGGACGCCGAGGATGGCAGCGACCTGCAGGGCTCGACGTCCGCGCTCGTCGAGCTGGGAGACCCTGGCACGCACGGCATCCCGCACCGAGATAGGGATGCGCGTAAGCCCGGCGTCCAGGACCTCGTGGACGTAGAACGGGTTGCCGGCCGTGATCCGGTGGAGCTCCCGGGCATCAACCCCGGTGTCGCTCGCGAGGCGCTCGACGCCGGGCCGACTGAGCGGTTCGAGCGGCAACTGTCGAAGGACGGGCAGCGAGGCCACGCCGCCGAGGATCCGATCGACGCTCGGAGCACGGCCGTCCCCGTCCCGAAGGGTGACGAGCAGCAGGACCGGGAGCGACTCGATCCGCCTGGCAAGGAAGGCCAGCAGATCGAGCGTCGCCTGATCGGCCCAGTGGATGTCTTCGATGACCAGGACCCGCCTCGGCCGGGCAGCCAGCCACTTCAGCAGCCAGCGACCGACCTCGCCTCGTGCGGCGTTCGCGTCGAGAAGGCCGCGAAATTCAGCCCCGAGGGCGTCCGCCATGTCCTCGAAGGGACCGTATGGCTGCGGTGTCGAGACGCCGTCGCAGTCGCCCCATGCGACGTCGACGTCGGACGGGCAATCCTCGACGAAGGCCTTCAGGAGTGTCGTCTTGCCGATGCCCGCCTCGCCCCGGATCAGGACGATCCGACCCGTTCCCGCGGCCGCCTCATCGAGCGAGCCTCTGAGCGTCGCCAGCGCGTCATCACGCTCGACCAGCTGGCGACTGCGATGCTCGGTGCGCGCAGGACGGGCAACTGCCATTTGGGCACGATAACGGGAAGGTCAACGATCCCACGTCAGAAGCCCTCGACCACCCGATGGATCGAGTCCGCCACGAGTCCGTGTGCCTCGCGGTGGACGCGAATGGCGGCCTCCGCATCGGGCGCGTCGACCAGGCAGAAGATCCTTCCCGCCCCCTCGTCAACCCAATAGCGGAGATAGCGAACGCCGTACCGATCCTGGGTCTGGAGATCGGCGAGGTGCGCCTGGGCGACATCGCTCGCCTTGACCCCGCCATCGATCGCGTGACTGTCCATGAACAGCGCCATCGTTGTTCCTCCTTTCGAGGGAGGATCGCCGCACGAACCGGGCGGGGACATCGGCTGGTCGCCCCATCTTGACCGCCGCAGCTTCCCAGCTTGGGAAGGATCCGAGGTGGGAGCTCTCGGAACCCATCGCTCGCTACCATGGCCGTCCGCGCGCCTGTAGCTCAGTGGATAGAGCGTCGGCCTCCGGAGCCGAAGGTCGCAGGTTCGAATCCTGTCGGGCGCGCACCGAACACGTGTTCTATTTAGACCAAAGATGGAGCCACCATCCGGCTGGGAGCTGTGCCTGGTCGCAAGGCCCTGCGATGAGATCGCCTTACGCCAAGCAGGACTAGCCGCTGTCCTCCGAAGATTTCTGGTCAGCCTTCGGTGACCGCAGCCCGACCAGTCGCGAGATCGACGTCAAGACTGCAGGTCTCGTCGCCGTTGCGCCACCGGAGCCCGATCGAATTCCCGTCGCCCGCAACTTCGAGCGCGCCGTCGAATGCCGGATGGGTGTTCCGAAGTCGCACAAGCTCGAGCACTCGACCGACGACCGGACGGCCCAGCGCGTCGCCGACCTCGTCGACCGTGTAGTCGTGGCGGTTGATCGCGCGGCCGTCCCCGGTCCGCTCGACCGCAGCGTTGTCGTTTGCGCCGGCGAGCAAACCCACGTAATAGATCTGGGGAACGCCCTTGGCGAAGAGCTGAATCGCCCGCGCGGCGACATAGCGTTCATCGTCGCAGTCCAGCGCGGAGTAGTAGGTTGAGTTCAACTGGTGGACATCGACCTCCGGGGCCTGGGCATCGGACAGGATCCTGTTGACGTTCCCGCCCCGGCGCTGAATGCGCTCGGCGAGATCCAACATCTCGGGCGGATTCACGACGCCGTCGAGGTCGGGACGAACCGGGATGCCGTCGTGACAGTCGAGCGTGGTGAATTGCCGGTCCGGCGAGCCGGATAAATGCGCCGCCAGCCGTCGTGCCTTGCCGGTCTCGAGCGCGTCGAGAACGAGACCCGGCAGCACAAAGTCGTACGTCCAGAAGCCGTGAGCAGCGAGGCGCTGATGGGTCGGGTATCGATCGTGCACCTCGGGCAGGACCCCCAGCCCGCAGGAGTCGGCGACGCTCGTGATCCAGTCGAGAAACTCGTAGATCTCGGGTTCGACCATGAAGCATGAGGTTCCAGGCTTCTTGATCACATAGCCGACGGCGTCCAGCCGGACCATCCGAATGCCTTTGTCCGCGAAGAACCGCAGCCAACCGGAGACAAGCGAGCGCGTTGCCTGGGACGTGACGTCGAGGTCGATCTGCTCCGACCAGTCTGCCGACCCGAACGACGTCCAGATCCGCTCCACGGCGCCGGTCTCCTCGATCGTGACCGTCGAAAACGGCGTGTCCGGCTTGCGGAGGAAGATCTGCGCCACGTCGCCAGCGGGTGGGTCACCGTCCGGCCAGATCTTGTCGAGGGTGATGAACAGATCGGCGGACGGCGATCGTCGGCCGAGGCGCTGGAAGTCCAGGAACTCCGGGCTCTGGCGCGAGATGTGGTTGATCATCACGTCGAGCATCACGTCGTGACGGGCTCCGATGCGTTGGATGTCGGCCCAGGTCCCGAACCGCGAATCGATGTCCGCGTACGTCAGCGGGGCAAAGCCACGGTCGCCGGACGACGGAAACGGCGGCAGGATGTGGACGCCACGGAACAACCCATCCAAGGGCCCCTCCAGGAGATTCGCGAGCGCCGGCAGGTCGCCGCCGAGCGAGTCCGGGTACGTCAAGAGCTGCGGACGAGCGGCGATGCCGGCTGATGCCATCGCGTCGCCCCGTCCGCTCAGGCGCCGATCGCGGCCCGCACGGCCATCGTGAGCTCGCGAGCCCGTGCATCACCGTAGCCGCCCATCTGGTTGCTCAGATAGGCGAAACCGATGTGGTGATCGACATCGCCAAATCCCAGCTGGCCACCCGCGCCGGCGTGTCCGAAGCTCGTCGGTCCGAGCATTGGCTGCGAGGGCGGCGATGCCAGCTGGAAGCCCGTTCCCCAACGCGCTCCATCGTCCGGAAGGCCGGAGAGCTGCGGGCCGGCCGACTGCACACTGAGGAGATCTTCCAGCGATGTGGCCGAGAGGAGAGTTGCACCGTCAATGTCCGAAACACAGGCCGCGTACAGACGCGCGAGGGACTCGGCGGTGCTGATCCCGTTCGCCGCCGGGATCTCGGCGGCCTGGATGTCCGCCGCGTTGAACGAGACGACGCCGTCCTCGACGGGGAACCCGAACGCCCCGCCCATGGACGCGCTCCGGGCCAGGAGGGAGTCTTCGCGGCTGAGCCTCGCGGCCTCGCGGGCATCGACGGAGTCCTCGTCAGGAAGGGGCGGTTCCATCCAGGCCACACAGCGGCGCACCTCGTCGGGTAGGCCGATCCATGTGTGGAGATCGAGACGATCGCCGATCGCCTCACGGAAGAACCGGCCGGGCGAACGCCCCGTGACCTTCCTGACCACCTCGCCCAGGAGCCAGCCATACGTGAGCGTGTGGTAGATATGGCCCGCGCCGGGCGGATGCAGCGGCCGCTGGGTTTCGATCGCGTGGACCACCGGGTCCCAGGCGAGGACATCTGTTCGGGAGAGGTCGACGTCCAGGGCCGGCAGCCCGGCCCGGTGACTCATCGCTTGGCGAACGGTCACAGCCGCTTTGTCGGCCGCGGCGAACTCTGGCCAGTAGCGGGCGACCGGCGCGTCGAGATCGAGCCGTCCCTGCTGCGAGAGCAGGTAGACGCAGATCGCCATCAGGCCCTTCGAACAGGAGAAGATCACAGCGGCGGTATCGCGGCCCCATGGGCGCGCGGTCCGCGCGTCGGCAATGCCGCCCCAGAGATCGACCAACGGTCGACCGCCCACGTAGACGGCGCAGCCCGCCCCGACGTCCCGACGCTCGACGAAGTTCGCGACGAAGGCATCCATCACGGCGCCGTACCCCGCGTCCACGAACCCCTGGATCCGACGGCCGTCCTCGAGCCTGATGCGTTCCGGCACCGAGTCCGCCAGCGATGCTGGGTTCGTCATCCCTTCACCGACCCCTGGAGGAGCGCGGCGATCACTTGGCGCTGGAAGAGGATGAAGACGACGAGTGTCGGGAGGAGGATGAGGATCGTGCCCGCGCACAGCAGCGGGATGTCGGTCGCATAGTGGCCTTGGAAGGCGCCAAGCGCGCCGGCCATCGTCCGCTGGGTCGGGTCCTCGACAAGCACGAGGGCGAGCAGAAACTGGTTCCAGGCCCACACCGACGTGAGGATCCCGAGCGAGACGATCGGGGCGCGCGCCAGCGGGACGTGGATCCGCCAGAAGAGGTCCCAGGTGCTTGCCCCGTCGACGCGCGCAGCCTCGGAGATCTCGTCCGGCATGTTCACGAAGTGCGCGCGCATCCAGAACACGGCGAACGGCATGAACAGCCCGATGAGGGGCAGGACGATCGCCAGTCGCGTATTGAGGATCCCGATCTGACGGGCGAGGAAGTAGAGCGGGGTGATGATCCCCTCGAAGGGCAGCGTCAGCCCGAACACGAACAGGAGAAGGAGCCACCGCGCTCCGGGGATCCGAAGGAGACCGATCGCAAATCCCGCCATCGTCGAGATAACCAGGGAGACGGGAACGACCGTCAGAACGATGAACATGCTCGACGCGAGGAGCGCGGTCATATTGGCGACCTTGAACGCCTCGATGAAGTTTCCCCACTGTGGATTCGCCGGCCACGAAAGCCCGACGGGAACGCTTCCGGACGGATGCAACGCCGTCGTGAAGATGCTCACGAACGGCAGGATCGTGATCGCCACAAGCGCGGCGAGGAACGTCCTTCCGGCGTAGAGCTCACGCCGGGCGACCCTCATCGGGCGTCCTCGCGGCTGAGGCGCTGGATCGGCAGGATGACGAGGAGCACGAGGATGACAAGGACGACGGCGAGTGCCGACGCCAGACCGACCTGGCGCTCCAAGAACGCGAGGATGTAGATCTGGATCCCCGGGACCGCGGTCGCATTTCCCGGACCGCCCCCGGTGGAGACGTACACGATGTCAAACGCGGCGAGGGCCGCAATGATCGTCACGGTCAGGCAGACGCCGATCTCGTATCTCAGGCTCGGGACTGTGATCGCCCGGAACTCCTGGAACCAGCCTGCTCCGTCGAGCCTCGCGGATTCGTACAGGCCCGCATCGATCTTGGCCATGCCCGTCAGCAACAACACGGTGCAGAAGCCGAGAAGAACCCAGATCCCGATGATGCCGACAGCCGGGAGCGCCGTATCGAAGTCGCCGAGCCAGGCTCGGGTGATGTCGCCGAGGCCGATGGCCGTGAGGCCCTGGTTGATCAAACCGGAAAGCGATAGAAGCCTGCCCCAGATGATGCCCGCCGCGACGAGCGGGATGACCTGCGGCAAAAAGAGCACCGTCCGCGACACGGTTCCAAGCCGCCCGGTCGCGACACGGTGAACGACACTCGCTGTGACGAGCCCGAGCGTGACGGGGATGAGACTAAAGAACAGGACGAGCCGGAACGCGTTGAAGAGCGTCTCGAGGAGTTTCGGCTCGCTGAGCACGCTCGCGTAATTCGCCAAGCCGACCCAGGTCGCGGGACTGAAGCCGTCCCACCGATACAGCGAATACTGGACAGTCAGCGCCAGCGGCTGGAGGACAAAAACCGCGTAGAAGAGCAGCGCCGGCACCACGAAGAGCCAACCAACCAGGGTTTGCCGGCGGATCCCCTGGGCCAAGGGGATCCGCCTGCTGAGCCGCCGATCAATGGCCTCGGCGCGAGCTCCGGGCAACGCTCGTGCCGGGTCGGCCTTGTCGGCGGCCTGACTCACCGGGCGAGTTCCTTTTCGTATTCGGCCTGGACCGCCTTCAGGAGACCGGCGGCGGCCTGCTTGCCGCCGACCATCTTCTGCAGTTCGGGCGTCCAGCCCTGCGCGAAGATCGAGCCCGTTGCATTGGCGATGAAGTCCATCGCACCGTTGTCCTTCGCCACATCGGCTCCGGCGGTCAACGTCTCGTTGGTCACCGGGGCGGCAGCCTGCGGGACCGCCAGGTCAGGAGGTCCACCTGGGTTCGAGCCACCAACCGCGACGTCGATCTGGCGGGCCTTCTCGTTGGTTGCCACCCAGTTGAAGAAGAATGCGGCGCAGTCGGCGTTCTTCGCCTTGGCCGCGATCCCGTATGTCAGCGGGGCCGACATCGCCGCGACCGAGCCACCGGCCTGTCCGGGCGGGAAGACAAAGAAGCCGACGTTGCTCGACATGTCCTTGTCGTACACGGCGTTCTGCCAGTCGCCGTTGAACATGAACACGCCCTCGCCCTTTCCAAAGCGGGCATTGGCGTCCGTGTACTCGATCGCGTTGACGTCCTTCGGGAAGTAGCCGGCCTCTACCCACTGCTGTAGGTGCTGGGCGGCGGTCACGTTCGTGGGGGTGTCGATCGTCGCGCTCGGCTTCTGGAAGATCCAGTCGTTGATCGGCTGGGTCGGCCCATAGGCCGCCATCAGGTTCTGGAGCGGGAACGCCAGCCCTCCACCGCTCGCGGTCGCGTTCCACATCATGATCGGCTGGACGCCAGCCGTCTTCGCTTTGGCCAGCAGGTCCTCGAACTCGGCGACGGTCGTCGGTGCCGCGGTCATGCCGATCTGCTGGGCGAGCTTCTTGTTGTAGAAGACGCCGGTCAGGCTGTAGTTCAGCCCGGCCGCATACAGCGACCCTGAGCCGCGCGTCCCGTCGCTCGCGACCCGGTTCTGGGCGAGCTGTGCCGCCGGGAACTTGTCCCAGCCGAACGCGGTGACGTAGTCGTCGAGATTCTTGAGGAGGCCATCCTTGACCAGGGTCACCATCGAGGGGAGCCGGATCAGGTCGGGCGGATTGTCTCCGGCCAGCAGGCGCGGCGTCGAGCTCATGAGGTTGGTGAACTGGTCCTGCTTGATGTCCCAGGTGACGTTTGGGTACTGCTTGGTGAACTCATCAGAGAGCTTGAACGGCAGGTCGAATCCGGTCTCGAAGTAGGCGTTCAGCTTGACCGGGTCCGTCCCGCAGCTCGGGCCCGCGGCAACGGCCGACGGCGCCGAGCTGGTCTGGGTACCAGTGGCGGCCGGGCTCGGTGTGGTCACTGCCCCGGGCGCCGCGCAGGCAGTGACCAGGATCGTCGCAAGAGTCAAGACGACAAGGCGCGCCGCGGGCCATGCTGCCAGGGCACGATGGAATCGGACGGTAAGCATTGATTCTCCTCCTCGCTGCTGTCCGTTTACCGGTTTCCAAGCCGCTCGCAGGCCCTCATCCACGGCCCTCCTTCATAGGCGCCGTGGTCGCGCGGACGACGAGCTCAGGGGTTAGGTAAGCGATCGGCGGTTCCTCTGATCGCCGGTCGATCTCCGCCAGGAGGATCTCGGCGCCCCGCCTCCCGGACTCAAACAGCTGCTGGCGGATCGTCGTCAGTCCGACATAGTCAGCGGCCTCGATGTCGTCGTAGCCGATGACTGAGAGGTCGTCTGGCACCTGAAGACCGAGCTCCCGGGCGGCCGCGACGACTCCCAGGGCTTGCGTGTCGCTGGCCGCGAAGATCGCGGTCGGCCGAGGATCACTCAGCAGGATGCGGCGGGCGAGGTCACGAGCCTCATATCGGCCATGCGCGCCGTGTCCGATCCATTCGGGCGCGATGTCGATGCCGGCGGCCGCGAGCTCCTTGGTCAGGCCAAGCTCACGATCGCGGCTCGAGGTGAACCCGAATGGACTCTCTAGCGCGTCGCCGATGAAAGCTATGCGTCGGTGCCCGAGCCCCAGGAGGTGACGCGCGGCCAACGAACCCCCGACCATGTCGTCGCCGACGACGCGTGGCATGTGGGCAACCGATGGGGTATGGACGTCGATGAACACGACCGGAACCGGAGTCTGGCCGAGGGCAGGCACGGCTTCGTCCGGTGGTGGCAGGGACATCACCACCAGCCCGTCGGTTCGCTGCGAATGAGCGAGGCTACCCAGGTAGTGATCCCGCTTCTGGACAGACTCGACGTTGTAGACGACGAGATCGAACTCGCTATCGGTCAGGACCGCGTCAACCCCGCGAAGCCGCTCGGCGGCCTGTGGCCGGGTAAGGAAGGACACGACGACGCCGACGGTCAGTGTCCGGCCGAGGCTGAGGCGACGAGCGGCCGGGCTCGGTCTAAAGCCGAGTTCGTCCATCACGGCCAGGATCCGGTCGCGGGTCCGGGGGTTGACGACCTGCTTCCCGTTGAGAGCGCGCGACGCAGTCGCCACGCTCACCCCAGCTCGCCTGGCGACGTCGCGGATCGTAACGCTCTTCTTCGCCACGCTCGCCCATCTGGCTGAAACCGGTTACATGTAACCGGTTGCAACAAGGTAGCACCGCGCGTCAAGAGGGCAGCTGCGCGAAGCCCAATGCATCGCGAGTACGGCCCGGAACAGGGCGCGTGCTGGGTGACCGAGTGGAAATGGGCCGACCACTTGCGTGTGGCCAGAGTGTGGCGCTTGACTCTGGGTCAGGCGCCTACGGCCAGGCGGCCGAGATCTGCACCCTCAATTGGTGTCCGGATTTTTATGGCATCCGCGCGCTCGAATCCTGTCGGGCGCGCCACGAACACTTGTTCTGTTTCTCCCTGCCTGGATCAGGCCGGTTGCACTGTGGGGTCGCACCCGATCGCGTGTACTACGACGGGAGATCGCTGATCCGCGCGATCCGGATGTCTTCCGGTACTCCGGCCCGCACGACATGCATCCTCATCGACTCGCCGATCGGAT
>VBGT01000075.1 GCA_005889475.1 Chloroflexota bacterium | reverse complement strand
GGATGAGCCTCGCCGACTACACGACGGCCTCGGTCGCCAACGCGCCGGCATTGATCGCCGACTTCAAGGTGGTCTCGGAGGCCCAGGTCGATGCCTCGGGCGCGACGCTCGAGGTGCTCGAGTACACGGGCACCGCCCAGGGCCGTCAGCTGCACTTCCTGGCGGTGTTCGGGGTCCGGTCGGACCGCGCGATCGTTGCCACCTTGACCACCGGGTCGGGCACATTCGCCTCGTGGCGGACGACCATCGAGCCGTACCTGCGGACGTTGGGCCTGTCGTAGGCGCAAGCGCGCGGAGGCGGTATTTCCGCCGTGGCACCCCCGAAAATTCCATGCTAGCCTTCGGACTCAAGGGCGCTTGACCCAGCAACGCAAGAACGCTTGAGTCCGAGGCACCAAGCAACCCAATGCTCGCCACTTTCTTCCTGATGCTCCGAGAGGGCCTCGAGGCGGCCCTCATCGTCGGCATCGTCGCCGCGTACCTGGTCAGGATCGGTCGGCGAGACGCCCTGCCGAGTATCGCCATGGGTGTGGCCAGTGCCGTCGCGCTATCGATCGCGATCGGCGTAGCGGTCATCCTCACGATCGAGGAGCTGCCCGAGATCGTCCAGGCCACGGCCGAGGGCGTCGCGGCGCTGGTGGCCGTGGCGGTCCTGACCTGGATGCTGTTCTGGATGCGCCGCCAGGGTCGAGCCATCAAGGGCGAGCTCGAGCACGACGTCGACCTTGCGATCTCGCGCGGCGGGACGTTTGCGCTGGTCGCCCTGGCGTTCGTGGCGGTAATCCGCGAGGGGGTGGAAACGGCGTTGTTCCTGATCCCGGTGCTGTCCTTCAACGGTTCCGGCATCGACACGATTGCGGGTGGCGTCCTGGGGCTTGCCGTCGCGATCGCGACCGGCTGGGCCATCTTCGTCGCTGGGCGACGGGTCAACCTTCGCCGGTTCTTCACCGTGACCGGCACGATCCTGATCTTCGTCGCGGCCGGCCTTGTCGCGTTTGCGATCCACGAGTTCGGGGAAGCCGGGCTCATCGCCAACACCGGCATCGCGTTCGACCTCGAGGGCGTGGTTTCCGAGACGAGCGCGGTCGGCAGCATCCTCCACGCCCTCTTCGGGTACCGGTCGGCCCCGACGGTGCTCGAGCTGCTCGGATACCTTGCCTACCTCGTCCCTGTGCTCGTGCTGTTCATCGTCGATCGCCCGCTCATCCGCCGACCGGCGCCACCCGCCGTCGCCGGCTGAGACCCCCGACGCTTCGCCCGCGATGCGAAGCGTCCGCTTGGAGGACCACACCAGTGCTTCGTTCCGGCCGCCCAGCTGACATCGCCGCACGCCTCGCCACGCGCCTCGTCGCGCCCCTCGCCCTCGCGGCAGTGTTTGCCGCCTGCGGCGGCGGGACGACACCGACGGCCGGCCCGGTCACGCCGGTCCCGTCGGGCGTGCTCGCGGTCGAGGCAAAGGAGTACGCCTTCACGCCGTCGACGATCACGGTGCCGGCCGGCTCGGTCACCTTTTCGATCAAGAACGTGGGCACGCAGGAGCACGAGCTCGAGATCCTGCAGGGCGACCAGGTGGTGAGCAAGGTCGAGGCAATCGCGGCCGGGCTGACCAAGGACGCGACGGTCACGCTCGCCGCAGGCGAGTACACCTTCCTGTGCAAGCTGAACGGCCACGACCAGCTCGGGATGAAGGGCACGCTGACCGTCACCGGCGGCTGAGCTGCGTCAGGCCTCCGAGGCGGGCTCGCCGACGGCGACAGCGAGGCTGACGTCGGCCGCTGGTCGAGCTGCTCGTGGATCGCCGCGAGCCGCCCGCTGAGGTCGTCCAAGGAGCTCACAGTCCGCCGGCGTCACGCGTGGGCGACGACCCGCGACTCCGCTGCCCGCAGGTGCGCGTAGCCGGGCTTCACGACCTCGTTGATGATCCGGAGCCGCTCGTCGAACGGCGCGAAGGCCGACTTCATCGCGTTGATCGTCAGCCACTCGAGCTCGCCCAGGCCGAGCCCGAAGGTCTCGTCGAGGACCTTGAGCTCGCTCGACATGGACACGTTGGACATCAGTCGGTTGTCGGTGTTGACCGTGACCCGGAAACGCAGGCGCCGGAGCAGGTCGAACGGGTGCTCGGCGATCGAGGTCGCGGCGCCGCTGTGGACGTTCGAGGTCGGGCACATCTCGAGCGGCACGCGGCGGTCGCGCACGAACGCCGCCAGCCGACCGAGCGAGTACGAGCCATCCGGCAGCGCGGTGATGTCGTCGACGATGCGGACGCCGTGGCCGAGCCGCTCGGCGCCGCAGAACTGGAGGGCCTCCCAGATCGACGGGAGGCCGAAGCCCTCGCCGGCGTGGATCGTGATGTGGAAGTTCTCCTTGCGCACCGCCTCGAATGCCTCGAGGTGGCGCGTCGGGCGGTAGCCGGCCTCGGGCCCCGCGATGTCGAAGCCCACGACACCCGCATCGCGCCAGCGGATCGCACATTCGGCGACCTCCACCGACCGAGCGGCCTGGCGCATCGCGGTCACGAGGACCTTCATGACGATCGGCTGGCCGGCCTCGGCGGCCCTCGCGCTCCCGAGCCGGAAGCCTTCGAGATTGGCCTCGACCACCTCGTCCAGGGTCAGGCCCTTCTCGGTCGACAGCTCCGGGGCGTAGCGCACCTCCGCATAGACGACGCGGTCGGCGGCGAGATCCTCCGCGCACTCGGCGGCGACGCGCATGATCGCGTCGCGGTCCTGGAGCACGCCGACGGTGTGCTCGAACGTCTCCAGGTACAGCTCCAGCGACTTGCGGTCGGCGCCGCGGCGAAACCAGCTCGCGAGCTCGTCGACGTCAGTCGTCGGCAGCCGTTGATAGCCGAACTCGCGAGCGAGGTCCACCACGGTCGCCGGCCGCAGCCCGCCGTCGAGATGGTCGTGCAGAAGCGCTTTCGGCGCCCCCCGGATCGTGTCGAGCGTCAGCATCCCGTCCCTCAGGCCCTCGGCCCGATGGTAGCCGCGGCGCCGGGCGAGCCGGTACGCTCTCGGACGTGACCGAGACGCAATCGCGGGCGGCCGCCGCGGCCTGGGAGGGTTCATCCGGCGGTGCCACGTGGCATGTCGAGCTCGACCGATCGATCCTGCTCCCCGGCCGCCTGGTCTCTGGCCGTGTCTCGATCAGGGCGGATCGCGCGATCGAGGCGCGCGGCGTCCTCGTCGGCCTCGTCGCGGAGGAGCACTGGCGGCATCGGGTCACCACGCATGGGGCCAATGGCACGACCACCACCAGGGTCGTGACGACGCGAGAAGACCTTCTTCGGGAGCCCGTGCAGGTGCACGGTCCCCTGCAGATCGCTCAGGGCGAGACATGGACGGCGACCTTCGAACAGCCCGTACCGGGGATGGGCCCGGCGACGCTCGTCGCCGATGATGTGGGCCTGGATTGGGCGTTCGAGGCGAAGCTCGACATCGCTGGCGGCTTGGACTCGAGCATCGAACACGAGGTCGTCGTCGCCCAGCCCACGGCGCTACTCCGGGCCGGCGTCGTCCACGTCGGCGAGTTCGCGCTCTACGAGCAGACCGACAGCGCATCGGACGGGATCACCGGCACGATCAAGCTCGAGCCCATGCCGCTGGTGTGCGGCGAGTCGCTGACCGGCCGGCTGGAGCTCTCGATGCCGGGCGCGGTCAAGCTCCAGGAGATTCGCGCCGAGATTCGAGTCAAGGTCGAGGCGACCGTCAACGAAGGCGAGAGCGAGACGATCACGGCCTGGTCGGCGATCCTCGCCCCGGCGGGCACCTATGGGGGCTCGCTCGGCCTGGACATCGCCGGCGCGATCGACCCGCGCCCGTTGCCAACGATCGAGCTGCCGCATGGGCGGGCGCAGGCGACATTCCACGTAATCCTCGCGCGTGCCTGGGCCCTCGATACCCACCTTGCGCGCGACGTCACCATCGCCACGACGAGCGAGCTCTAGGGCGCCGGCGTCCATCGGTCGTTCGACCGATGCGGCGCCTGGTGAGCTGCCCCTACACTCCCCTCGATGAGCAGCACCGGCCGCATCGTCCAGTGCCCGATCCTCGTCGGCCGCGACCATCTGCTCGAGCTGTTCGACGAGCTGATCGCCGAGGCGGATCGCGGTCGCGGCCACGCGCTCTTCATCTCGGGCCAGGCGGGGCTCGGCAAGACGCGCCTGATCAGGGCCGCGATGCGCAAGGCACTGGCCGCAGGGCTTCGAGTGGAGGGCGGGTCGGTCGCGCCCCAGGACCACCAGGTCCCCCTCGCCTCGATTCGCGAGATGGCCACCGGGATGCGCGGCAGCGAGCCGTTCAAGGCATTGTCGAAGGGCCTGCTGGCGATCGACGGTCGACATGAGGGCGACGCGCTCGGATCCCGCCGGCTCATGGTCCGGACGGCCGCCGACCGCATCCTCGAGGCGATCGACCGGCCGACCATGCTCATCTTCGATGACCTCCACTGGACGGACGAGATGAGCCTCGAGGTGGTTGGCGAGCTCGCTCGACATGCCGCGGATCTGCCGCTGCTCATCGTCGGCGACTACCGCGGGGACGAGTTCCCGGCCGACACGATCCACCGGGAGTGGCGCGCTCGCCTCCTCAGCCAGCGCCACGCCGAGGAGGTCCGCCTGCGCCGGCTCACGCTCGAGGAGACCGGCATGGCCACGACGCTGATCCTCGGCGGCGACCTGCCGGCGCCGAGTGACGTCGTCGAGGCGGTCTACGAGCGCACCAACGGCATCCCGCTCCACATCGAGGAGCTACTCGCCGCGCTCGACGACGATGCGCGTCACGACGGCCGGCTGATCCGCGAGGCGACCGTCCCGGACACGATCGGCGACGCCGTCCTCTCGCGACTGTCCCGGCTCTCACCCGATGCGCGGACGATCGCGCGCGCGGGCGCCGTGATCGGGCGCTGCTTCACGCCCGACGTGATGGCCGGGATCATCGACCGGCCGCTTGCCCAGCTCGAGCCGACGCTCGAGGAGCTCGTCGACGCGGCGATCATCTATCCCTTCGACTACATCGACCGCGGCTACTACGACTTCCGACACCAGCTGTTGCGCGATGCGATCTACGGCTCCGTGCCACCGTCGCAGCTGCGCCGGTTCCACGCCCAGGCGGCTGAGTTCGTGATGCACCTCGATGGGTCGAGCGTCGTCCACGCGTCGCGCCACTACGAGCGCGCCGGCCTCCGACCCCAGGCCTTCCGCGCCGCGCTCACCGCCGCCCGCGAGGCGAGCCGGATCTCGGCCCGCCAGGAGGCGTTCGAGCTCTACCAGCGGGCGATCGACAACATGCCGCCGGACCTGCCGGTGGAAGAGCAAGCCGATCTCTACGAGCGATTCTCCAACGCAGCAGCGGCCATCGAGCTGAACAAGGAATCCGGAACGGCGGGCGCGCGCGCACGCCAGCTCTATCTGGAAGCCGGCAGGCCGCTCGAGGCCGCAGGGATGCTGATCTCGGACTACATGCTGGCGGCGCGGGGTGGGGCCCCGACCGGCGACCTTCGCGCCATCACCGACCGGGCGCTCGCGGAGATCGCCGCCCTGCCACCGACGGCGGAGCGGGAGAAAGTTCGGGCTTTCTACACGATGCTCCGCGCCGATGATCGGTTGCGGGCCGCCTCGGACCTTTCAGCCGCACGCAGCGAAGCCATCGGTGCGCGCGAACTAGCCGAATCGGTGGGCGATCGGGAAACGGCACTGGATGCCGATCTGCTCCTGGCCAGGATCGACATCGTCGCCGGCCGCTACGAGACGGGCCTGCGCGACGGCATGCGGGCTGCCCGCGAGGCGCGGGACGCCGGCTTCGAATCGGTCGGCGTCACCGGCTATCGCAATCTCGCCATCCTTGCGGCGCGCATCATGGACGCCAGCACTGCCGAGCTGGCGCTCCACGAAGGCCTCCAGTACGCGGATGCGATCGAGCAATCGCATTGCCGCCAAATGATGGCGACGACGCGGGCGGTCCTCGACTGGTCCGCCGGTCGCTGGGACGCGGCCGATGAGCGCGCCCGGCAGGAGCTGGTCGATCGCGGCTGCCCGCGCGGCGTGATCGGATCGCTCGATGTCATCGGACTCGTCGCCCTCGGCCGCGGCCGTCCGGACGAGGCGAGGCGCTGGCTCGAGGAATCGCTCGCGTCAGGGCGACGAATTGGTGAGAACCAGTTCATCCTCACGCCGTTGTGGGGCCTGGCCGAGACCGATCTCCTGACCAGCGACGCGGACGCCTCGGTCGCGCGCTGCGAGGAGGGCTGGGCGATCGCCAGCGCGGTTGGCGAGCGAGCGCTGTTCATTCCATTCGTCGTGACCGGCGCGCGAGCATTCATCGCCGCACGGCGGCCCGATGACGCCGAACGCTGGGTGGCCCGCGCCCGCGAGCACCTCGCGGCCTGGGAATCTGTCGCGGGTCCGGCGTTGAGCCACGCCGATGGCCTCGCGCGCCTCGCCGCCGGGTCACTCTCGGCCGCGCGCGAGGCGCTGGAGCGGGCCGTCCGCGGCTGGCAGGAGCGCGGTCGTGTCTGGGAGGCCACGTGGGCACGGCTCGACCTGGCGCATTGCCTCATGCGCATGAACCGGCACGGGGACGCAGCGGCGATCCTGGCAGAGGTCCGGTCGATCGCCCTGGAGCTCAGGAGCGAGCCGCTGCTCGCTCGAGCGGAGGAGCTGTCGAAGGCCGGCCGCGGGCGCGGGCTCGAGGACGAACCGTGGCGGCCGCTCACCGTGCGCGAGTTCGAGATTGCTCGGCTGGTCGCGTCGGGGCTCACCAACGCCCAGATCGCGGCCGAGCTCGTGCTGTCACCGAAGACGGTGAGCGCCCACGTCGAGCACATCCTCGCCAAGCTCGGGGTCGCTCGACGCGCGGAGATCGCGGCGTGGGCCGCGACCGTGCGTGCCACCGAGCCGCCGGCGTCGCCGACGCCGCCCCAGCTCCAGGTCGCCGCGCCCAACTGAGGCGGCGCACGCACGAAAAACGGCCGGCCGGGGCTTGCGCCGCCGGCCGACCGTCGTGCGAGGAGAGCGAGCTCGATCAGCCGCCGTTGTCGCCGTTGCCCAGGCAGCTGATGTCCGGGTTCCAGTCGTTGTACAGGCCGAGCGGGTTGCCCTGCCACAGCCAGGCGTGCCGCTCGTAGAAGTTCGGCAGGCCGTAGCGGTTGCCGGCGGCCCGGAAGAGCATGTTCTGGCCGAGGACGGTCGGGGTCGCCGAGCCGAACGCGGTCTGCCAGTCGGCCTGCGTGACGACGTACTCGACTGCCACGAGCTTCAGCTCGCCGCTGCGCTTCGGCGCGTAGACGAGAACCTCCGGCGTCAGCGCGTTGATCGCCGGGTCGCCGACGAGCGGCAACTTGACGTAGTGCTGGCCCATTGTCCCGATGCCGGGTTGCTCGGTGCACTTGTAGAACTTGACGTAGCCGTCGGCGATGGCGGCGTTCACGTCGCGGTACTTGAGGGTCGCCTGGCGGACCTGCGCGACGTCGGCCTGGCCGGCGCCGTTGGCGACGCCGGTGAACGCCGGCACGATGAGCAAGGCCAGCCCGAGCGCGCTCGTGGCGCGTAGGCGGCGGCCTGAACGAATTCCGATCATCGTCACACCTCAGCCATGATTTCGTAGACCTCGGGAGTCGGGTGGCCGGCGCGCTGGTGGATGCGCATCACGGCCTCCTTCGACGGCCCGGTTGCGAGGCAGAAGACCTTCCCTGCTTCAGGGTCGAGCCAGGCCCGCTCGTAGACCACGGTCTCGTCGTCCTGGATCGCCAGGTCGCGGTTGTGGGCGTCCCGGAGCTGCTCGGCGCTCACGCCGAAGAACCCGTTGTGGACGTCCATGAACTTGCCCATGCCGTTCCTCCGCTTGGTCGCCGGCCTGTTCCGGCGCTGCTTTAAGGAGGCTGTTCCGACCAAGTCCCTCGGTCATCGGTCGTCCGACCGATAGGCCGCGAGCTCGAATCCCTAAATCGGGCAACCAAGATCGGGCGGACCGTGTTGGAGGTCGTATGCGGCAACGAGCGGAGCCTTGGCACACTCGTCTAGGCCAAGATGGAGGTACACTCCGGCGGTGATCGCCCGACCGACCCGCACCGACCTGGCCCTGTTGCTCACCCTCGGCGTGATGTGGGGCACCAGCTACGCCTTCATCAAGCTCGGCGTCGAGACGCTGCCCACGTTCACCCTGATCGCGAGCCGGCTGCTGATCGGCTTTGCCCTGCTCGCGACGGTGGTCGCCGTCGCGAAGGAGCCGCTGCCCAGGAACCCGCGGACGTACCTGCACCTGCTCGTCATGGCCGCGGTCAATATCGTGATCCCGTTCTCGCTGATCACCTGGGCGGAGCAATCGGTCGCATCGGCCATCGCCGCGATCCTCAACGGGGCGGTGCCGCTGCTCGTCATCGTGCTCGCCGCGCTGGTCTTCCCCGACGAGCCGATCACCCTCGGCCGGCTGGTCGGGGTCATCGTCGGCTATGTCGGCGTGGTCGTGCTGGTCGCGCCCGGTCTCGCCGGCGCCCTCGGCGGCAGCCAGGTGACCGGCGAGGTGGCGCTCCTCGGCTCGACGGTCTCCTACGCCGTCGGTGCCGTGTACGCGCGCCGCAACATCAAGGGCCTGCGACCGATGATCCCGGCCGTCTTCCAGGTCGGCTTCGCGTTCCTCATGGTCGCCGCGCTTGCGCTCGTCTTCGAGAAGCCACTCGCCGTCGCCTGGAACCCGAACGCGCTGATCGCGGTGCTCTGGCTCGGGCTCCTCGGGTCCGGGGCCGCGTACCTGATCATGTTCCGGCTGCTCGGGCGGATCGGGGCGACGGCCACGTCGCAGCTGGCCTACCTGTTGCCGGTCGTCGGCATCGTGACCGGGGCGCTGATGTTCAGCGAGCAGGTCGACGCTCGTGTCATCGGCGGCACGGGGCTCATCCTCGGCGGCGTCACCCTGGTGAACAGCAAGTTCGGCACTCGGCGCATCTTCGGCCGCCGAGCCGCCGAGCAGTCGCCGGATACGTCGACGGGGGCCGCTGCCTAGGCGGCTGCGCCGCTCGGCTCAGCGCGCGGTCGCGAGCAGGATCGCGCCGACCACGACGAGGCCGGCGGCTGCGGTGCGGTACGTCGCCTGCCGGCGACCGGCCGCCTCGCCCAAGCGGATCGAGCCCCACGCCGCGGCCAGGACGATGCCCGATTCCCGGAGCGGCGCGACGGTCGCCAACGGGGCGATCGAGTACGCGCTCAGCACCAGGAGGTAGGCGGCCAGGGCGAGGATCCCGGCCACCGCGTCGCGCCCGAGGTTGGTGCCCTGCCGCTGCCCGGGCGGCGCGGACGTCGGCGCCGGCGCCAGGAACCCGGTCCGCCGGCCGATCACCACTGCGACTCCAAGGAAGCTCGTCGCCGCGACGGCAAGCATCGAGCCATAGAGCCATGGTTCGGTGGCGCGGACGCCGAGTCGATCGATCGCGGAGTAGGCGGCGATCGAGGCGCCGGTCGCGAGCGCGAACCCGATAGCGCCGCGCTGCGCCCGTCCCGCTGCCTGGATCGCCTGCCACGGCCGGGCGACGAGCAGGATCCCGACGAGCAGGCACCCGACGCCGAGCAGCGCGCCTGGGGCCAGCCGCTCACCGAGCAGCAGGATGCCGACCGCGACAGCCAGGAGCGGGGCGCTTCCCCGGGCGAGCGGATAGACGAGCGACAGCGCACCGCGGCTGTACGCGGCGGACAGGCACACGAAGTAGATCGCCTCGACCACCCCCGAGGCAATGGCGAGCCAGAACGCCGCGGCCGAGACCGCCGGCATCCCGTTCCACAGCCACGCCGCGATCCCGATCGGGAGCAGGATCGCCGTCCCGATGGCCTGCAGCCGGAGGGCCGTCCAGAGCGTGTCGCCCGACGTCTTGAGCAGCACGTTCCAGCCGGCATGCAGCACGGCCGCGACGAGCACGAGCCCGATGGCCAGGGTTGGCATCAGCGAAGTGTGCGGGGCCAGTCAGCCCGCCACAGGCCGGACGCGTCGACGCGATCAGTGGCTCACCGGCCGATGTCGCGACGGCGCATGCCGATCGCGCACAGGACCACGCCGCCGACCGCCAGCGCCGCGCATGCGAGCATGCCGGCCTCGTCGTAGACACCGAGGATGGGCCGGCCGAGATGCCGGTTCAGGGCAATACCAAGGACCGCGTCGGGCAGGTCGAGGATCGAACCGATGAGGTCGAGGAGGTAGAAACCCAGGCCGACGACGATCGTGACCGGCGCGGCCAGGCTCGGCCGGATCAGGCCGCCGACAGCCAGGCCGATGCCCGCGAGCGCCATCCCATACAGCCCGAGCACCCACAGCCCGAGCACGGGCCGCGTGGCGTCACCCGCCTGCGTGGCGGCGCCGGCGCCGACCCCGACGGCCATGACCGCGGTCATCACCGCGATCGCCGCGAGCACGGCGAGCGCGCTCCGGACCGCCCATCGCCCCCGCGCGACGGGCGTGCTGAGGACCAGCTCGAGCCGGCGCTCGCTCTCGTCCGATGCCCAGCCCGCGACGAAGCCGCCCGCGGCGAGCGTCATCGCCAGAATCGCCTCCTGGAAGAAGGCGAGCTGGAGGAACCCGCCGGTCGAGAGGATGTCTTCGTTCGGGAAGAACTGCTTGATCATCGCCACGATCTGGGGAATCGCCCCGAGGGTCTTGACGAACTGGTCTGCCGAGGTCGCGATGAACAGGCCGAACACGCCCAGGAACGCCCCCCACGCGAGCGCGGCCGGGAAGCGCTCACCGAAGGCCCGCGTGAACGGCTCGCGTAGCCACAGCCCGATGCTTGGCAGCCGGACTCGCCCACCGACAGCGACGAGCAGGTCGCGCCGCGAGAAGACCCACAGTCCGGCCGCGAGGAGGGCGACGATGATCCCGCCGACCAGCGCGATCGACGACCAGTCGTAGCGGCCCGCGAGCGGGCGGTGTTCGGCCGTGATGGCGAAATACGAGAGGCCACGTACGTGCTCGAACGCGGTCACGCTGCCGGCGAACCCGTTGATCACGAAGCTCGCGAACAGCACGACCGCGCCGATGCCCAGCGCCTGGTTCCGCCCGAGCAGTGGCGCGACGGCGAAGGCGACGGCGCCGGGCACCAGAATGGCGATATAGAGCCAGACCGAGTGGGCGAGGATCGCATCGATCCCCACCGCGTCGCCGGGCAGCTTCGAGAACGCCGCGAACGCGACAGCCATCCCGACGACCAGGATCGCGATCGAAACCGCGAGGGCGACGAGGTAGCCGGCGAGCTTCTCGAATGCCAGGCGCGCGCGGCTGATCGGCGACGCGGCCAGCAGATCCATGCTCCCGCGGTTGAGCTCGACCGCGAGCAGGCCTGACATCGCGACCACCGACCAGATGCCGAGCATCACCGGCATGAAGTTCAGGATCCGCCAGGACATGAAGCCGCCGAGCCTGTCGATGTCGATCGGCTCGCCGAGCATGCCCTGGAAGATCGGCGGCAGGCCCTGCAGCTCCGCGGCGAACTTGAGGCGATCGGCGGCGGTGTCGAACTGTTCGGCGATCTGTGCCGCCGTGGCGATGAAGACCAGCGCGAACAGGGCGCCAAGGGCGATCGCCGTCCGCCTGCTGTCGCGGAACGCCTTGCCGAAGATAGAGCCGAGACCGAGCAGGCGCGCCCGGAGCGAGGGCGCCTGGATCACGCTCGACGCGAGCGCGGGCGCGGGTGCGACGGCGGTCATCGGGCCGCCGCCGGCGTGGTCGCCGGGCTGGCGCTGCCGTACTCGCTAAGGAAAACCTCCTCGAGCGACGGCTCGCGGCTCACGAAATCGACCAGGTCGAACTGCCCGGCCAATCGGACGACGGGCGCAATCGGGCCGGCGACGAGCATGCGCAGCGTGCGGCCCTCCTCGACCAGGTTCCTCACCCCGGGGATCGCCCCGAAGGGCGCAGCCGCCACCGGCGCCGCGAACCGCAGCTCGACCTCATGGGCAGCGAGAGAGCGAACGCCCTCGACGCTATCCAGCCGGACGATTCGACCTTCGCGGATGATCGCGACGCGGTCGCACGTGCGCTCGACCTCACTGATGATGTGCGAGGACAGGAACACCGTGCGGCCTTCCCCCCGCGCCTCGAACAGCAGCTCGTTGAACGTCTGCTGGACGAGCGGATCGAGGCCCGCGGTCGGCTCGTCGAGGATCAGCAGCTCGGGTCGATGCTGGAGTGCGGTGATCAGCCCGACCTTCTGCTTGTTGCCCCTCGAGTACTCGCGGAAGCGGCGCGACGGATCGAGGTCGAGGCGCTCCACCAGCTGCTCGACGTAGGTCCTGTCCACGCCGCCGCGCAGGTTCGCGAAGTACGTGATGGTCTCCGCGCCCGTGAGGCGGTCGTACAGGTTCCACTCGCCCGGCAGGTACCCGATCCGGCGGTGGATCGCCACCGGGTCTGCGGTCGTCTCGATGCCGAAGACGCTGGCGCGGCCCGCGGTCGGCCGGATGAGATCGAGCAGGATCCGGATCGTGGTCGTCTTGCCGGCCCCGTTCGGCCCGAGGAACCCGAACACCTCGCCCTGGTTGACGACGAGATCGACCTCGACGATGCCGCGGAACGGCCCATACGACTTGGTCAGCTGCTCGGTTTCGATGACGGCGCTCATGCCTGTCCTCTCCTGTTGCGATCCTTCAGGAACCGGCCGATGACGGCCGGCACCTCTTGCTCGACGAACGCCATGACGTCGCGGAACTCCTGGAGCCGGGCTCTGGCCCGTGGTGGGCGATCGGCCGTCGCCGCCAGGCCTCGCTCGGCGATCTGACGCATCTGGCGATAGATCGCAGCGGCGCTGCCGAGCATCGCGTCGAGTGCCTCGGGCGGCGCGCTGAAGTACTCCCGCCGATCGCCGGCTCGCGTCGTCCTGCGGATCAGGCCGCTCGTGGCAAGGAGCCGGGCCGTGCCGCTGATCGCGCCACGGCTCGCGCGAAGCGCCGCCGCAATGTCCGATGCGGTCTGCTCAGGCGGATCGCAGATGAGCAACCAGCCCCACATCCGGCCGGCCATCGGGGTCATCCCGAGGGATGCCAGGAACCGACCCATCTCCTCGACGAACTCCGATTCACCCGGCGTCACCGGGCGATTGTAGAACGTTCTGAATGTTCAGACAATACTGAACGACGTCGTCTAGACCCCGATCGGGTGCCAGACGGTCTTCATCTCCAGGTACGCGGCGATCCACTCGGGCCGCTCGCTCGCCTTGTCGTCGAGCCAGTCGAACCGAGCGTCGGTCGTGCCCTTCGGGCGACGCGCGATGCGCATCACGCTATCCGCGGCCGCCAGCTCCACGTCGGTGCGCAGGTCTTCCGGCACGCCCCAGACGTCGAGCGCATCGACGTCGACGTGCGCAGCGAGGACGGGCACGAGCTCGCGCTTGCGGCCGGTCAGGACGTTGACGACGCCGTCCGGCACGTCCGAGGTCGCGAGGACCTCGGTGAGGGTGATCGCCGGCAACGGCCGCGACTCGGAGGCGAGGACCACGACGCTGTTGCCGCCGACGAGCGGCGGTGCCAGACGTGAGACGAGGCCGAGGAGCGAGGACACCTCCGGTGCGACGACGCCGACGACACCGGTGGGCTCCGGGATCGTGAAGTTGAAGTAGTCGGATGCGACGGGGTTCGACGAGCCGAGCACCTGCGCGATCTTGTCCGCCCAGCCGGCGTACCAGACCCAGCGATCGATCGCCCGAGCGACCACCTCGCGCGCCCGATCGACGCGCAATCCTTCTGCCTGGCCGACCTCGGCGGTGAACTGGTCGCGCCTGCCCTCCATCAGCTCCGCGACTCGGTACAGGACCTGGCCGCGGTTCATCGCGGTGCGCTCGGCCCAGCCGGGGAAGGCGTTGCGAGCGGCACGCACCGCGTCGCGGAGGTCTTTCTTCGAAGCGCGCACGGCGTTGGCCAGCGGCGTTCCATCCGCGGCGCTCACCTCGTAGGACCGGCCGGACTCGCTCCGCGGGAACTGCCCGCCGATGTACAGCTTGTAGGTCTTGCGGATCGAGATCCGATCGTCGGGCGAGGGTTGGACGCGCACCGTTCGTGCTCGAGAGACAACCTCGCCGGATGTGCCCTCTCGGCGCGGATGCACCTCAGTGCTCCTCGTCGGCTGGGTTGCCGTACTGGAGCGTCTCGGGTCGCTCGAGCAGGATCGCGTACGCCGGGCCATGGTCCGCGACCGGACGATGCCGGGTGCCGACCGGAACCACGAACAGGTCGCCCGCCGCGAGCTCGATCGACGCGCTGCCCTCGAGCTCGATGCGGAACCCGCCCGACCAGCACAGGAACAGTTCGTCCTCGTCATGGGCATGCCACTCGAACGAGCCCTCGAGGCGCGCGAGCCTGACGATGGCGTCGTTGGCCCTGACGATGTCGATCGGATGCCAGGCCTGGGTCAGCTGCTCGACCGCGCTCGGCAGCGAGATCGGCCCCTGCGCGAGCGCAACAGGCCGGCCGGCCACCTCAGCGATCCTCGAGCCTCACGTAGGCGTGCAGCCCGTGCATGCCGCCCTCGCGCCCGAAGCCCGACTCCTTGTAGCCGCCGAAGGGCGACGTCGGGTCGAACCGGTTGAATGTGTTGGCCCAGACGACCCCGGCCTTCAACTTGCGGACCATCCAGAGGATCCGGCTCCCCTTCTCCGTCCACACGCCGGCCGATAGGCCGTAGGGGGTGTTGTTCGCCTTCTCGACGGCCTCGTCGGGCGTTCGAAACGTCAGCACCGAGAGCACCGGCCCGAAGATCTCCTCTTTCGCGATCCGGTGGCTCTGGGCGACGTTGGTGAACAGCGTCGGCCGGAAGAAGTAGCCCCGATCGGGCAGGTCGCACGCCGGCGGCCTGGACGAGCTCGGTGATCTTCTCGAGCTGGGCCTTGGAGTTGATCGCGCCGACGTCGGTGTTCTTGTCGAGCGGGTCACCGACGCGGATCGTCGACAGCCGGTCCTTGAGCTTCTCGATCAGCGGTCCCTGCACGGACTCCTGGACGAGGAGGCGCGAACCGGCGCAGCACACCTCGCCCTGGTTGAAGTAGATGCCGTTGACGATGCCCTCGACGGCCTGGTCGAGCGCCGCGTCATCGAACACGATGTTGGCGGCCTTACCGCCGAGCTCGAGCGTCAGCGCCTTGTTCGTGCCCGCAGTCGCCTTCTGGATGAGCTTGCCGACGCCGGTCGAGCCGGTGAAGGCGACCTTGTCGACGCCCGGATGGCTGACCAGGTGCATGCCGATGTCCGATGGCCCGGGGACGATGTTCACGACGCCCGGTGGCAGGTCGGCCTGCCGGCAGACCTCGGCTCGGCGAAGAGGAGCGCGCTGAGCGGCGTCGTCGACGCCGGCTTGAGCACGACCGTGTTCCCGGCCGCGAGCGCCGGCGCGATCTTCCACGCCAGCATCAGCAGCGGGAAGTTCCAGGGGATGACCTGCGCCGCGACGCCGAGCGGCTTCGCGACCCGGCCCGGGAAGGCGTACTCGAGCTTGTCCGCCCAGCCGGCGTAGTACCAGAAGTGGTTGGCGACCAGGGGCACGTCGACGTCGCGCGATTCCTTGATCGGCTTGCCGGAGTCCATCGACTCGAGCACGGCGAACTCGCGTGACCGCTCCTGGAGGATCCGCGCGATCCGGAAGAGGTATTTCGCCCGCTCCCGGCCGGGCAGGTTGCCCCAGCGTGTCTTCTGCGCGCGCCGTGCGGCGCGGATGGCCCGATCGATGTCGGCCGTGGTGGCCTTCGCGACCTGCGCGATGACCTCCTCGGTCGCCGGGTTGACGCTCGGGAACCAGCCCCCGTCGGAGGCGTTCACCTCGCGCCCGTCGATGAAGAGGCCGTAGCGCGGCTTGATCGAGACGACGTCCTTCGACTCGGGTGCGGGTGCGTACTCCCACGGGACCGCCTGCCCGTCCCCGATGCCCCAGTCCGCCGGGGCCCGATCGCCCGACCACGGTCGGAGCGCCTTCGATTCGGTGGTCACGCTCGAATCATACGCGCAGCCTCCCTCCAGACCGGCGCGTCGCTAGAGCCCCAGGAGGCCGGCCGCGAGCTCGGCGTAGCCCGCCAGCGACGGGTCCGCGGAGGACTCGGCGCGGAGCTGGACACAGACGTGGTCGGCGCCGGCGTCGAGATGCGCCTTCACGCGGGCGACGATCGCGTCGGCGTCGCCCCAGGCGACGACCGCGTCGATGAGGCGGTCGCTACCGTCGCTGGCGATGTCGTCGTCGGACCAGCCGAGGCGGCGCAGGTTGTTTGCGTAGTTGGGCAGCGCGAGGTAGTGGCGGGCGAACCCGCGCCCGATGCGGCGCGCCTCGGTCGGGTCGGTCGCGAGCACCGCGGTCTGCTCGACGGCGAGGCATGGCTGGGGACCGAGGCCGGCGCGCGCGATCGGCGTGTGCTCGACCGGGACGAAGTACGGGTGCGCCCCGTCCGCGCGGGCCGCCGCCAGCTCGAGCATCCGGGGCCCGAGCGCGGCAAGGACCAGCGGCACGGGCTCGCCGGGCTCGGGGCCCGCGTACGAGGCGGCGGCCATCCCGTCGAGGTACGCGGTCATCGTCTCGACCGGCTTGCCGTAGCTCCCGCCGCGAGTCGCCACGGACGGCGCGTGGCTCACCCCGATGCCCAGCACGAAGCGCCCGGGATGCGCTTCCGCGAGGGCCTTCGCGCCGCCGGCCATGGCCATCGGGTCACGGGCGTAGATGCTGGCAATGCCGGGGGCCACGATCGCGCGCTCACTTCCAGCCAGGAGCAGCGCGGCGTGGGCGAAGACCTCCTTCGACCCCACGCTTTCGGGCATCCACACCGCCGGGTACCCCAGCCGCTCGTATTCGCGCATCGCGGCGCCCGCGTCGGCGGCGGTCAGCCGCTGCAGCGCGAACGACCAGATCCCGACCCGGCCCAACCTCGCGGACAGTGCGCGCCCGCCGATGCCACCAATGCCGCCCATCGGCGCCAAGGGTACGGGTGCGACGGTCGGCTATGCTGCCGCGCGTGCCCGATCCCGAACCGCTGTGGCAGCGCCGCTTTCGTGCGCCCATCATCGGCTTTCCGCACTGGTCGCGCCACGCCAAGGACCGGGTGATCTTCGCCTCATCGGAGAGTGGCGTGTACCAGCTGCACGCATGGGACCTCGCGACGGGCGAGAAGCGACAGATCACCGATGAGCCAGTCGGGCTGATCAGCGGCGAGATCAACCCGGATGGCGAGTGGGTGGTCTGGCATCGCGACCTCACCGGCGACGAGTCGGGCATGTGGGTTGCAACGCCATTCGTCGGTGGCACAGGCACGGCTGCGGAGCCGCTCGTCGAGGGCCTGCCGGCGGGCTGGGATGAGGGCATCTCCATCGGCCGGACCCGCACCGCGGCGGGCGTGAGCGACCGCGATGGCTTTGCGCTCTTCGTCGCCGACGGCGGCGGACCCGCGCGCCGAATCGCAACGAGCTCCGAGTCGCTCCAGCTCGGCGGCTCGAACGCGATGACCGCGGCGGCCGACCACGCCGCGCTGTCGACCGACGAATCGCTCCTGTGCATCGAGCACGCCGAGCACGGCGACCTGATCCATCCCTCGCTGCGCATCCTCGATGCCCGCACCGGCGACGTGAAGGCGGACCTGCATGACGAGGGCCGCGCCCTGTGCGCGTTCGGCTGGTCGCCGATCCCGGGCGACCCGCGGCTCGCCATCGGCCACGAGCGGCGCGGCGAGCGCGCGCCGGCCATCTGGAACGTCGAGACCGGCGAGGTCACCGACATCCCGCTGCCATGGGACCGCCTGACCGAGGTCGCCGACTGGTGGCCGGACGGCAGCGCGCTCCTGCTGTTCGAGCTTCGTGACGGCCGGAACTACCTGCACAAGTACACGTTCGAGACCGGCGCGCTCGAAGCACTGCCGATGCTCGAGGGCAGCCTCTCGGGCGCGCGCGTTCGGCCGGATGGCGACGTCTGGTACCGGCTCCAGCGCGGCGAGCACCCGGGGGTCGTGTTCCAGGTCGGGAAGGACGAACCCATCCTCGCGCCGCCGCAGTCGGCGCCCCCCGGGCGCCCGTTCGTGCCCTGGGAGTACGCCAACCCGCACGGCCAGCGCGTCCAGGGCTGGCTGGTGGAGCCCGATGGCCCGAAGCCCTGGCCGACGCTGATGTTCATCCATGGCGGGCCCACCTCCGTCGATCTTGATCGATGGGCGCCCGAGGTCCAGGCCTACGTCGACATGGGCTTCTGCGTGGCCATGCTCAACTACCGCGGCTCGATCGGCTTCGGTGCGGCGTGGCGCGACACGCTCATCCGCAACATCGGGTGGCCCGAGGTCGAGGACATCGTCGCCGGTCACGAGGACCTGTTGTCGCGGGGCATCGCCGATCCCGAGCGCTCGGTGATCGCGGGCTGGTCGTGGGGCGGCTACCTCACGCTGCTGATGCACGGTATGCACCCCGAGCGGTTCATCGCGGGGGTAGCCGGCGTGCCCGTCGCCGACCTCGCGTCCGCTTATGCCGATGAGTCGCCGCTGCTCCAGGCATATGACCGCGCCCTGCTCGGCGGGACGCCCGACGACGTGCCGGAGCTCATGAAGGAACGCTCCCCGATCGAGTACGTCGACCGGGTCACCGCGCCGCTCCTGCTCCTGGCCGGGGAGCACGACAGCCGCTGCCCGCTGCCGCAGATCCTCAAGTACGTCGACCGGCTGAAGGCGCGCGGCCATCCGCACGAGCTCTATCTGTTCGGGACGGGCCATTCCTCGTTCGACGTCGACGAGCGGGTCCGCCAGCTCGGCGTCGTGCTCGACTACCTGTCGAAGACCGTGCCCGGGGTGCGCCGCCTCGATGGTGTTCGCGAGACGCGGGCGCCCGAGCGCGATCTCGTCTAGCGGAGCGTCGTCCCGAGGGGGATCCCGCCGGCGAAGTAGGCGCCTGTCGTGCCGGAGGCGACGAGGTCGAATGTCTCGCCGCTCGGGTACGGCAGCGAGTCGATCGCGACGACCTGGCTGCCATCGACGACATCGCCGACACCAAGGTCGCCAAGGGGCCGGCCATCGAGCAGCGGGTGCCCGGGTGATGCGGTCACCGAGCGCCCGTCGCCAAGCCGTACTCGGAGCACGTGGTGGTCCTTCGGCGCCTGCGTCGAGCCGAGCGCGATCACCGTCCCGGCGATGCGCCGGCCGACGGCGTCGAGCGTCCAGACCGGGTCGCCCAGTCGCAGCTTCTCGACCGCGATCGGACCGCCGGGCGTGTCGATGAGCGTGCCGAGCGATAGGCAGATTGGACACGGCGGTTCGCCGGCCGATGCCTGTTGCTCGACCGTGATGTCCCCTCGGTCGGTGATGGTCCCGGCGCTGCGCGTGCCCTCGGTGGCGCCGCCCACCGGCTGCGCGAGGTAGTCGAATCGGTAGCGGCCCTCCCCCGCCGGGTCGAGCTGGATCGAGTTGAGAACCTTCCAGTCGCGGTAGACGGCAAGGCGCTGGTCGTCGGTCAGGTTGGCGACCGCGACGGAGGCGAGGCCTTCGTGCTGCAGGATCGCCTCGAGCGCCTCGCCGTCCGCGAGGACCTCGGCCCAGCGTGTGCGCATCCGCGTCATCTCGTCATTGACGGCGATGGGGTAGAAGTCGGGGTCGCAATACCACCGCGGCCCGAGCTGGTCGATCAGGCGCAGTCTGAGCTCCGCCGAGGACAATGTGCCGCCGCCGCTCGGACCGGGCAGGATCGTCGGCCCGGGAGAACCGGCGGCCGAGCATGCCGCAACGAGCATCACGATGAGGGCCAGACAGCGCAGCATCGGCCCGGGGACGACGGCTGGCCCCGATCGGTTCCCGAGCATCGCTTGCGCCAGAGGCGGCATCATCACGAGGATGCGCCGTCTGAGCGACGCCAGCGAGTATCTCGACGGCGCCCTATCGGATCGAGCCACGCTGCTCGGCAACCTGCGCGACCTGCGCCGGGTCAACGCGATCTTCGGCGGCGCCGACCTGTCCCTCAGGGCGATGCGCGTCCTCATCGAACAGGGCGCGCCGCTCGTCCCAACCGGGCTCGGCACGTTGCGGGTCCTCGACGTCGGCACGGGAGCGGCGGACATCCCGGCAAGGATGCTCCACGCCCGCGGGCCCTGGCGAGCCGTCCATGTGACGGCCGTGGACAGCCGGCCGGAGATCATCGAGGCGGCCCTGGCGCTCGAGCCATCGCTCGCTCGCAACGCGAACCTGTCGCTGGCGGTTGCTGACGGTCGGACGCTTCCCTACCCCGATGCTGCATTCGATGTCGCGCACGCGTCGCTCGTCCTGCATCACCTGGAGGCAGGCGACGCGAGCGCGTTCCTCCGCGAGCTGCTGCGTGTCGCCGGCGTCGGAATCGTCGTCAACGACCTGGAGCGCAGCCGGCTTGGCTGGCTCGGGGCGTGGTTGACGCTGCATCTCCTCACGCGCAACCGGTTCACGCTCCACGACGGCCCACTCTCGGTGCGCCGGGCGTACACGCTGGCCGAGGTCCGAGCGCTGCTCGCAGAAGCCGGCCTCCGACCGGTGTGGGAGATCGTGGGCATCGCCGGCCATCGCTGGGCGATCGCGGCGGTGCGTGGGTGAACGCTGCGCTCCGCGACGTGGCGATCGTGGGCGGTGGTCCCGCCGGCGCGCTGGCCGCGATGCTCCTGGCGCGGCGCGGTCGTGACGTCCTCGTCCTCGAGCGCGCCCCGCAGTGGCGGTGGCGGGCCTGCGGCGTATTCGCATCGCCGGCGAGCGTCGCCGCGCTCGTGTCGCTCGGGTTTCGCGATCCGGAGCTCGCGCCGGTGGCGCGGCCCGTTGCGGCGATGCGAGTCGAGACGCCACGTGGCCTCGGCTTCCGGCTGACCTACGGCGGATCGGGCGGCCTGCACGACGCTCCGGTCGGGTTCGATCGCGCCGCGCTCGACTCGCTCCTGCTCGGGCGGGCGAGCGCGGCTGGGGCGGACGTCCGACTCGGCGCGACGGTGGAACGCGTCGTCCTTGCCCGCGACCACGCGCGACTCGCGATCGGCGGTGACCGATCCGACGTGATCGCGCGCGTAGTCGTCGGCGCCGACGGACTGCGCTCGCTGGTGGCTCGAGCGGCGGGCGTCGCCCGAAGGTCGCCGCTCGGGCCGCGCGCAGCGCTGAGCTTCCACCTCGCCGACACCGAGCACGATCGCGACGCGCGCATGGTGGTCATCGATGACGGCTACGTCGGCATCGCGCCGGTGCCTGGGGGACGAGTCAACGTCGGGATCGTCCTCGGGCGATCGTGGTTCGAACGCCTGCGCCGAGATGGCGGCCGCGCCGTTGCGCACGGAATCTGCTCCCGGGTGCTGGAGGCCGGTGCGGGTCCCGCGGACTCGTTCACGCCCCTGGACCGTGTCGCCGGAGTGACGCCGCTCGGCCACGCCGTCGCGCAGCGGGCCGGGACCGAGTGGCTGCTCGTCGGCGATGCGGCAGGCTTCCTCGATCCATTCACTGGCGAGGGGCTCCACCGAGCGATCGTCTCGGCGGAGCTTGCCGCGAGTGCCATCGATGCGGCGCTTGCGGGCCGAGGCGCCAGCACCCTCGCCGATTACGACCGAGCCATGCGCGCCCGCTTCGCGACAAAGGACCTCGTGAGCCGGATCGTGCAGGCCTTCCTGGCGCGACCGTCGCTGTTCGACTACGCGGCACGGCGTCTGGCGGCCCGGCATGGCGTACGTGAGACGATGGGCCTGGTGATCGGCGACATCGTGCCCGCCGCCCGCGCGCTTGATCCGCGGTTCCTCGCCGCGCTCCTGGCGCCCTGACGTCGCGCCGCCGATGCATTCGACCGTCACGGTCGAGGTCGAGGCACCGCCGAGCCTCGTCTTCGACCTCGCCCGGGACGTGCAGCGCTGGCCGGCCCTGCTCCCGCACTACCTTCGCGTCAGGGTCCTGACGCGGCATGCCGATGAGTCGCTGACGGCGGAGATGGTCGCCGTCCGCCCGATCGCCCCCGTCGTCGGGCTGGGTCTGCCGGTGCTGTGGCGCTCGCGCGTTTGGGTTGACGCCGATGCACTCCAGCTCCGGTTCGTCCACCTGGGCGGCGCGACGGACGGGATGGAGGTCACCTGGCACATCGCGCCCATGGCATCGGGCTGCCGGGCTTCGATCGAGCACGAGTTCAAGCCTCGGGTCGGCGCATGGGGCCTGCTCGTCGATCGATTGTTCGTGCGACCGATCGCGCGGCGGACGCTCGGGTCATTCAAGGCGATCGCCGAGGCAGTTGCGGCGACGAAGACGGAAGCCAGGCGATCCGGTCGCGCACGTCCGCCGAAGAAGTCTGCGACATGACCCGCCGTCGAGTCTGGATCACCGGCATCGGCGTGATCAGCCCCATCGGATCGGGACGCGACCCGTTCTGGGCAGGTGTTCGCGAGGGGCGATCGCTGGTTCGGCGCATCGATCGCTTCGATCCGTCGCCCTTCCGGTCGCAGGTCGCAGCGCAGGTGGACGATTTCGAGCCCCTCGATCACATGGACGCCCGGACCACGCGCCAGCTCGACCGGTTCAGTCAGTTCGCCCTCGCGGCGGGGCGGCTCGCCCTCGCCGATGCGGCGCTCGAGGCGGGGCACACGAACGGCCTCGATCGCGATCGCATCGGGGTCTACCTCGGCAGCGCGCTCGGCGGGATCGCGTACGCCGAGCGGCAACACGAACGGTTCATGGAGCGCGGCATCCGCTCCGTGGCGCCCAACCTCGCGCTGGCGGTCTTCGGCGGGGCCGCCCCGGCCAACCTCGGCATCGCCCTCGACCTGCGCGGCCCGATCCTGTCGACGGCGAACTCATGCGCGTCGGGCGCGGTCGCGCTCGGGGAGGCACTGCGTGCGATTCGCGACGGTACGGTTGACGCGGCGATCGCCGGCGGCGCGGAGGTGCCGCTCAGCCCGCTCGCGTTCGGTGCGTTCGACATCATTCGCGCGCTCTCGTCCGGCTCGAACGACACGCCGGATCGCGCCGCGCGACCGTTCGACGCTGGGCGCGACGGTTTCGTCATGGGCGAGGGGGTTGCGCTGCTCCTCCTCGAAGCCGCCGACGTCGCGCGGCGGCGAGGCGCAACGCCCTATGCGGAGGTGATGGGCTACGGCTCGACGTCCGATGCGTATCACATGGTCCAGCCCCGAGCGGACGGTCGGGAGGCGGCCCGTGCGATCACGATCGCCCTCGAGGATGCCGGGGTCGCGCCAGCGGAGATCGACTACGTGAATGCGCACGCCTCGTCGACGCCGCTCGGCGACATGGCGGAGGCTCGCGCGATCGCCCGCGCCCTCGATGGGCAGGCCCGGGCGGTACCCGTCAGCGGGACCAAGGCGCTGTACGGCCACCCGCTCGGCGCTTCGAGCGCCATCGAGGCCGCGATCTGCGCGCTCACGATCCAACACGGCTGGGCGCCGGGCACGGCGAACCTCGAGACGATGGATCCGGAGGTGGTCCGGGAGTTGCCCGGGCTCCTGCAGGACGGCCGTCCGGGCCGCTACAAGCGCGTGCTCTCGACCTCGTTCGGGTTCGGGGGGCTCAACGCGGCGCTCGTCTTCGGAGCGCCGACCGACGCCAGGGACTAGTCGATCGTGAAGTGGTCGGGGTCCTGGTAGCGACCCGTGCGCTCCTTCTCGATCTGCATGAGCACGTCGTTGAGCAGCGTCGACGCACCGAACCGGAAGCGGTCGGGCGTCATCCAGCGCGGCCCGAGGGTCTCGTACAGCACGACGAGGTATTGCACGGCTTCCTTCGCCGTCCGGATGCCCCCCGCCGGCTTCATGCCGACGGCGCGCCCGGTCGCTTTCTCGAAGTCGCGGATCGCCTCGAGCATGACCAGCGTGACGGGCAGCGTTGCGGCCGGTTGGACCTTGCCGGTGGACGTCTTGATGAAGTCGGCGCCGGCGGCCATGGCCAGGATGCTCGCCCGGCGGACCTGGTCGAACGTGCCCAGCTCGCCCGTCTCGAGGATGACCTTGAGGTGCGCGTCAGCGCAAGCGTCCTTGATCTCGACGACCTCGTCGAACACGGTCGCGTAGTCGCCGGACAGGAACGCGCCGCGGTCGATGACCATGTCGATCTCGTCCGCGCCCGCCGCGACGGCCTCCTTGACCTCGGCGACCTTGATGTCGCGGAAGGTCTGGCCCGACGGGAACGCCGTGGCGACGCTCGCGACCTTCACGGTCGAGCCCCTCAGCGCGTCCTTCGCCTCGGGGATGAGCGTCGGATAGAGGCACACCGCCGCGACCGACGGGATCGAGGGATCACCCGGCTGCGGGTGGATCGCCTTGGCGCACAGCGCCCGGATCTTGCCCGGGGTGTCCCGGCCCTCGAGGGTGGTGAGGTCCATCATCCGGATGGCGAGGTCGAGCGCCCACACCTTGGACGCCTTCTTGATCGAGCGGCGCTTGAGGGTCTCGACCCGCAGCTCGACCCCGACCTGGTCGACTGCCGTCTGTCTGCCGAGCACGCTGCCGAGCGGGCCTGGACGGCCGCCTGCCCACGCCCGGACCAGCTCGCTGGCGCGCTCCCGCGAGATCGTGTCGGGCTGCCGGACGGCCATGGGACTGGCAGGATACACCGCATGAATCCTCCGGCCGATGGCTCGCAGGGGCATCGCCTCGGCCGTCGTACGGCCGCGAGCGACAACCTCGGTGAGATGACCGATCAACTCACGATGCGGTTGGAGCCGCGGCTGCCGAAGCTCCCCTCGGGGCTGCGACCGATGCTCGCGCGGCCCCTGCCGGATGCCTTCGATTCCATGGAGCACCTCTTCGAGCCGATGTGGGGTGGCGCCCGGGCACTGGCGTTGATCGGACCGGCCGACGCGCCGGGCGGCGGCGACGTGATGCTCGTCGCGGAGGACGGGACCCAGGGTCCGGCGCCGCTCGACCTGGCCGGCCTGGCGATGCGCGTCGAGGCGCGGTCGGCCGTGCTCGATGGCGAGGTCGTCGTCGTCGACGCCGACGGCCGGCTGGATCGCGACGAGCTCGCGCGTCGGCTGTCGGGAGCAACGGGGCGGCCGCTGTCTTTCCTCGCCTTCGACCTGCTCCACCTCGATGGGCGGTCGCTCCTCGGCCTTCCGCTCGACCGCCGGCGGCAGCTCCTGCGGCAGGTCCTCCGACCCGGCGACGAGGTCGTCGCGGTCCCTTCGATCGTCACCGAGGGGCGGGCGTTGTTCGAAGCGGTGACCGGTCAGGGCCTGTACGGGATCCGAGCTCGGCAGCATGCGAGCCCGTACCTGCCGGGCGTGCGCAGCCGGCTCTGGCGCACCGTCGCGGTCGCAGGCGCTGCCGGCGTCGTCCCTACGGGCCTTCCCGGAGGAAACGGCGCCGAAGGTTCAGGTGAGACGGATGACGCCCTGGAGCCGGCGACCGGCCACTCGGAGCCAGTCCTGGCGCTGATCCGCCGCCTGCCCCTCGAGTTCGAAGACGAGGATCGCGACGTCAGCTGAGACGCCGTGTGCCAGATGCGTCAGGCGGGCGGGCGGATGATCGCGCCGACGATGGCGCGGGCGCCCGGACGCTGGCCGTAGAGCAGGACCCCGGCCGAGTACACACGGACCGCGATCACCGCGACGATCGGGATCGATGCGATGAGCAGCCCGAACGTCAGGACGAGCTCCCACGGCTCGACGCGCCCCACCGTCAGTCGCGTGAGCATGACGAATGGGCTCCAGAACGGGACGTACGAGGAGATCCGGATGAAGGTGCTGATCCCGCCCGACAGCGCCATGACCGCCTGCAGATAGCCGCCGATGGCGATGATGGACAACGGCAGCGCCAGCACCTGCAGGTCCTCGGCGCGGCTGACGAGGGAGCCCGCCGCGGCGTAGATCAAGGCGTACAGGATGAACCCGAGGATCCAGAACGCGCCGTAGGCCGTGAGCAGGCCGGGGGTGAGGGCGCCCAGGGATACGTCGAGGCCGCTCGACGATCCGAGCACGACGGTCGCGATCCGGTCCTGGAGGAACAGGGTCGTAAGTGCCGGGACCAGGATCGCAACGTACTGCACGAGCCCGGCCAGCCCGATGCCGGCAACCTTGCCGATGACGAGCTCTTCCGGCGCCGCGGCGCTGATGAGGAGCTCCATCACGCGGCTCGACTTCTCGGCCACAACCCCGGCCGCGACCCACATGCCGTAGATCACCAGCGTGATGAAGATCAGGACCACGAAGACCACGCCGACGATGCGCCGACCGGCGTACTCGCTCGCCCCGACGGGTTTGCCGCCGCCGGCGCCTGCGCCGACCTGCGACGACTCGAAGCCGGGCGGCACGAACGGTGTCGAGACGCCCTGGTTGTTGCCCTCGATCCAGTCGAAGATGCCGACGGCGAGGACGCCGACCTGGATCAGCTGGACCCGGTCGGTCCCGATGCGTTCACCGGTCAGGAACTGGAACGCGATCTGGCCGTTCGCCTGGCGTGTCGCCAGGAGCGCACCGTCATAGACGCCGTCGGCCACCTCGTTGCCGATGGCGTCGGAGGGTGGCACCGCGACGAAGGTGTACGGCGGCGGCGTGCCCGGGACCGGCGCGGGGTTGAGGATTGCGCCGATGATCCGGATCGAGTTATCGGTGACGTGTGCGTCGCTGCTGGCGACGGCGATGGTCGTGGTCGTGCCACGGTCGACCATCTTGACCAGGATCGGCGTGAGCGAGACGACGACCGCCAGCACGGCGAGCAGGCCCGTCGAGACGAAGAACAGACGGCCCCGAACCCGCTCGCGGAACTCGCGCCGGGCGACCAGCCACGAGTTGGCGACGACCGCGCGCTTGGGCCTCTTCGCCGAGGCCGTCGCGGGAGGCGGCAGCGGCCCGCTCACGCGGCGGCCTCGCCATCGGGTGCGGGGCGGCCGGAGCCCTGGCGCTCGAGACCTGGCGACGGTCCGGCCGACGGCGTGCCGGCGCTCGCCATCGACTCCGTCTCGACGTCGGCCGGGTGGCCGACGTGCTCGATGAACACCTGCTCGAGCGACGGGTCGGCGACCTCGAAGTGGGTGACCCGCGCACCCGCGGCGAGCGCCGCCGCGAGGATGGCCTCGGGCTCAACGGTCGGTTCGATCTCGATCTCGGCGCGCTCGATGCCCGGTCGCAGCAGCCGTGCGCCGGGCACGGCGGCCAGCCACTCGAGTCGATGGTCGCCGCGCACCGAGAGCAGGACCATGCGCCGCCCGGTCGACCGTTTGACGTCTCGCAGTGTGCCGGCCACGACGGTCCGGCCATGGTCGACGATCGCGACCGACTCGCACATCGCCTCGACCGCCTCCATCTGGTGGGTCGAGAGCACCACGGTCTTGCCCCGATCGCGGAGCTCGAGGATCGCCTCGCGCAGCAGGACGATGTTCACCGGGTCGAGGCCGGTGAATGGCTCGTCCATGAGCAGGACCTCGGGGTCGTGCATGACTGCGGCCAGGAACTGGACCTTCTGCTGGTTGCCCTTCGACAGCTCCTCCGCGCGCCGGACCGCGAACTCGGGAACCCGGAATCGGGCCAGCCAGGAGCGCGCCTCGCGCTTCGCGACGTCTGCCGGCACGCCCTGCAGCCCGGCGAAGAAGACCAGCTGGTCGAGCACGGTCATCTTCGGGTAGAGGCCGCGCTCCTCGGGCAGGTAGCCCCACGTCTGGCGCGGTAGCTCGCGGTGGTCGCGGCCGCGCCAGCGGATGCTGCCGCCGTCGGCTCGGAGCACGCCGAGGGCGATGCGCATCGTGGTGGTCTTGCCGGCGCCGTTGGATCCGAGGAAGCCGAAGACGTGCGCTTCGGGGACCTCGAGTGACAGCCCGGCAAGAGCGGTGACCGGCCCGAAACGCTTGACGAGCCCGTCGACGGCAAGGGACATGGTGCGCGCGAGCATAGCCCGCGACCCCGTACGGGTCCGTTAGCCGATGGTCCTATCGCGCGGTCCTCGACTCGGTTTCAGCGCAGAATCGGAGCCATGACAGCCGACGTCGACGCCAGCTCGACGACCCCGACCCGGATCCACGCGGACCGCGCGGCCGGCACGCTGGAGCTGGAGTGGCAGGACGGCCACCTGACGACCTACATCGCGCACGACTTGCGCTGGCTCTGCCCGTGCGCGTTCTGCCGCGGTGAGGCCGGGCTGCCGGGCTGGCTGGACACCTCGCCGACGCTCACGTCCGAGCAGACGCGCCTCGTCGACGTCCATCTCGTCGGTTCGTACGCCATCGCCCCGACGTGGGGTGACGGCCATCACACCGGCTACTACCCATTCCGGTTGCTGCGCGACCGCTGCTCGTGCCCCGAGTGCACGATCCGGCGCGCCGGGCGACCAACTGGTTCGCGCAATGCCATGGAGGGCTCACCGTGATCGTCGCCACCGCACCGTTCATCGCCGGCCACCGCACCGTTGAGACGAAGGGCCAGACATTCGGGCTCGTCGTTCGCAGCCGTGGTTTCTCGGGCAACCTGATCGCCGGCCTGCGCTCCCTCGCCGGGGGCGAGATCCACGAGTACACCCAGCTCCTCGAGGACACGCGGCGACAGGCGCTCGACCGTCTCGTCCAGAACGCCACGCTCATGGGCGCCAACGCGATCATCTCGATGCGCTTCGACAGCAGCGAGATGGCCAGCTACATGACCGAGATCGTGGCCTACGGTACGGCGGTCGTCGTCGAGCCGGACGCGTCGGCGAAGCCGGCGACGGAGTAGCTGGCCGCGTGGGCAGCTTCGTTCGCGGCGGCCTGGTCGTCGTCGGCATCGCGCTGATGCTCGCCGGCCTGCTGGTCATCATGGCCGTTCCCGCCCTCGGCACGATCGGCGGGCTGGAGCTCGTCGCCATGGGTGCGTTCCTCGTGCTCGTCGTCGTCTTCGAGCGGCAGCGCTACCGCTCGGCGACCGCGGAGCAGGCGAACATGGCGCCCGGGCCGGGCGGTGGCGAGCCGCTCGGAGGACCGATCGAACCGCGCTTCCGCCCGACCGGCGAGGTGTTCATCGACCCCACCACGGGTCATCGCATGCGCGTCGTCGTCGACCCGGCGAGCGGCGAGCGCCGCTACATCGCCGAGGCCTGACACGGCGAACGAACCGCGGAGCGAGCCGGTCGACACGTCGACCGCTGGCCCGGCCGCCGAGCCGGTCGAGGTCGAGGTCAAGTTCGGCGTCGCGCGGCCGGACCTGATCGTCGAGCTCATCGAGCATCCGGATCCGTCTCGCCTGGCCGGGTTCGAGCCCGCAGGGGAGCCGCACGTCGACGTCATCGTTGACCGCTATCTGGACACCGGTGTGGCCGATGGCCGCCTGTACCTGTCCGGGATGCGCGCTCGGCTCCGGGAAGCGCCCGACGGCGTGACGCTGACGGTCAAGCGGCGCGGGACGCTGGCCGGCGCGATCACGACCCGCGCCGAGCTCGAGGGCCCCGCCACGACGGCGCTGGAGCCCGCGGCCTGGCCGGCATCGGCGGCGCGGGATCTGCTGGTCGCGGCGACCGCCGGCGACAGCCTCGTGGAGATCGCCGCGCTCCGCCAGCATCGGCTGGTCCGGAACGTCCGGCGGGGGATGACGCTCGTAGAGCTCAGCCTCGATGAGATGGATGCCCTCGAACAGGGCCGGCCGGTCGACCATCGAGTCGAGCTCGAAGCCGAGCTGAAGCGCGGCCCAGCCGCCCCCCTGGACGACCTCGCCGCCGCGCTCGCGACCATCGACGGCGTCGGCCCGCCGGTCGGCTCGAAACTCGACTTCGCGCTTGACGGAGCCCGCTCGGCCGCGACCTGAGCTCGCGCGCGCGCCGGGAGCGTTGACGAACACCTCCTGTTAACACGAAGACGATCCTCCGTTCACGGCCGTCGACCACGCTCGACGCGGCTGCATCAGTGACATCGGGCCGCCATGCGGGCGTGCCGTGGCGTACGGAGGACCATCGAGTGACCAATCGAGCTTCCCGGCTGGCGAGCCTCGCCTTCGGGGCGATCGTCGTCATCGCGGGCTGCACGAGCCCGGGCGCCACGACCGGACCGACCACAGGCGGGCAGGCGTCCGGGCCGCCCGCCTCGGGCGGCATGTCCCAGCCCCAGGTGCCGAGCGGCAACGTCACGTTGAGCGGCGCCGGCGCCACGTTCCCCGCCCTGCTGTACCAGGTCTGGATCGAGAAGTTCGGCGAGGCGCACTCGAACGTGACGGTCGACTACCAGGCCATCGGCTCCGGCGGCGGCATCAAGGCGATCACCCAGCAGACCGTCGACTTTGGCGCCTCTGACGCGGCGATGAAGGACGAGGAGATCGCCGCCCTGCCTGCGGGCACCAAGATCCTCCACGTTCCCACGGCGCTCGGCGCCGTCGTGGTGATCTTCAACCTCGCCGGTGCCGACGGCAGCGCGATCAAGAAGCTCAACCTCGACGGCGACACGATCGCGGGCGTGTTCCTCGGCAAGATCACTACCTGGAACGATCCGGCCATCGCGGCGCTCAACGCCGACGTTGCCAGCAACCTCCCGGCGACCCCGATCAAGGTCATCCACCGCTCGGACGGCTCGGGCACGACCAATGCGTTCACCACCTATCTCGCGACCGTGAGCTCGGAGTGGAAGGACTCCGTGGGCGCGGGCAAGGAGGTCAACTGGCCGACCGGGGACGGCGCGCCAGGCAACGACGGCGTGTCCGGCGGGGTCAAGACCGCCGACGGCCGGATCGGCTATGTCGAGCTGCAGTACGCGGTCGTCTCGGGTCTCTCGAGCGCCGCGGTGAAGAACGCGAACGGCAAGTTCGTCGCCGGCTCGTCGGCCGGCGTAACCGCCGCTGCCGAGGGCGCCGTCGACGCCTTTCCGGATGACTTCCGGGCGGCGCCGATCATCAACGGCCCGGGCGACGACACCTACCCGATCGCTGCGTACACGTACCTGCTCCTCTACCAGGACCAGACCGACGCCACGAAGGGCCAGGCGCTCACGGCCTTCCTGCACTGGGCGCTGACCGACGGGCAGAGCGAGGAGAAGGCCATCGGCTACGCGCCGCTGCCGGCTCCGATCCAGCAGAAAGCCCTCGAGGAGCTCCACCGGATCACGACCGGTGGGTCACCGATCTGGCCGATGTAGCCAGCTCCATCGCCCGATGACCTCTGCGACCGTCACCGCCGCCGCCCGGTTCGGCCGGGCGGCGTCGCGCGTCCCGGACGTCGTCTTCCGCTCCGGGAGCGGCGTACTCGCGTGGGTCGCGGTCGGCATCCTCGGGTTGCTCGCGGCGCTGCTCGTCGCGAACTCGGGGCAGGCCCTCGCCAAGTTCGGGATCTCGTTCCTGACCGGCACGACCTGGGACCCGATCGCCGGGATCTACGGCGCACTGCCGTTCATCATCGGCACGATCGCCTCGTCCTTCATCGCGATCGTCCTGGCGACGCCGATCGGCCTGCTGACCGCGATCTTCCTGGCCGAGCTCGCCCCGCGGCGCGTCGCCATCCCGCTCACGTTCACCATCGAGCTGCTCGCCGCGATCCCATCGGTCGTGTTCGGGCTGTGGGGCGTGTTCGTCCTCGGCCCGTTCCTGTCCAGGACAGTCGAGGCGTGGGTCGTCGACACCCTCGGCTGGATCCCGATCTTCGCCGGGCCGCCGTTCGGGGTCGGCCTGTTCACCGCCGGCGTGATCCTCACCCTGATGATCCTGCCCACCATCGTCGCGATCTCACGCGACATGATCACCGCGGTGCCCGACTCGCAGCGCGAGGCGATGCTCGCGCTCGGCGCAACGCGCTGGGAGATGATCACGAATGCCGTCCTGCCGTACGCCCGCTCGGGGATCATCGGCGCGGTCATCCTCGGGCTCGGGCGGGCGCTCGGCGAGACGATGGCCGTGACGATGGTCATCGGCAACCGGCCGCAGATCCCGCAGAGCATCTTCGACAGCTCGCAGACCATCGCCTCGCAGATCGCGACGACGTTCAACGAGGCCTCGATCGGGCTGCAGACGTCGGCGCTGATCAGCCTCGGGCTGGTCCTGCTCGTGATCACGATGACCCTCAACGTGATCGCCCGACTCCTGGTCTGGCGCGTGGCCGGGCCGCAGGGAACGAGCTGATGACCGGCGCGGTGATCGCCCAGCCGTCGATGGCGGCGCGCCTGACCGGCGCTCGGGTCGGGCGGCGCCGGACGGTCGTCGACCGCTCCATGCGCACGATCGCCATGGGCGCGGCATTCCTGTGCGCGCTGCCGCTTGCGGCGGTGCTGTTCTTCGTGGCCGCGAACGGCCTCTCCGCGCTCAGCCTCGACCTGATCACCAAGCCGCCGCGCGCCCTCGGCATCGGCGGTGGCGCGGCGAACGCGGTCGTGGGGACGCTGCAGATGGTCCCGCTGGCGGCCCTCATCGCCGTTCCCGTGGGCGTGCTCGGGGCGGTCTACATCGCCGAGTTCGCGAACAGCCGGTCGGCCCGGGTCATCCGGTTCTGTGCGGATGTCCTGGTCGGCATGCCCTCGATCCTCATCGGCGTCTTCGTGTTCACGTTCCTGGTGCTGCCGTTCAAGCAGTTCAACGGGTTCGCGGGCAGCGTGGCGCTGGCCGTGATCATGATCCCGGTCGTGATGCGCACGACCGAGGAGTCGCTGCATCTGGTCCCGAACTCGCTGCGAGAGGCGTCGCTTGCCCTGGGCGTGCCGGCCTGGCGCACTGTCCTCTCGGTCGTGCTCCGGACCGGCCTCCCTGGCATCCTCACCGGCTCGATGCTGGCGATCGCGCGGGCCATGGGCGAGACCGCGCCGCTGCTGTTCACGGCGCTCGGGAGCCGGGTGGTCAACGTCGGCGACTTCGGGCGGCCGATGGACTCGCTGCCGCTGTTCATCTACGTCAACGCACGGCAACCGGTCGACGCGCTCAACCAGCAGGCCTGGGGCGCTGCCTTCCTGCTGTTGCTCATCGTGCTCATCATCAACGTCGCGGTCCGGGCTCGGTCCTGGGGCCGCCGGATCGGCTAGGGTGGAGGAAATGAACGTGGAGACCGCGGTGCGGCGCCCCGACGAGGCGATCGAGGCCCCGCCGGAGCGCGCTACGCCGCTCGCGCCACCGGACCGGCGGCCTGCCGCGTCGCCGCTCGACATCGTCAGCGGCGAGATCGTCGTCGAGGACCTGAACGTCTACTACGGCGAATTCCGCGCGGTGCGTGACGTCAGCCTCACGATCCCGCCTCGTGCCGTCACGGCAATCATCGGGCCGTCCGGCTGCGGCAAGTCGACGTTCCTGCGGACGTTGAACCGGATGCACGAGCTGACACCGGGCGCTCGGGTCGAGGGAGTGGTCACCCTCGACGGCATCGACATCTACCGCCCGGACGTCGATCCGGTGCAGCTGCGACGGGTCGTCGGCATGGTCTTCCAGCGGCCGAACCCATTCCCGACGATGTCGATCTACGACAACGTCACGGCGGGCCTCCGGCTCACCGGTCGGCACAAGCGCTCCGAGCTCGACGAGGTCGTCGAGCGGTCGCTCCGCCGGTCGGCGCTATGGGACGAGGTCAAGGACAAGCTCAGGCAGCCGGGGACCTCGCTCTCGGGCGGGCAGCAGCAGCGCCTGTGCATCGCCCGGGCGCTGTCGGTCGATCCCGAGGTCATCCTGATGGACGAGCCGGCCTCCGCCCTGGACCCGAGCGCGACCCTGCGGGTCGAGGAGCTGATCGCCGAGCTGCGCCGGCAGTACACGATCGTCATCGTGACCCACAACATGCAGCAGGCCTCGCGGGTGAGCGATCGCACAGCGTTCTTCACGATGGGCGAGGAGCGCGCCGGCTACTTGGTCGAAGCCGACGACACGGTGAGGATCTTCACGAACCCCGCGGAGCAGCTCACCGAGGACTACATCTCGGGGAGGTTCGGCTGATGGATGCCGAGACCGCGGCGCGGGTGTCCATCCTCCGCCCGGAGCAGGCCGGCTCGCGAGCGACGCTCGACCGCGAGGAGCGGGTCGTCAAGGACGGCATCCTGCGCATGGGCTCGCTCGTCGAGGCGCAGATCCGGGAGGCGGTGCGATCCGTCGCGGAGCGCGACCTCGAGACGGCCGACGCGGTGGTCGCTGCAGATGCCCGGATCAACGAGGCCCAGCGCGAGATCGCCGACACGATCGTCTCGACCATCGCGACGCAATCGCCGGTCGCACGCGACCTGCGGTTCCTGATCGGCCTGGATCACGTCGCCTTCGAGCTCGAGCGAATCGGCGATCATGCGTCGTCGATCGCCAAGCAGGCGCGCCGGCTCGTCGAGGAATCGCCGCTGCCCCAGACGGCCGTGCTCGTCCAGATGGGCCGCCTCGCCGCCGACCAGGTCCGCGGCATCGTGAGCGCCCTGATCGACATCGACGACAGGATCGCGCGCGAGGTCGCCGGTCGCGACGACGAGATCGACCACCTGTACCGTACGACCTTCGCCGACATCATCGACCTGATGCGGACCGATCCCCAGACGGTCGAGCGCGGGACGCGCCTGATCCTGGCGGCACACTGGGTCGAGCGAATCGGCGACCGCGTGACCAACATTGCCGAGGACGTGGTCTACCTCGCGACCGGCCGGATCGAGGATCTGAACCCATGAGCGTCCAGGGCGTCGATGTACCCACCGACGGCACCGGCGACCCCGCGGCCCCGATCCGGGTGATCTTCGTCTGCACCGGCAACTCGGCGCGGAGCCAGATGGCCGAGGCGCTGCTCCGGCGCGACGGCGGCCCGGCGTTCGAGGTCGTCAGCGCCGGGGTCAGCCCGCGCGGTGTCCATCCGATGACCATCCGATCGCTCGACAAGGTCGGCATCGACATCACGGGCGCCCGCTCGAAGTCCGTGGCTGAGTTCCTGGGCCAGCGGTTCGACTACGTGATCACCGTATGCGACCGGGCTCGGGCCAGCTGCCCGGTCTTCCCGGGCGGGAGCGTGACCCTGCACTGGGGCGTCGACGACCCGGCGGAGGCAACCGGCACGGATGAGGAGCGCCAGCAGGCCTTCGACCGGGCGCTCAAGGATCTCGCCGGACGAATCCGCACGTTCCTGCCCCTCGTCGTGAACCGCCGATCATGACCGAGCAGGGCGATCGCCCCGCCCCGCGCCGGACGTCACGGACGTCACGAGCGCGCGCCGACGCCGCCGCGAAGCCGCCGGCGAAGGCCGCGAAAGCGTCCGGGGATCCAACTGCATCCGCGCACTCCGTCGAGTCGCCCGAGCCGCTTCAGCTGTATCTCCTCCGGCACGCCGACGCCGGCGATCCGATGGCCTGGCCCGGGGATGACGCGGACCGCCCGCTGTCGGCGAAGGGCAAGCGGCAGGCGCGTCGCCTCGGCAGCATGCTCGCGGGCATCGGCTGGCGACCCGACATCATCCTCACCTCGCCCAAGCTCCGTGCGTCGCAGACGGCAGGGATCGTCGGCGAGGCCGTCGACGTGAAGCCGGACGACGAGAGCCGCCTCGTGGCAGCCCTCGAGGTCGGCGACCTCGAGGGCATCCTCGCCGCCCACCCGGACGCCCGGCGCGTCCTGCTGGTCGGGCACGACCCGGACTTCAGCGCGATCGCCTCGACGCTGACCGGCGCCGCGATCGAGCTGCGCAAGGGCGCCATCGCCCGGATCGACCTGCCCGATGCCGGTGCCACACCCGGCGAGGGCGCGCTGCGCTGGTTGATCCCGCCGGGAGCCGTGCCGGACTGACCGGCCGGCTCGGTCAGGCCGTCGCCGGCCGACCCACCGCTCGTCCTGACTTCGACGCTGCTCCGGTGCTGAGCAATGCCGCGACGGGGATGATCCCGCCGGGGACCAGCGTCTGGGCGATCCCGCCGAGTCGCTCGATGAGGTTGGGCGCGACACGGTAGAAGACCCAGCTCGCGCGCCGCTCGGACACGACGACGCCCGCGTCGCGCAGCACCTTCAGGTGATGCGAGATCGTCGGCTGGGTGACGCCGCAGCAATCGGTGAAGTCGCAGGCGCACACCTCCGCGGACCCAGCGAGCTGGCGCAGGATCTCCAGTCGGGTCGGGTCGGCGAGCGCGGCGAGCAGGAGAACGTCAGGGTCCGTCGACTTGGCCATGGCGTGCATCATATCGACACATTTCGATATTGACAAGAATCGATATCGCTGCGAGTCTTGGCGACGCCGCATAGAGGAGAGCAGCCATGGTCGACCAGACACTCGAGCTCAACGAGATCCAGCAGCAGGTCCGCGACCGGTACGCCGAAGCGGTGCTGGCTGCCACCCGCGCGGAGGGATGCTGCGCCGATGGCTGTGCCTGCGGCGACGGTTGCTGCTCGGACGCGTCGGGTACGTACGGGCTCGAGCTGTACGACGCGGCCGAGCGGGAGGGCATCCCGGACGCGGCACTGCTTGCATCGCTGGGCTGTGGCAATCCCGTCGCCGTCGCCGAGCTGCGCGAGGGCGAGACGGTGCTCGACCTCGGGTCGGGCGGGGGCATCGATGTCCTGCTCTCTGCGCGCCGGGTCGGACCGACCGGCCATGCGATCGGCATCGACATGACCGACGAGATGCTGGCCCTGGCGCGGCGCAACGCCACGGAGGCCGGCGCATCGAACGTGGAGTTTCGGAAGGGCACCATCGAGCGGCTCCCGGTCGATGACGCAAGCGTCGACGTCGTCATCAGCAACTGCGTCATCAACCTCGCGTCGAACAAAGCGTCCGTCTTCGCCGAGATGGCGCGCGTCCTCAAGCCGGGCGGCCGTGTCGGCGTCAGCGACGTCGTTGCCGACGACCTCCTGACCCCCCAGCAGCGGGCGGAGCGTGGCTCCTACGTCGGCTGCATCGCCGGGGCCCTGTCATTCCGGGAATTCCGGGCAGGGCTCAACGCCGTGGGCATGACGGATGTCGAGGTCGTGCCGACGCATCAGCTCGTCCCGGGCATGCATTCGGCAATCGTCCGCGCGACCAAGCCAGCGTGACGATCCCGGAAGGAGGTGAGCTCGATGTCGGCCTGTGACTGCCCGTGCGGTCCCAGCTGTCCGTGCGGCTGCTGATTCGAACCGATCATCAAGGGAGGCCCGCGCCGCGCGCGGGCCTCAACCGTCGAGGGCGGCGCCCTCGGCGCAGATCGCGATCGCACCCAATGCCTCGACTCGCCGGTACGCCTCGGAGTCGGTGATCGTCCAGGCGGCGATGTCGAGACCCGCATCGCGCGCTCGCTCGACCCGCCGCGGACCGATCGCGCGCCACCAGACCGAGATCGCGGAGCAGCCCAGCGAGGTGGCAAGGTCGAGCGTCGTTGGCGAGAGGTCGCGGGCGTTCAGCCAGCGCGGCCAGGTCGGGCGCTCGGCCGCGAGCCACTCGAGCACCGTCCGCTCGAAGGACGAGACCGCGGCGGCGCGCAGGACCGGCCGTCCGTCGCCGCCGGTTCCGCCGCGCTCGAGCTCCAGCACGTCGATAACGGCAGGGACCAGCTCCTTCAACTCGACGTCGATGAACGGGTCGCAGCCGACCGTGCGGAGCACGTGGCCGAGGGATGCGATGCCGAGGCCTGCGCACTCGTCCGCCGTGAGGGCCGAGGGCACGGCATTGACCTTCTGGACGCGTCGGAGCGAGCCGTCATGGAGCAGGATCGGGACGCCGTCCGAGGAGGCCCGGACGTCGAGCTCGAGCCCGTCGCAGGCGGGCACCCGGAGGGCGGCTTCCATCGCCGCCAGCGAGTTCTCGGGGGCAGCTCGCCAGTCGCCGCGATGGGCGAGGCGCAGGGTCTCAGCCACCGATGCGGATGCGCGCGCTCAGCCCGAGGTGGTCAGACGGGTAGAGTGTCGCGTCGTCGACCGCGGGCCGGTCGAACGCCAGGCGACAGGCCCCGACCGTGATCGGGCCACGGACCCAGATGTAGTCGAGACAGCCAGGCTCGCCGTCGTCGTCGATGCCCGGCGCCTTGATGCCCGACGGCCACGTCACCGCCGGTTCGGCCCCGTTCGCTTCGCCATGGGCGGATCGGAAGCCGGCGTCGAGCATCACCCGGTACGTCGGTTCGGTCGGCTCCGCGTTGAAATCGCCGACGACCACGAGCGGTCCAGCGATGGCGGCAAGCCAGCGCGTGACGGCCTGGGCCTGTGCCTCGCGGACGGCCTCGCCGGTCATCAGGTGGTGCAGGTGGGTGACGACGAAGTCGAGCGTCGCGCCGGACGGCAGCGACACGGGGACTCGGAGCGCGGAGCGGTTGTGATCGAGCTCCAACCGCTGTCCGTCGGCGAGCGCCAGCGGCGCCCTGCCCAGGACCGCGTTGCCGTACTCGGGCCTGCCGGCCCAGCCGCGGCGCGATTCGTAGCGGCCCTCGCCCGCAGCTCCCAGCAGCCGGTCCTGCTGGACGGCGAAGACGCACTCCTGGAGACCGATGAGGTCGGGCTGGAGTGCGGCCATGTCGGCCAGGAGGAGCGAGATCCGCTCCGGCCAGCGATCGGCGATGTTGCGCAGGTTCAGCGTCGCGACCAGCAGCTCGTCGGGCCGGCCGCGGCTCGGGCTCGGGTCAGCCACCGGCGACTCGCGCGGGCACGGGGCTCCGCTCGGAGACGTGGCGGTCGGCCGGCGCGTCGGAGACCGGGATGGTGAACGTGAACGTCGCTCCCCTCCCCTCCTCGGATTCGACGCGAATCACGCCGCCGTGGCCCTCCACGATGTGCCTGGCGATGGCCAGACCGAGGCCGGTCCCGCCGCCGCCGCTTCGCGTCCGATCCCCCTTGTAGAAGCGCTCGAAGATCCGCGGCTGATCCACCGCGGCCACCCCCGGCCCGTCGTCCGACACCCAGCCCACGAGCATCGTCGCCGCGGCCGAGCGAGGCCGGGACGCGATCCGCGACCCGTCCGGGTCGCGCCCCACGCCGACCCGCACCTCCGTGCCGGACGGGCTGAACTTGACCGCGTTGTGCACGAGGTTTGCGAACACCTGCGCCAGCCTCGCCGCCTCGCCGCGGACCGGCGGCAGGCCCGGCTCGACCAGCACCCGGAGCGTCACGCCCTGCCGCTCGGCAAACGGCCGCAGGCGTTCGGCGGACTCCGCGGCGATCCGGCCCAGGTCGACGTCGTCGAGGTGCAGCTGGCGGCCCCCGCTCTCGATCCGGGCGAGGTCGAGCAGCTCGGCGACCATCTGGGCGATGTTGCCGGTCTCCACCTCGAGCTTGCCGATCCGCTCGCGCATCCTTTCCGGGACCGGCGTGCCGGCCTCGGCCGCGCCCTCGGCGTCGCGCGTCAGCGACTCGACCAGCAGCCCGACGGTCGTGATCGGCGTGCGCAGCTCGTGCGACAGGTTGTCGATGAACTCCGCCCGGATCCGCTGCAGTCGGCGGAGCTCGGCGACGTCCTCGAGCACCAGCCACACGCCGAGGATGGGCGAGCGACGGGCGCGGACGACGAGCGTGCTGCCTGTCCCGTCGGGCTCGCGATCCGCGAGCATGACCTCATCGCTCGCCCAGCCGGCCTCGCGAGCCCCCCGGGCGATGGCCTCGACGCGATGGTCGCCGAGCGCCGCGATCGCCGTCCGCCCGAGCATCGAGCCCGGCTCGCGCCGGAGGAATACGTGCGCGGCGGTGTTGGCGATCTCGACCCGCAGATCGTCGCTGAGGCGGACGATGCCGACGCCGACGAGATCGGCCAGGTAGGCCAGGTCGCGCAGCCGCTGCTCCAGCCCGAACTCGGCCGCCTCGGCGCGACGGCGGAGCCTGCGCAGCCGATCGACCAGGACCTCGCTCGACCCGCCGGCGGTGACGGCGTTGCCCTCGCCGGGTACGGCGCCCTCGGCCTCGCGCAACGACTCGTCGATCTCCTCGAGGGTCCGGCCGCGCGACCAGGCGAATCCGAGCGCGACGGCGACGGCAACGGCCTGCAGCGCGACGAAGACGATGACGACGTTGTCCACCGGCGCGAGCATTGCACACCCGATGCGCCGCGGGCGACGCTACCCTTGGTCCCGATGCGACTGCGCCTCATCCCCCGCGAGGAGCGCTTCTTCGACATGTTCGCGGAGGACGCCGCGAACGTCCTCGGGGCGGCCCGGCTGTTCGAGGCGATGCTGCGCTCCTACGACGCTCCTGAGCAGCGCGCCCTCGAGATTCGCGACGCCGAACATCGCGGCGACGAGATCAGCCACGAGATCGGGCGGCGTCTCGAGTCGACCTTCGTCACGCCCTTCGACCGAGAGGACATCCACGGCCTGATCAGCGCGCTGGACGACGTGCTCGACTTCATCGAGGAATGCGCGGACACGTTCATCCTGTATCGGATCGAGGCGCCCACGGCGGTTGCCGTCCAGCAGGCATCGATCATCGTCAAGCAGTGCGAGCAGCTCCAGGAGGCGCTCGCGAACCTGCGCGGCTTCAAGGGCCTCGAGCGCTACTGGATCGAGGTCCACCGGCTCGAGAACGAGGGCGACCAGCTGGCGCGCAAGGCCATTGCCGACCTTTTCGCGGGCGGCGGCCATCCGATCGAGCTGATCAAGTGGAAAGACGTGTACGCCCTGCTCGAGGAGACCATCGACAAGTGCGAGGACGTCGCCAACATCATCGAGCGGATCACGATCAAGCACGCCTGAGCGGCTCGGCCGCGATCTGACACCCACCTGCCAGCCGGTTCGCGAGGCGGGGCGCGCCGGAGCAACCCCATCGGGCGTCTCCTCGAACTCTCCAGTAGTCCGAGGTGCACGTCGTGAACAACGTGGAGATGATCGTCGTCGCGATCCTGGTGGTCGTGGCGATCGCGGGCCTCGCGATCTGGGCGATGCAACGGCGTCGGTCCCAGGAGCTTCGGCGACGATTCGGGCCCGAGTACGAGCGGACGGTCGAGTCCGCCCAGGACAGACGACAGGCCGAGGCCGACCTCCGCGCGCGCCAGGAGCGGGTCGATGCGCTCGAGATCCGGCCGCTGGACGCCGCCGCGCGTGACCGGTTCGGCGAACGCTGGCGTGAGGTCCAGGCGATGTTCGTCGACGACCCGGGCAGCGCCGTCGACCAGGCGGACACGCTGATCGGCGAGGTCATGCGTGCGCGTGGCTATCCGGTCGGCGATTTCGAGCAGCGCGCGGCCGACATCTCGGTCAACCACCCGCAGGTGGTCGACCACTACCGCACGGCGCACGCCATCGCGATCCGCCGACGCTCGGGCGATGGCGCGACCGAGCAGCTGCGCCAGGCCTTCGTGCACTACCGCGCGCTGTTCGCCGACCTCCTGGAGACACCCGAGCCGGAGGCCGAGCGTGAAGCCGCCACCACGCGGCGACCGGTCGACGCTGCGGATGAGGCGCGCGAGCCGGTCGCGACAAGCACCCGCCGGCGGACGCGACAGGACTCGACGCCGTCAACACCCCCCGTCGAGACCGAGCAGCCGGCCGAGCCGGGGAGGAGGACGTGATGCCGGAGCAGCGAACCGCCGCATCTGAAGTCGAGCAGTCGACGAGCGAGCAGCCGTCGCAGCAGTCCGCGGAGCCCGACGCGAAGACGTCGTTTGCGTCGAAGGCGCCGCCGGAGACGAAGGGGCCGTCGAGCACGCGCGAGCTCCGCGACGCGCAGCGCCGCCCGCCGATCCGGGCCGAGGGCGCGCCCGCGATGAAGGAGACGTCGCCGAAGGGCGCGCCGCTCTTCGACGAGAAAGCCGGCCGCGACCTGCGCGAGCGCTGGCTCGTGATCCAGACGGCATTCGTCGACGAGCCCCGTGGGGCCGTCGAGAAGGCCGACTCGCTCGTCGCCGAGGTGCTGCAACGACTCACCGACACGTTCGCGCGAGAGCGCGACGAGCTCGAATCGGGCTGGTCGCGTGCCGGCGATGACAACGGCGCCGAGGTCTCGACCGAGGACCTGCGCCAGGCGATCCGGCGCTATCGCGCGTTCTTCGACCGGCTGCTGTCGATCTGAATCGACCCTGATCCGGCGAATCCGGATCGGTATGATCTCCCCGGTTGTCCACGCAACCGGGAGGGATGCGGGATGAGCTTCCTCGAACGAGCGAAGCAGGTTGCCGAACAGGCCGCGAAGGTGGGCGCGGAGGTCGGTCGCGAGGCCGCGAAGGTGGGCGCGGAGGTCGGGCAGAAGGCAGCGACGACCATCCGCGACCCGGCGACCAAGGCTCGCGCTCAGTCCGCGGTCAACAAGGCCAAGCGCGGGTTCACGACTGCCCTCGAGCGCATCGACCCGCGGATCCTCGCCGACGTCGTCGTCAAGGCGACCTCGCTCCAGGAGCGGGCGAACGCGAGCCTGAAGGAGCGCGGCTCTCTCTACCGGATCAGCGAGATCGGGATCGGGGCGGCCATCCCGCCGAGCGTGACCTTCACCATCGCCCGCGTCGACGACGCAGAAGCGCACGGGTTGGTGGACTCCAGCACGTTGCTTGCGGCGGACGCGACCAAGGTTGACGAAACGATCGTCAGCCTCGATGGCGTCGCGGTCCAGGGCGAAGAGCTCGAGGAGCTCCAGGCGCAGGTCTGAGCCTGCGCCCGCGGATCGATCAGGCCGCGGCGGCCCCTGCGAACCGCCCGGTCCGGAGGAAGCCCTCGACCTCGTCGATCGACGCGGTCCGGCGCTCGCCGGATTCGCGCCGCGTAACCTCGACGCCGCCCGCGGCAAGCGAGCGCGGCGAGACGGTCAGGGTCCAGGGCATCCCGAGCAGCTCGGCGTCGGTGAACTTCACGCCCGGTGACTCGTCGCGATCGTCGTAAAGGATCTCGCGCCCGGCCGCCTTCGCGAGGTCGTGAAGCCGCTCGGCGGTTTCGCGCACCTTCTCGTCCCGGCCGGCCCCGATCGAAACCAGGTGCGCCGGATACGGGGCGACCTCATCGGGCCAGGCGATGCCCTTCTCGTCGTGGTGGGCCTCGACGATGCACGCCACGTTCCGCCCGAGCCCGATGCCGTACGAGCCCATGACGATCGGGTGGCGCTCGCCGTCCTCGCCGAGGTACATCGAGCCGAACGCGTTCGTGAAGTCGGTCCCGAGCTTGAAGATGTTGCCGACCTCGATGCCCTTGCGGAGCTTCACCGGCGAGCCGCAGTTGGGGCACGGATCGCCCTCACGGGCGTTGGCGATGTCCAGGATCATGTCCGGCTGGTAGTCACGCGGCACGTTGACGTTCCGCACGTGCCACCCCACGCGATTGGCCCCGGCGACCAGGTTCGGTGATCGCTCGACCAGGTCATCGACGACGATCACCGCGTCCCGCGCCCCGAGGGGCGAGCCGTAGCCAGCCTCCATCCCGCGGCCCTTGATCTCCTCCAGCTGGGCCGGCCGAAGCCCGCCGCGCGCCTTCAGGGCGTTGACGAGCTTCGTCTCGTTGACGTCGTAGTCGCCGCGGACGATCGCGACGACGAAGCGTCCGTCGCCGGTGACGAAGAATGCCGCCTTGGCCGTCTTCGACTTCGGGATGTTCAGGAACGTCGCGAGCGCCTCGATCGTCGTCGCGCCCGGCGTCTCGACGTCCTCCATCGACAGGAGGCCCTCGGGCTCGGGATCGGGCTTGCCGACCCCCGCGATCTGCTGGTTGTCGGCAAAGTCGCAGTTGTCGCACAGCACGAGGGTGTCCTCGCCGAAGTCGTTCAGGACCATGAACTCGTGGGCAGCCGTTCCACCCATGATCCCGACGTCCGACCGGACCGCGATCGCCTCCAGCCCGAGGCGCCGGAAGATCTTCTCGTAGGCGGCGTAGTGCTTGCGGTAGCTCTCGTCGAGGCCGGCATCGTCGAGGTCGCACGAGTACGAGTCCTTCATCACGAACTCGCGGACCCGGATGAGACCGCCGCGGGAGCGCGGCTCGTCGCGGAACTTGGTCTGGAAGTGGTAGACGATCATCGGCAGCTGCCGGTAGCTCTGGACCAGGTCGCGCAGCAGCATCGCGACGACCTCTTCGTGGGTCATCGCGAGGACCATGTCCCGCTCAGAGCGATCCTTGAACCGCACGAGCTCGGGCCCGATCTTGAAGTAGCGGCCGCTCTCCTTCCACACCTCGGCGGGATGGACGACGGGCATCTCCATCTCCTGCCCGCCGATCGCGTCGATCTCCTCGCGGATGACCTGCTCGACCCGGTCGCTGACCTTCTTGCCGAGCGGCAGCAACGAGTAGATCCCCGACCCGAGCTGGCGCAGGTAGCCCGCACGCAGCAGCAGCCGGTGCGACGCCATCTCGGCCTCGCCCGGATCGTCGCGCAGGGTCGCGAAGAACAGCTCGCTCAGGCGCATGGGACGCGAAGTCTATCGGCGCTCCCGGATCACGAGGCGGCGGGCGCGTCGGTCGAGGCGCACGCCGCCCTGCTAGCCTCGCGGTCGTGCCCGACGGCTTCAGCCTGCTCCTGATCGTCGTCATCGTCCTCGCCGTCGCCTTCGACTACATCAACGGGTTCCACGACACGGCGAACGCGATCGCCACGTCGGTGTCGACCCGGGCGCTCCGGCCCAGCCACGCCATCCTCATGTCGGCGACGGCCAACTTCCTCGGGGCGCTCACGGGCACCGCGGTGGCCAAGACGATCGCCTCCGGCATCGCCACGACCCCGACCGGCGATGCGGGCCAGATCGTCGTTGCGGCGGCGCTGGTCGGGGCCATCACCTGGAACCTGGTGACCTGGCGGCTCGGCATCCCTTCGTCATCGAGCCACGCGCTGATCGGCGGCATCATCGGCTCGGCGGTCGCCGCCTCGGGGGCGCAGTCCCTGAACGGCCAGGGCATATACGACAAGGTGCTCTTCCCGCTTGTTGCCTCGCCGGTGCTCGGCGTCGTCATCGGGTTCACGCTCATGGTTGTCCTCCTGAACGTGTTCCGCCGCGCGCATCCGAAGCGCATCAACGACCGGTTCCGTCGGCTCCAGGTCCTCTCGGCGGCGTACATGGCATTCAGCCATGGCTCGAACGACGCGCAGAAGACGATGGGCGTCATCACGCTTGCGCTCGTGGCGGGCGGGGTGATCCCCGAACCCATCGTCCCGCTGTGGGTCATCCTCATCTCGGCGTCGGCGATCTCGCTCGGGACGGCGGCCGGAGGCTGGCGGATCATCAGGACGATGGGCCAGCGGGTGGTGAAGCTCGATCCCATCCACGGCTTCGCGGCCGAGACGACGGCCGCGACGATCATCATCGGCGCGTCGCATTTCGGCATGCCCGTCTCGACCACGCACGTGATCTCCTCCGCGATCATCGGCGTCGGCTCGAGCGACCGGTTCTCGGCGGTCCGCTGGGGCGTGGCGGGCAACATCGTCGTTGCCTGGATCCTGACGATCCCGGCCTCGGGCGCCGTCGCCTGGGCGGCCTGGGAGGTGCTCAGCCGGCTCCTGTGACGGCGGGTGAGGGCTCCGGCCGGCGGAGGACATAGCCGACGCCGCGGACCGTCTGGATGATCGTCGGGTTGGCCGGCTCGGGCTCGATCGCCGAGCGCAGCCAATGGACGTGTACGTCGACCGTGCGCGTCTCGCCGGGGTAGTCGTAGCCCCACACCCGCTCGAGGAGCTGGTCACGGCTCACGACCTGGCCCGGATGGCGAAGGAGGAACGCCAGGAGCTCGAAGACCTTTGGCTTGAGCGGCACCTCGCGGCCGTCGCGAAGCACGCGGTGGCCGGCGATGTCGACCTCGACCGGGCCGAGCGGCACGCGCGGCGGCAATGCCGGCACAAGCGCTTCGCCGCGGCGGAGCACCGCCCGGATGCGTGCCGAGAGCTCGCGGAGGCTGAATGGCTTCGTCACGTAGTCGTCGGCGCCGAGCTCGAGCCCGACGACCTTGTCGACCTCCGCGTCGCGTGCCGTGAGCATCACGATCGGGACGGACGACTCCGCCCGCACCTGGCGCGTCACCTCGAGCCCCGACAGCTCGGGCAGCATCAAGTCGAGCAGGACGAGGTCCGGATGATCGGCACGGAAGAGCGCGAGCCCGCTATGGCCGTCACCGGCCTGGAGGACGCGGTAGCCCTCCGATTCAAGGGCCTCGGCGAGGGTCTCGCGCAGCGTCGGCTCGTCCTCGACGACGAGAATGCTTCGTGCCACCGTCGTCGAGGATACGCACCAGTGTTAACAGAGCATTGGCCTGCCGTTGTGCGCCGGCCAACGCCATCCGCGACGGCCTAGTAGGCGGCCTTCCTCGGCGACATCCAGTACTCGGTGAACGAGCTGCACTTGCCGTCGCCGTCGAACTCGAGCAGCCAGTTGTTGTAGTAGATCCGGGCGACGGTCGACCTCGACGCGTCGGTCCAGTAGGTGCTGGTGCCGACCGCGACCGCCTTGGTGTCTTCGACCGCGTACGAGTGGTACTCGCCGGCGTACGTGCCCGGCGCATCCCGGTCGGACGCGTTCCCGCCCGGGTTGACCCAGGCGTGGACGATCGCGTCGCGGCCGACCTCCGGATCGTCGGCGGGATGCCAGCGGTAGTCCGCATGCTCACTGAAGAGCGCGCCGATCTCGTCCGGGTCGTACGTCTCCCAAGCGTGCATGTAGGCGTCGAGCCAGGCCTGGACGGTCTCGTGGGTGATGCGAGTGGCGATGTCGTTCGACATCAGGCGGGTACCTCCATTCCTTCCAGGGTCGCGATCGCCCGGTCGAGCCGGGCGAGGGTCCGCTCGCGCCCGAGCGCGACGAGCGAGTCGAACAGGGGCGGCGTCGCGGTCCGACCCGTCACGGCGACACGAATCGCCATGAACAGGTCGCCCGCCTTCCAACCACGCGCCTCGGCCAGGGCGCGCAGCGGCGGCTCGAGCTCGTCCGCCTCGAAGGTCACGGGGCCGATGGACTCGAGGATTGCCTCCCGAGCGGCCCGCAGCGCCGCGAGCGTCGTGTCGCGGTCCCAGCGCTTGGGGACGAGCGTGACGGTGTCGACGGACAGGTCCTCGATCCACAGGAAGCCGACGAGGTCACCGATCGCGCCGAGCGTTGGCAGTCGTTCCTGGATGATCGGCACCAGCGGACGGAGCTCCTCGGGCGACGGCACGAGGTCGATGCGCCCGGCATCCCGGTCGGCTTCGAGGAACGGCTGGAGGCGCTCGATGAGGTCCTCGGCATCGAGCCGCCGGATCCACTGCCCGTTCAGCCATTCGAGCCGCTCGCGGTCGAACACCGCGCCGCCCTTTTGGACGTGCTCGAGATCGAACCGACCGGCGAGCTCGTCGAGCGAGAGGATCTCCTCCTCGGTCCCGGTCGACCAGCCGAGGAGGGCCAGGTAGTTGACCAGCGCCTCCGGGATGAAGCCCTGGGCGCGGTAGTCCGCGATCGCCGTCTGGCTCTTGCGCTTGCTCATCTTGGTCCGGTCCGGGTTCAGGATGAGCGGCAGGTGAGCGAACGCCGGCACGGTGTGGCCGAGCGCCTGGAACAGCAGGATGTGCTTGGGCGTGTTGGAGAGGTGGTCCTCGCCACGGATGATGTGGGTCATCTCCATCGCTGCGTCATCGACGACGACCGTGAAGTGGTACAGGGGCGTGCCGTCGCTGCGGACGATCACGAAGTCGCCGCCGAGGTTGGCGGTATCGATCTCGACCTCGCCGCGGACGAGATCGTCGAATCGGATCTTTCCTGCCGGAACGCGGAATCGGAGCGCGCCGCGCTTGCCCTCCGTCTCGCGGGCCGCGCGCTCCTCGAGGGTGAGATTCGCGCAGCGACCGACGTAGCGCGGCGGCTTGTGGGCCGCCTCCTGGGCCTTGCGATCGGCGTCGAGCTCCTCCGGCGTGCAATAGCACGGGTACGCCTTATCCTCGGCGAGCACCCGCGCGGCGGCCTCGGCATAGCGCTCGAGCCGCTGCATCTGGCGGTACGGCCCAAACGGCCCGCGATCCTCGCCGCCTGCCGCGTCCGGCCCCTCGTCCCAGGTGATTCCGAGCCAGTGGAGCTGCTCGAGGATGTCCGCCTCGAATGCGAGCGTGCTCCGCGCGACATCCGTGTCCTCGAGGCGGAGGACGAACGTGCCGCCGTTCCGGCGGGCGTACAGGTAGTTGAACAGGGCCGTGCGCGCGGTCCCGATGTGCAGTGGGCCGGTCGGGCTGGGCGCGATCCTGACGCGCGGGGCGGGCATACCCCGGAAGCCTACCAGATAACCTGTGTAATCTTAAGAACGGGTTACGCGCTGCCGAGGCCACCTGACGCGACGGCCATTTCGGTCAAATTCGCCGCCGGCGCACCTTCGTCAGCGAGGATGCTTCGCCGCGGTGGGTGCGCTCGCTTGGGCTGCCCACCCATCGGGGTCAAACGTCCACCCCGCGACCAGATGACACGGAATCGCCGACTACGTTGCACTCGGCGCACACAAGGCCGAAATGATGCGTCGCAGACGTCTGGGGGTGCCTATCTCGCCGGCACTCGGTGGAAGAGCGATGGGTCGGCGTCGCCGGGCAGGACGCGGACGAGGGCAGCCGGACGGAGGCCGAGCGTCGCCCGGCCCAGCGGGCCGTCGAGGGTCAGCGAGTCGAGCGACTCCGAACGGGCCAGCACGGTGATGTGGGTGCCGGGGCGCAGGCCCCGTGCCTCGAGGTATGACAGCAGCGCCGCGTCCTCCTCGGCGGCTTCGGTGATCCGATAGATCGTCGCCCGCTGCCCGGCGTCGGTCTCGGACAGCGGCTCGCCGGCCGGCCGGCGGCGGGCGATCTCGGCGTCGATCGGGTTTCCGTGCGGGCACGTCTGCGGGTGCCCGAGGAGGTCGTCGAGCTGCTGCTCGACGCGCGGCGAGATGGCCGCCTGCAGCCGCTCCGCCTCCGCGTCCGACTCTGCCCAGCCCAGCCCGACGATCTCGGTGAGCAGCCACTCGCACAGGGCGTGGCGCCGGAAGATGCCATCCGCAGCAGTCCGGCCTGCTGTGGTCAGCTGCAGCTCGCGGCCCTCGGCGAGTGCGACCAGGCCGTCGTTCGCGAGTCGCCGGAACATCTCGCTGGCGGCCTGGGTGCTGACCCCGAGCTTCCGGGCGACCTGCGAGGCGGTGATCCGCGAGCCGTCGCCGGCCATGATCCGAAGCGTGAGCAGGTACTCCTGGGCGGAGCTGGAGAGGTTGCTCGTGGCCCGATGTCGATCGCCGCCCGGCCCGCCGGACCCGCCGGAGCGGCTCACGGCGCCAGCCCCGAGGTGCGACGCCGTCGCCAGGCGAACGCAGCCCAGCCCACGCCTGCGACCCACGCCACCGCGAGCAGCGCGGCCATCACGAGCGCTGCCTGCGGCGCGCCGCCGGCGCCGACGACGAGCAGGAACGCGGTGATCGGGACCAGCGCGAGCAGGACAGCGATCGTGCCCCCGACGAACAGGCGCGCGAGGGGCGGCAACAGAAGCAGCAGCCCCAGGATCGCCGCCTGGGCGAGCCACGGGAGAAGCATGTCGGAGCCGCCGCACTCGGCCGAGTAGGCCGTGCAGCCGGTCATCTCGCCGATGGCCGCCGCTGCGGCGAGCCCGACGGGCGGCCAGGCCACGAGCGCGAGGCCAAGCCGTCGGATGGGGTCATCCCCCGGGCTGCCGAGCCAGTCGCGGCTCGCAGTCGCCAGGGGTCCGAGCGGGTCGAAGCCGGCGTCGCCGGGTCCGCCAGACTCGCGGGACATCGCCCCGTCGTGGCGCATATCGGCGTCGGCAGATGCGGCAGCCCAGCCCGGTCGAGCCGTGGCGCCCCAGCGGCGCGCATCACGAGCCGAGGTCGAGGCCGCCTCGGGCGAAGCCTCCGCTCTGGGCGCGTCGGGGCGCGCGGCTCCCGCGCGATGCGCGGCTGCTGCACGAGCCGCGGTGGATCGGGCCGCACCGGGCTCACCGCCGGTGTCAATTGCCTCGTCCTCGCCCGCGTCGTCGCCGTCCAGCGGCCCCTTCCCGGGGAGTCCGGACGGCCGCCGCGAGCGCTGCTGGTAGCCCGGGCCGTGCTTCCGCGGATCGGCGTACTCGCGCGGGTTGACGATCCAGTACTCCCCGCTCGTCGGGCCGTACCACGACGCGCCGCTCCAGGTCGCGTCGGTCGGGTCACGGGCCTCGTCGTACGAGGTCGAGCCCAGGGTGGCCTTGCGCACCTCGCGCTTCCGGCCGCCCGCGCGCCGCGACGACCCCGCGCCCGTCGATCCAGCTCCGCTCGAGTCGGACGTCGCGCCGGCCGTGCCCGTCCGCCCCGCCCTGCCGCGAGCCCCTGCTCCGGTCCCGCTTGCGCGGGTCGCCCCTGCGGCGGCTCCCGTGCCGGCACCGCCCGGCGTGCCGGTGCTGCGCGCCTTGCCGCTACTGCCGGCCGCGCCGGTGCTGCCGGCCGCGCCGGAGCGCCTCGTCCGCGCCCGCTCGCGAGCGGCGCGAGCACGCTCGGGATCGGCGCGCCACGGCTCCGACGTCGTGCTGCGGGTCGGCCGGATGATGGTCGCGCGGGCGCGGCCGCTGTTCAGGCGCTCGTATGCCTCGTGGATCGCAAGGAAGCGGGGCAGTGCCGCCTCGCCCGCCGAGTCGGGATGGAACGCCTTCGCGAGGCGTCGATAGGCGCGCTTGACCTCGGCCATCGACGCGCCCGGCTCCAGGCCGAGCGTTCGATATGGGTCGCCGAGCGGCTGCTCCCGGTCACGCACGCGAAAAGCGTATGCCCTCCGAACTCGGCCCGAACGGGAGCGCTTGCTAGCCGAGCAGCTCCCTCATCGGCGCAAGCTCGAACGACGGGCTCGCCTCCGCGGCGGGGCGGCCGTGCGGATCGGCCGCCATCGGGCGGTGGTACCGGGCGAGGACCCGGAGTGCCTGCCCGTCGAGCACGCCCGCCTGGACGAGCGACTCGACCGAGGCCGCCGACGCCGCCCGCTCGTTCGCGCCCCCGTCCTCGACCTTGAGTGCGAGCCCCGAAGCAGCCGCGGAGCCGCCCTTCGCTCTCGGTCCGGGCAGGATCGCGAAGCAGCGCAGCCCTTCCGCGCCGCCCTTGGCGACGAGCCGGCCAGGGAGCGCTTTCATGGCCGACGTGTCGAGCCGTTCGCGCGTTCCGCCCACCATCTCCGGGTGGCCGAGCATCGCGTCGCGCACGACCGCGACCGAGCCGGCGAGACCTGCCCGGGCATCGTCAGACCGAACGGACTCGGGATCGGCGAGGAAGGCGTAGGCACGGGCGATGGCCCGCAACGGGAACGCGAACGTCGGGACGCCGCAGCCGTCGAGGCTCGTGACGAGCTTCGACGGCGGGACGCCGAAGGAGCGCGCCACCACCTCGCGGGCCGCCATCTGCGTGGGATGGTCGTCGAGCCAGTACTCGTCGGCCGGCCAGCCGTGCAGGCGCGCCAGGAGGAGGAAGGCGGCGTGGTAGCCCGAGCACATGTGCCGGATCTCGCCGGGCCGCTCGCCGTCGCGCGCGAGCCGGGCCGCCGTGAGCGCGTCGAGCGGCATGCCTTCCGTGCCGGTCGCCAACATCGCCTGGCTGATTCCGGTTCGCCGGAACATCGCCTGCAGCGTCCGAACGTGGAGGTCCTCGCCGGAGTGGCT
>VBGT01000048.1 GCA_005889475.1 Chloroflexota bacterium | reverse complement strand
GAGCTGAACCTGGACGACCTTCGCGCCCGCCCGCGGCGCACGATCCCGGTCACCCTCGAATGCGCCGGCAACGGTCGTGCGCGACTCACGCCGCGCCCGCTCAGCAATCCCTGGCTGCTGGAGGCGATCGGGACCGCCGAATGGACCGGGACGCCGCTGGCCCCGCTGCTCGAGGAGGCGGGGGTTCGCACCGACGCGGCCGAGCTCGTCTTCACCGGCGCCGACCGAGGTGTCCAGGGCGGCGTGGAACATCCGTACCAGCGCAGCCTGACCCTCGCGGAGGCGCGGCGGCAGGAGGTGCTCCTGGTCGACGAGATGAACGGCGCCCCGCTCCAGCCGCAGCACGGGTTCCCGCTCCGACTCCTCGTCCCGGGCTGGTACGGCATGGCGAGCGTCAAGTGGCTGCGCCGGATCGAAGCCGTCGCCGAGCCGTTCGCCGGCTACCAGCAGGCGACCGCCTACCACTACAAGGCAGACGCCGACGATCCCGGAGAACCGGTGTCCCGGATGCGCGTCCGGGCGCTGATGGCCCCGCCCGGGATCCCGTCGAGCCTGGTCGCCTGACCATCCGTGGTCGCGCCTGGAGTGGCCGCGCGCCGGTTCGCCGGGTCGAGGTCGGCGTCAACGGGAGGTGGGCCGACGCGACGCTCGACCAGCCACTGGGCGAATGGGCGTGGCGGGGTTGGTCGTTCGCGTGGGATGCCGAGCCGGGCGAGCACGAGCTGGCGTGTCGTGCGACCGATGCGGATGGCGCCATCCAGCCGCTCGCTTCGCCCTGGAACTACCAGGGCATGGGCAACAATGGGGCTCAGACCGTCGGAGTCACCGTCCGCGCCCCGTCCTGACGGCGGCCGGGGCCGAGTGGTCGGGGCGGTGGGATTCGAACCCACGGCCTCGTGCTCCCAAAGCACGTGCGCTACCAGGCTGCGCTACGCCCCGAATGGCGCTGCCAATCATAGGTGGTGGCCGGGGCCGCCCGGGAACCACCCGTCGGGCGGCGGCGTCTCACCGGCGGCGCCGGGCGGGAGCTGGCAGGCTGATGGAACCGCCCGGCGTCATTGAATTTCCGCGGGTCGACGAGCATTTGCCCGCTCTTCAGAACCCCAGCTCGGCCAGGGTGCGGGCCATCCGCCGTGCGGCCCGCCCGCGATGCGAGATCACTGCTTTCTCTTCTAGTGCATATTCCCCGAACGTCCGGCCGCCCGGTCGCTCGCGCGCCGGCTCGAACACGGGGTCGTAGCCGAAGCCGCCGGTCCCGCGCGGCTCGAGGGCGATCCGGCCCCGGGTCGTGCCTCGGCGCGTCGTGACCCACAGCCCGCCGGGGCCCGATGGGTCGGGCACGGCGAGCGCGAGGGCGCACACGTAGCGCGCACTGCGGCGCTCGATCGGGACACCCGCGAGCTCGCCCAGCAGCTTCGCGTTGTTGTCCGCGTCGGTCGCGTCGAGCCCGGCGTAGCGGCGGGTGCGGACGCCCGGACCGCCATCAAGCGTGTCGACCTCGAGCCCCGAGTCGTCGGCGAGCGCCGGCAGGCCCGTCGCGCGGGCGGCGAAGCGGGCCTTGATCCGGGCATTGGTCTCGAAGGTCAGCCCGTCTTCCACGGCCTCGCCCTCGACGCCGAGCTCTGCGAGCGAGACGAGCCGCGCCTCGCGCAGCGGGAGCAGGTCGCGCAACTCGCGCAGCTTGTTCTCGGAGCGTGTCGCGACGACGATCAGAGGCGCAGCAGGATGGGGCGCCGGTTCGCTCAGCGCCGCACCGGCGCGAGCACCGCCGACTGCACCTCGAACAGGCTCGCGAGGCCCTCGTTGGCGAGGTCGAGGAGGGCGTCGATGCGGGCCCGATCGAACGGCATTCCCTCGGCCGTGCCCTGGACCTCGACGTACGTCCCGGCATCGGTGGCGACGACGTTGAAGTCGACCTCGGCGTGCGAATCCTCCGAGTAGTCGAGGTCGAGCATGGCGATCCCGTTGACCACGCCGACCGAGACCGCGGCGACCTTGCCGACGAGCATTCGCTCCATGTTCGCGCCGATGAGCGCCGCCGCCAGCGCAACGTAGCCGCCCGTGATCGAGGCGCAGCGCGTGCCGCCGTCGGCCTGGAGGACGTCGCAGTCGACGGTGATCGTGCGCTCGCCCAGCTTCGTGAGGTCGACCACGCCGCGCAGCGAGCGGCCGATGAGGCGCTGGATCTCGTGCGTCCGCCCGCCCAGCCGACCCTTCACCGATTCGCGCTCCGAGCGCTCGGCGGTCGCGCGCGGGAGCATCGAGTACTCGGCGGTGACCCAACCCGTGCCCTTGCCCCGGAGGTGAGGTGGGACGCGGTCCGCGATCGTCGCCGCGCACAGGACCTCGGTGTCGCCGGCCCGGATGCGGCACGAGCCCTCGGCCCATTTCTGGACGCCGAGGGTCACGCTCACCGGGCGGAGGTCGCCGGGACGTCGGCCATCGACACGGACGCTCGCCGGCCGGTTGCCGATCACCACGAGCACCTCCTCCCACAGTACGGACGCGACCAGCCTAGCGCCTCCCCCGGACCGACTAGCCGGGCACGAACCGCCACAGGAGCCCCTTGTTGCACACCCGGCCATAGGGAACGTAATGCGCCGGATCGGCGAGGGCGATGCCGTTCGTCCCGTCGTCGCGGTTCGTCACGAGCCACTGCGCCGCCCGCGCCCTCATCGACCCCAGCAGCTCGGCGTCACTGGTCGGGTCGTCCAACGGTTGTGCCAGGATCCGCTCGAGCTCCTGCCCCACGGCGGCGTGTGGCACGGAATAGGAGCGCGTGATCGCGACGGTTTCACCCGTCGGGAGAGCGTCGAACGTTCGGCAATCCTTGGCGAGGTCCACATTGGTCCGCTGCGAATCGGGGGCCGTGAGCACGAACGCCACGTATCCCGTCAGCCGGGCGACACCCCGGGAATGCAGCGGGATCGAGATGTTGGGCAGGAGATTTGCCGCCGCCAGCGAGATGGCGGCCAGGCCGACGAGCAAGAACCCCGCGAGGCTCGCGGGCCGGGCTCTGAGGCTCCCGAGGGCGACCGCCGCCAAGGGCAACGCCAGCCCGGGCAGGAACAACGTGTAGCGGGCGTACCACGCTGATGGCAGCACGGCGAATCCAACCGCCGCCGGCACGACGATGAGCCACAGCGCCGCCCAGCGCCGCGACCGCCAGAGGAGGGCTGATCCAGCGAGGGCCAGCGGCACGATCGCGAGCCAGGCGCGGCCGAAGCCGCCTGGCCGCACGTTGTACAAGTAGTGCGTCAAGTGCCAATCGGCCGTCCACGATCGGACGACCTGTTCGGTCCACGTCAGTCCCGCGAGCCTTGGCGGTAGGTTCTCGAAAAACACGTCTCGTGGGAGTCCCGGAAAGGGACCAAAGCCGATCGGGTAGATCGGGTTGCCATGGATCAGGAGGTCCTTCAGGTACCACAGGCCCCCAAAGACGACGAAGGACAGAAGGGACAGTCCCAGGCGTTGCGCTGCTGGTGATCTCAGCCGTCGCCAGGGAGCACCCAGATGATCGCCGACGATGACCTCCCACGCGGCGGCGACCAGGACCCAACCCAGGATTGGCAGTACCAGGAACAGGCTCGTGTCCTTCGTCCCGGCGGCCAACCCCGCCGCCGTACCGAACAGGAGCGCAGTGGCACGGTCGCGTTCGCCAAACAGGCGAAGGCCCAGCCACCATGTCGCGATCACCGCGGCAGTGGTCGCGGGATCCACGTAGCTCGTCCCAGCCAGGGCGACCAGGGCCGGGATCATCCCGAAGAGCAAGCCGGCGAGGAGCGCTGGGCGGCGGTCCGCGCCAAAACCCCTGGCGAGGCCAGCAACGGCGACCATCCCCAGCGGGATGGGCAACAGGCCCGTGAACCCGGACAGCGCGTGCGTGTGGGTGAAGGCCGCCAGCCACGTGGTCAGGAGCTCGCCAGTTGCCGGCCAACCGTCTGTCCAGGTGTTCTGGCTGACACGCTCGATCTGATTCGACTGAAGCCAGACGTCCACGGTCACGAGGTGGTATTGCCATCCAGCGATGTCGACGACGGGTAGCCGAACGGCAAGGACGACCCTCCAGACAAGGCTGGCGGCGACCAAAACGGTCGCCACCGCGGCGGGCGGCCACGTCACGGCCTCGCGGATCGCCGCACCGGAGGCCTGCAGGCGCTCCCCAAGACGACGGCGAGATAGGCGAAGCTCAACGTGAGCAGGGTTGCCGGCGAGAGGTTTCGAAGGGCCAGGCCAGCGACGCCAACGATCAGGTCGACGCTTGCCCAGGCGATCAGTCCGATCGCCAGCAGGGAAGCGAGTCCGCCTCGAGGTCGAACCCGCGCGGTCGCGACGATCGAGGCGAAGAGGACGGCGCCGCTCGCGATCAGGAGTGCGACAACCCCGGCCATTACGACAGGTCGTGGGGCCGGGCCGAGGCCCGCTCCATTGTCTTCGCCTCGGCCCATAGCCGGTCGAGAGCCTCGAAATCGAGGTCGCGCAGCGCCGCGCCGCGGTCGGTCGCCAGGCGCTCGACTCGCCCGAACCGCCAGCGGAACTTTTCGTTGGCGGCACGAAGCGCCGCCTCCGTCTCGATCCCGAGCTTGCGCCCCACGTTGACAACGACCAGGAGCAGGTCGCCGAACTCCTCGCGCCGCTCGGTCCCATCGGTCGCCCGCGCCAGCTCGCCGAGCTCCTCCGCAACCTTGTCGAGCACGCCCTCGACATCCGGCCAGTCGTAGCCGAGCGCGGCTGCCCGCTCCTGCATCTCCTGGCTGGCGGCAAGAGCAGGCAGCGACGTGCTGATCCCGTCGAGCGCGCCCTTCGGGCCGTCGCCGGAGGATGCCTCGGCGCCGCGCTCCTCGGCCTTGATGCGCTCCCACTGGCGGTTGACGTCGGCGGCCGTGCGCGCGACCGCGTCGCCGAACACATGGGGATGGCGGCGCACGATCTTGCGGCCGATCGCGGCCTGAACATCGGCCAGGTCGAACACCCCGGCCTCGGCCGCCAGCTGGGCATGGAGCACGACCTGGAGGAGCAGGTCGCCGAGCTCCTCGGCGAGCGCGGGTGTCGCGCCCCGATCGAGCGCGTCATACACCTCGTACGCCTCCTCGAGGAGGTGCTTGCGGAGCGACGCGTGGGTCTGCTCCCGATCCCACGGGCAGCCGTCGGGCTGGCGCAGGCGGGCGCTGATGAACGGCATCGCCCACGGACCGGCGACCGCCGCCTCCGGAGGGATCGGCACCACGTACAGGGGAGCGGCCAGGTCGGTCGCGGTCAGGGCACCGATCGTCGTCTGGGCGCCGGCGTCGCCCGCCGGCATGCCGCCACCGCGCGCGGCCGGCGTGCCGAGTCGCGCCACCATGGCGTCGGGCGGGTACAGGCGAGCGAGCACGCCCAGCGGATCCCGGCCCGCCGGGCCGTGCCGCCCTGGAAGCGGCGCGGCGTCCGTGACCAGGGGCGTGGCCGGATCTCCGGCACCAGCGCGCGCGGGGACGCCCAGGACCTCGAGCGGCACGATGAGCAGCGGCCGTGACGGCTCGATCGGCGTGCCGACCAGCCCTTCCGACGCGACGACCTGCAGCCCGGCGGCCGGGTCGAGACCCCACCGCTCGCGAGCCTCGGCGACGAGCGCGTCGAGCATGCCGGCCTAGCCGGCCGTTGACGGCGAGCCGGTGTTGTAGTCGATCTTCGCCGCTCCCTTCTGCTTCGTATACCAGTAGGAGAAGCCGCTGTCCTTGAAGATCTTGAGCTGCTCGTCCGTCGGGGTGCGGGTCTCTTCGGCGAGGACACGGACCAGGTAGCTGCCGGTGCCCGAGATCGTGACGGCGTCGGACGTCGATCCGATCGCCGTGGCGAAGATGGCCGTGTCGAGGTCGGCGACGAGCTGGCCGGGCGCGATCCAGCCGAGGTCGCCGCCGTTGCCGGCCTCCTTGCCCTCGCTGTTGTCCTTGGCGGCCTGCTTGAACGACGCGTCGTCCGTGATCTTGGCCTTGAGGTCCTTCAGCCAGGCATCGTCGCCGTCACCCTCGGGCCGCAGGAACTGGATGACGTACCAGCCGAGCTCGCCCTTGACCGGGTCGAGGAGCTGGCCGGGCGTGAGGCCGTCGGCGAGCACCGCGTTCTTGACCGGCTGGTCGATCTCGGTGGACGCGTAGATCCAGGGCTGCTTGCCCCCGGTCGTCTTGGCCGAGGCCTCGTCGGACTCGGCTCGGGCCATCTCATCGAACTTCTCCGGATGGCTCTTCAGCTCGGCCAACGCGGCGTCGGCGTCGGCCTTCGCCTTGGTCCAGGCCGGATCGGTGGCGGGGACGTCGGTCGCGCCCTTTGTCGTGTCGTTGGGCGCGAACACGATCCAGCGAACCTTCACGCCCGGCTCCGGACCGCCGGTCGGCTGATTCGGCTCGGGCAGGTAGATCTCGAGCACGTGGCGCTGCTTGCCCGGCTTCTGGAGGTCGGCAACGACCTTGTCCGACAGCTTCTGGCGGACGACGTCGCCGCGGACCGCGACACGGTAGTCGGCGACCTTGATCCGGGCAGCCTCGATCTCCTGCTGGAACGAGCCGTCGACCTCGGCGGCCGCCTGCTCGGTGTACCGCCCGATCCGATAGATGCCATCGTCGCCCAGGATCACCGACGTCGGCTTGTTGATCTCGGCGGCGAAGACGGCGGCCATGAACTTCTCGTCGTAGCCGCTGTCCTTCTGGAGCCAGCCGAGGTCGCCGGCCTGGGGCGCGAGGCCCGAGGTGTCGACGGTGCGGGCGACGTCCTCCCAGCTCTCACCCCGAGCCAGACGCCCGAGGGCCTGCTGCGCCGTCGTGAGGGCGACGCGCTTCTGGTCCTCGCCGACCTCGCCGGTCTTCGGGTCGACCTGGGGCTCGACCGAGATCATCCAGGTGTGACGCTGCTCGGCGGTGGTTGCCTCCTCGACGAGCTGCTTGTCGATGTCGGCGTCGGCGACGGTGATCCCATCATCGGCCGCGAGCTTCGCCATCAGCGTGTTGTCGACCAGGCGGTCGACCGTCAGGCTCGCCAGCTGGTCGCGGCGCTGGGTGATGAACTGGAGCTGCTGCTGCCCGTCGGCCTGCGAGATGCGGCCCTTGGCCATGAGCGTGGTGACGCGGCTGGAGATGTAGTCGAGCCGGAAGCTCTCGATCGCGAACCGGTTGCGGACGTCGTCTTTGGTGATGACCTGGCCATTGACCGTGGCCGCGGCGCCGAAGTGACTGTCGTACCAGCTCCACGCCGCGTAGCCGACGAGGATGAGGACGGAGATGCCGATGGCGAGGAAGAAGCCGGCATTGATGAGGCTGTTCCGGCGGTCACCGGAATCCCACCCGGCGCGGCCGCGGCGTCGCGCGACCGGTCTGGCTCGGAGCGTCATGCGGGGGAGGTGTCCTGTTCGTCGCTGGGGCGCGCCATGCACGCCGGGCGCGTCGGCGGGGGCGAATCGTACCGCAAGGTCTCCGCGCGACCGGGCTCAGGGCCGGCCGAGGCGTTCCAGGCGCAGCCCCGCGCCGGTGACCTCCGCCGGGTCGGCGACGCCGCGCGTGTCGTAGACGAGGTCGCCGCGCATCGCCGCTGCGATCTCGGTCCAGTCCAGCGACTCGTACTCCGGCCACTCGGTCGCGATGAGCAGCGCGTCGGCACCGGCGGCGGCCGCGACGGGCGACGGCGCGACGTCGAGGGCCGGGTCCGCCCGCTGGGCCTGCTCCGCGGCCCGCGGGTCGGTGGCGATCACGCTCGCGCCGGCCGCCCGGAGCTCCGCGGCGATGGCCAGCGCGGGCGACTGCCGTACGTCGTCGGTGTTCGCCTTGAAGGCCAGGCCGAGCAGCCCGATCCGTGACCCGCGCAGCCCATCGCTGCGTTGGCCGGCGGCAAGGAGCTGGCCCAGTCGCGCCGCGATCGCGGACTGATGCACGTGGTTCGAGATCGCGACCGAGTCGATCAGCGGTGACGCGACGCCGGCCGCCGCGGCGATGCCCGCAAGCGCGACGGCCTGCTCCGGCAGGCACGAGCCGCCAAAGCCGGGACCGGCGTCGAGGAACGCGCGGCCGATGCGCGCGTCCAGGCCCAGGCCATCGGCGACGAGCGGCGCGTCGGCGCCGAACGCGTCGGCCAGGCGCGCGAGCTCGTTGGCGTAGGCGACCTTCATCGCGAGGAACACATTCGAGGCGAGCTTGACCAAGGCCACCGAGCGGGCGTCCGCGATCAACGTCGGGGCGTCGATGCCCGCGTACAGCTCGAGGATGTCGGCGGCCGCGGCGCGATCGCGCTCCGCGAGCCAGCCAGCCACGACCCGGCCGGGCTTCTCGAAGTCGCGCAGCGCGGACCCTTCGCGCATGAACTCGGGGTTGGTCACGATGGACGGCGCGTCGGCTCGCTCGCCGCGCAGCGCCGCGAGGGCATCCGGACCGGACATTGGCAGGGTAGAGCGGACGACGACGGTGTGGTCCGGCCCGGTCCCGTCGATCAGTGCCCCGACGGCGGCGAGGACGTGGTCAATGGCCAGCGGGCCATCGGGCCCGAACGGCGTACCCACGGCAACGAACGAGTGCCGAACGTCATCGGGTGGCTGCGTCTCGGTGGTGAAGGCGAGGCGGTCGCCGAGGTCGCGGATCGCCTCCTCCAGGCCCGGTTCGTACAGCGGCGCCCGACCGGCACGGAGGCCGTCGATGCGCGCGGCATCGATGTCGGCGACGGTCACCCGGTGGCCGATGCGGGCCATCCCGACGGCCGTGACGAGCCCGACGTGGCCGGCTCCCACCAGGAACAGGTGCATCGCGGGGGAGGATAGCCGGGGGCGGCTCGCATCGGGCAGCGAACCGCGGAATGGGATAATCCCCGGGCCGATGACAACCGCGACCGAATCGGACGGCGCCCGTCAAGCCAGCTCGACCGTCAGGGTCGTGGATCCACCAGGGACCGGCACGATCTACGTGCTCGCACCGGTCCACGATCGCCGGGCGCTGACCGAGCGCTTTGCTCGCTGCCTCGCCTCGCAGACCGACCAGGGATTCCAACTCGTGCTGGTCGACGACGGGTCGCGGGACGGGACGGCCGAGATGGTCGCCTCGATCATCCCCTCGGCGACGATCATCCGGGGCACCGGCCGCTGGTGGTGGGCGGGCAGCCTGGAGCAGGCACGACGCTGGCTCATGCGCCAGCCCTCCCGGCCCGACGACATCGTGCTCATCGCCAACGACGACACCACGTTCGAACCGGACTTCCTGGCCAGCGCCCGCTCGGTCATGGCGTCGTCGCCGCGCACGCTCCTGCTCGCGCTGCCGCAGAACCTCGATCCCGCCGCCTCGCCGGGCGCTGGCGTCCGGATCGACTGGTCGAAGCTCGCCCTGGAACCGGTGCAGGGCTCGAGCGATGCCGACTGCTTCCCGACGCGGGGGCTGTTCCTCGGCCTCGAGGACTTTCTCGACCTCGGTTCGTTCCACACGATCCTGCTGCCGCACTACCTGTCCGACTACGAGTTCACTCTGCGTGCGTCACGGCGCGGCTACCGGCTGACGACCGATGCGTCCGTCCGCCTCGTCAAGAACGAGCAGGAGACCGGGATCCGTGCTCGGGACCTCACGTCCGTATGGGCCTACCTGCGCTCGGTCCTCACGATCAAGGCGACGAAGAACCCCGTGTACTGGACGACCTTTGTGTTCCTCGCCTCGCCACGGCGCCACCTGCTCGGCAACCTCGTCCGCGTCTGGGGCCGATTCGTCGCCGGACTGCTCCAGGCCGCCAGCCTCCGTCCCGTCCCAAGCAAGTGACGCTCCGATCGTGGGCCAGCGCGTTCGCCCTCCGGCGAGCTCGCCGCTGGGTGCTGCGGCGCGTCCGCGCGCGGCCCGGGCTTGGACTGGAGAAGATCGGCACGGCCTACGGTGGCTGGGTCGTCCCGACTCGCCTCATGGACGGCACGTGGGTCTGCTACAGCGGCGGCGTCGGCGAGGACGCGAGCTTCGACCTCGGGATCATCGAGCGTTTCGGCTGCTCTGTGTTCGCGTTCGACCCGACGCCGCGGGCGATCGCGTTCGCCGAGCCTCTCGCCGCGGGCGAGCCACGCTTCGTGTTCGTGCCGGTCGGCCTGTGGTCGAGCGACACGACCCTCAGGTTCTACCGCCCTCGGAACCCCGAGCACGTCTCGCACTCGGTGGTCAACCTCCAGCGCACCGGCGAATGGTTCGAGGCGCCCTGCCGCAGCGTGTCGTCGCTCATGGCCGAGCTCGGGCATCCGTCGATCGACCTGCTGAAGGTCGACATCGAAGGCGCGGAGCACGCCGTGATCGCGTCGGTGCTCGAGGCCGGGATCCGTCCGCGGGTCGTGTGCTTCGAGGTCGACCAGCCGGTCGGCCCGTTGCGCTTCGTGCGAACGATCCGGCGCGTGCTCAAGGCCGGTTACGACCTGGTAGCGGTCGACGGCTGGAACTTCACGTTCGTGAGGCAGGACGAGACACGTGCCGCCGACGACAGCTCGACCGGAGCGGGCGCGGATCAGCCGGAGTCGGGCCGGGCCGCTGGTAGCGACCCGAGGATCACCTTCGGCGTGATCGTGCTGAACGGCGAGCCGTTCACCCGCTACACGCTGCGCTCCCTGTACCCGTTCGCCCACGAGATCGTCGTCGTCGAAGGTGCGGCCCCCGCAGCTCACAACATCGCCACGGCCGACGGGCACTCGCGGGACGGGACGCTGGCCGAGCTGCGCCGCTTCAAGGCGGAGGAGGATCCGGAGGGCAAGGTCACGATCGTGACCGCGGAGGACGACGGCCACGTCGATGGCTGGTGGCAGGGCGAGAAGGACGAGCAGAGCCGCGCGTACGCGAAACGGGCGACCGGCGATTACCTGTGGCAGGTCGACATCGACGAGTTCTACCGCGCCGAGGAGATGGCGCGGGTCGTCGACATGCTGCGCGACGACTCGACGATCACGGCGGTCACCTTCAAACAGCTGACCTTCTGGGGCGGTCTGGGCTATCGCACGGACGGCTGGTACCTGCGACGCGGCGCCACGTACTACCACCGCCTCTTCCGTTGGGGCCCGGGCTACGAATACGCGGCCCACCGGCCGCCGACGGTGCTCGATTCGCGCGGCCGGGACCTGCGCGACGGTCACTGGATCAGTGGCGAGCGCCTCGCCCGGCAGGGGATCCACCTCTACCACTACTCGCTCCTGCTGCCGAAGCAGGTCATCGAGAAGTGCGACTACTACGGCAACCTGACACGGTTGAAGCGCCCGGCCGCGGTTGCCTGGGCGCAGGACGCGTTCCTCCGGCTTGGACGGCCGTACCGGGTCCACAACGTCTACGACTTCCCGAGCTGGCTCGAGCGCTACAAGGGCCCGCATCCAGAGCAGGTCACACGTATGGTCGAGGACCTCGCTGCTGACCGCCCCGGCGAGCTGCGCGACACCGCGGACATCGAGCGCCTCCTGAGCGCGTGGTGGTATCCGCTCGGCCGGCAGCTCCTGATCCTGCTGGAGCCCGTCGACCGCCGGATCCGGGCAGTCCAGCGGCCACTCGTGCGGTTTGGTCGCCGCAACGGTCGCCGGGCCCGCCGTCTTGCCCGACGCGTCCTCCGCAAGGCAGTCCGCCTCGCCCGGCGCCTCGCGGGCGAGCGCGCGAGCCCGTCGTGAACATCCTCCAGGTCAGCTCGTCAGACGGCGGCGGCGGTGCGAACAAGGTCGCCAGCGCGGTGCACCGCGGGCTGCGCGCGCGGGGTCATGCGTCGGCGATGGCCGTCGGACGAAAGCGCTCGCTCGATGCCGACGTGGTTGCGATCCCCCGTGGCATGTCGCTGCCGCGCCGCGTCGCGTACCGGGCGGCCCTCCGCGTGATTCGGCCGCTCGCCCGCCGCATCGCCGCGCTCCGACCGCTCCGTCGCGCGCTGCAATCGCCGCATTCCCTCTCCTACCTTCGGCAGCGATCCACCGGCTCCGAGGTATTCGACTATCCGGAAAGCCGGCGCATCCTCGAGCTGAGCCCGTTCACGCCGGAGCTGGTCCACGTCCACAACCTGCACAGCGAGTACTTCGACCTGCGCTTCCTCGAGAAGCTGAGCGCCCGTGTCCCGGTCGCGATGACCCTCCACGACGAGTGGACGTTCACAGGCCATTGCGCCTATACGCTCGTCGGCGATCGCTGGCGCGACGGGTGCCGGTCGTGCCCCGACCTCGAGATCTACCCGGCCATCCAGCGCGACGCGACGCACGAGAACTGGCTCGTCAAGCAATCGATCTACGAGCGAAGCCGCCTGTACGTCAGCGCGCCGTCCGAATGGCTCCTCGACCGGGCGCGTCAGTCGATCCTCGCCGCCGGGGCGGTCGATTGGCGGCTCATTCGCAATGGCGTCGACCTGGGCATCTTCAAGCCGGCCGAGCAGGCCACCGCGCGGGACACCCTCGGGCTGCCGCGGGAGGCGCACGTGCTGCTCTTCACCGCGAACGCGATGAACAGGAACCCGTTCAAGGACTATCGGACGATCGAGGCAGCCGTCGAGCGGCTGGGGGCCGAGCTGCGGGATCGGCCCCTGCTGTTGATCGCGCTCGGCGGCGATGAGCCGTCGCGCACGCTGGGCAACGCCGAGCTCCGCCAGGTGCCGTACGAGACGGCGCCGGCAAGGGTGGCGGCGTACTACCAGGCCGCCGACGTCTACCTCCACGCGGCGAACGCCGATACCTTCCCGACGACGATCCTCGAGGCGATGGCGGTCGGCCGGCCGGTGGTCGCAACCGCGGTCGGCGGGATCCCCGAGCAGGTTCGGAGCCTCGCCGCGATGCCCGGCGCATGGGCCGGCGCGGCGGCCGACGCGACGACTGCGACCGGCGTGCTGGTCGAGGCCCACGACGCCGGAGGCATGGCGGCGGCGGCATCCGCGCTCCTCACGGACGACGACCTGCGGGCACGCCTCGGGGCGAACGCGGCGGCTGAAGCGGCGGCCCTCTACGACATCGAGCGGCAGCTCGACGAGACCCTGGCCTGGTACGCCGCGATCCTCCCCGACTGGCACCGCTGGCGGCACGGCCGCGCTGCCTCGTGAACCGCGTCATCATCGTCGCGTCGCACCGACGATCCGGCACGCACCTGATGCTCGATTCGCTGCGCGCAAACGCACCGGACGTGGACCCGACGTTCATGACCCTCGAGCGAATCGAGCCAGCGCACGCGAAGCACCTCCCGCCCACCGAGTTCGACCGTCGGCTGCGCTTGCTCCGCGGCATCGTGCTCGTCAAGACGCATACCTTGCCCGACGCACGGGCATGGCAATCCCGTGAAGCCGGCGAGTACGCAATGCGACTGCTGGCCGTCGCGCCGGCGATCTACGTCCACCGAGACGGCCGAGACGTGCTCGTCTCGCTGTATCACTACATGCGCTCGTACTCGACCGACGTCGAACGGCAGCCGTTTGGCGACTTCATCCGCGCCCGACAGAACGCCCCCGACGCCCCGTCGCTGAGCCGTCCGGCGTATTGGCAGCATCACGTGCACGAATGGCTCAAGTCGCAGCCGCGAGCGTTGGCGGGTTTCTCCTCGATGCAGACCGACTTCGAGCCGACGCTGCGCGAGATCGCGGATCGACTCGACCTGCGCCTGCGGCCGACCCTCAGCCCGATCACGCTCGACGCCCGCGGCGGCTGGGCGAACGCGGTGCGCAGCGTCCTGATGCGCCGATTCGGTGTCGGGGGCGGGCGCCGTTCGACGGCGATCCGGCCGAGGGCCGGGGGCAGCGGTGGCTGGCGCGCGGCGTTCGACGCCGAGGACCTGGCCTTCTTCGAATCGCAGGCCGCGGAGGCCATGCGCACGCTCGGCTACGGCTGAGTGAGGATCGCCACCCTCCAGCCCGAGCGAGCCATGGGAACGGCGCCAACGCAGCGCCGGCCATGGGCGTCAGCTCAGACGGCCGGCGGGGCGGCAAGCAGCGCTACCTCGCCCCGGTTGAGCTTGCGGCCGGCGACCCGACGGTAGTGGGCACGCATGAGCAGCGCGGTCCGGTGCCAGTCGAACGTGCCAAGGCGCGCCCGGCCCCGCTCGACGAACTCGCGCGCGAGCGCGTCGTCGACCCACAGGCGCTCGATCGACGCGGCGATGGCATCGGGATCGGTTGGTTCGAACACGAGCGCGGCATCGCCAACGAGATCCGGCAGCGAGGTCACGTTGGAGCAGGCGACGGGGACGCCTTCGGCAAAGGCCTCGAGGATCGGCAGGCCCCAGCCCTCGAAAAGCGACGGAAACACGAGCATCGTGGCTCTCCGATAGACGACCTGAATCTCGGTGGGGCTGAGGAAGCCGAGGAATGTGACCTGGCCCGCGATATGCAGCGCGGCCGCGCTGCGCATCACCTCGGGATGGCGGGCATTGCGGTGGCCGGAGCACACCAGCGGCACCTCGATACCGCGGTCTCGAAGCTGCCGCAACGCCTCGAACAGGCGCTCGTGGTTCTTGTGGCCCCACGTCTGGGCGGGGTAGAACGCGTATCGAGCCGGTAGTCCGAGCCGGGCCGCGATCGCGCTCTCCTCGTTTGGTTCCGGCGGGCCGTAGGCGACGGTCACCGGCGGTGGATTGACCACCGCGACCCGCTTCGGGGCGATGCCGTACCTGGCGCACACGTCGTCCTTCACCCACTGCGTGGCCACAACGATGAGCGACGCCTGCGCACAGAACGCGCGGTAGGTGGCCTCTCGCGCTTGACGGGCTTCGGGCGTGAAGAACTCGGGGAGGTGGAGGTGCTGCAGGTCCCACGGCTGGTAGATGGACGGCACCGCCGTCTCGAACGCGGACTGCCTGGGAAAATGCATCACGTCGGCGCCGGCCTCCGTGATCATCTGGTCGATCGGCGACCGCCACTGCACGGGCTTCCTGCCCAGCAGGCGGCGGCGAAGGGTACGCCGAAGCCGGCGGACGATGCGAAACCGTGCGCCGACCCGGCCGCGAGGGCGGCGCGCCCCGGGTCCGACGGTCGATGCTCGTGCCGCGGCAGAGATCACGTCGGACTTGGCGAGCAACCTGCACGGCCCCCAGAGGTAGGGTGTCAGCCAGCCCCCGTGCCCGTCGTCGATCAAGAACAGGTATTCATCGGACGCGTCGTCGAGCTTCGAGAGCGCGCTCGCGAGGCCGATGATCCATTGCTGGACCCCGCCACTCAGGCCATCAGCCATACGCGCGTCGATCACGACCCGAACCGGCCGCCGCTTCCACGGGAGGCGGCGCAGCGACCAGCCTCGATCACGCCCCTCTGGTGATGGCAATGCCCGGGACGCCGCGCTTGGGCTCAGCCGCGCGCAGCGGACGTCGCGCGATCCGAGCGGATCCCCTCGTACCAGCGGATGGTCGCCCGGAGACCCTCCTCGAAGGAGGTCTTCGCGACGAACCCGAACCGCTCGCGTGCCCGGCTCGTGTCGAGAGCCCTGCGTGGCTGCCCGTCGGGCTTCGAGGTGTCCCAGCGCACCTGGCCCCGGAAGCCGGTGATGTTGGCGATCAGGTCGACGAGGTCCCGGATCGTGATCTCCGTGCCCGTGCCCAGGTTGACGGGGTCGCCATCGTCGTAGCGTTCGGTGGCACGGACGATGGCCTCCGCAGCGTCATCCACGTACAGGAACTCGCGCGACGCCGAGCCGGTGCCCCAGACATCGATGTGATCGTCGCCGCGCTCAATCGCGTCGACGCACTTCTTGATCAGGGCCGGGATGACGTGCGAGCTGGCCGGGTCGAAATTGTCGCCAGGCCCGTACAGGTTCACGGGGATCAGGTGGATGACGTCGAAGCCATACTGCTGGCGATACGCTTGGCCCTGCACGAGGAGCATCTTCTTGGCCAGGCCGTAAGGAGCGTTCGTCTCCTCGGGGTACCCGTTCCACAGGTCGTCCTCGCGGAACGGCACGGGCGTGAACTTGGGATAGGAGCAGACCGTCCCGATCTGCACGAACTTCTCGACGCCCGCCAGCCGTGACTGCTCCATGAGCTCGACGCCCATCGCCGCGTTCTCGTAGAAGAACCGGCCCGGGTTCTCCCGGTTCGCGCCAATTCCGCCGACGACCGCGGCCAGGTGGATGACGACGTCCGGCCGGCCCGCCGCCAGGGCTGATCGCACGCCGTCGGCAATTCGCAGGTCGTACTGAGATGATCGCGGGACGAAGATCTCGTGAACGCCGGCGGCTTCGAGGCGCTTGACCGTGGCGGTGCCGAGGAATCCGCCGCCGCCGGTCACCATGACACGGCGGTCGGGCCAGGCGTTCATGCGACCCAGAGCTGCGTGCGATTCACGCTGGGCAGCCTAATCGGGGCCGCCGCGGCGGCGCAATCCGAGGTTCGTACCGTGGTCGCATCGGGCTACGCCGCGATGATGTCCACGGCCAACCGCGACTCGATGGCACCGCGGAGGCGGTTGTGCCGACGAGGTCGCAGACCAGACAGCGCCTGGCCGCGATGGACGATGACCCGCCCGTGGCTGAGAAATCGATGCCACGGGCCCGGCAGCGGCTGAAGCGTCGACGCC
>VBGT01000110.1 GCA_005889475.1 Chloroflexota bacterium | reverse complement strand
CGACGCGGAGCCCATCGCATGCCGCTGCGCCGCCGCGTGCGCATGCAGATGGGCCCCGAGCCCGACATCGAGCTTCGTCCGACCGGGAAGGAGCGTCGCGGCGAGCTCGACCGGGATGCCGTCGAGGTGCTCGCGGAGCATGAGCCCACAGCGGACGTCGCGGTGGGCCATGAGCGCCAGGGGCGCCAGGAAGTGCTCGGTGAACTGGCGATAGGCCCGCCATGGTCGGTCGAGCTGCGCGCGCTCGAAAGAGAGCGTGTCGATCAGGACGGGACGGCCTCGATGGAGCTGGACGTTGTACGCCGAGGCGTCACGAAGGGTGAACCCGTGCCTCGCGGCGACGGACTGGGCCTCGAGGGTGACGAGCGCCGCGTCCTTCAGCTGGCTGAACGACCACTCGTAGGGATATGACACGAAGGCGAGCTGCTCCGGGCGCAGCACCGTGTGCGCAATCGCCGGAGCGTGGGCGAGCTGAGGGCCGAGCTCTTCGTGGCCGACGAGGAGATTCTCTCGCTGCAGGGCCGCGAGGACGCCCGAGCTGCGCAGGTCCTCCCAGCGGTCCTCGAACGCGCGATTGACCTGCCGCAGGACGACGCCGTCGCGCCGAAAGACGAACCCACTGGGATCCCGGAACGAACCGACGTCGGTCTCGCCGACCGCCGACGTATCGCGCATGGCGCCGGGGTCAGTCGTGTTCGGGACGCGGGTCACGATCGCGATCGTCTGGAGGAACGGAGCTCCGTCTCCGGATCGCGCGGTACAGCCGCGAGATCCGCGTGCGCAGCACGTAGGGCGCAGCCAGGATCGTCGCGATGACGATCTGGATGAAGAGGCTCCCGGAGCCGGGGTCGATGTACGCGAGCGGCACGTCGAGCATCAGCGCCGTCGGCTAGGTCTGCGGGGATGGGACGAGGGGGAGGTAGCCCTTCGCCGGTACGGAGCTGAGATCGACAACGTAGGACTCCCTGGTCGCCAGCGGGATCCCGGCGTCGGTATAGGCATTCAGGAGCCTCGGAATCAGGTTGATCGGGGTGGCATCGTCCGGGAAGACACCCGGGTGGCCCGGCGTGGAGGCGATGAACAGGTTCCGCAGCATCTCATCGCGATCGAAGTATCGCGAGCCGTGATCGGACATGATCACCACGACCGGAGGTCGCGGGCTCTTGCTGACGATCTTGGACACGGTGTCGAGGATGAGCGTGTTCAGGTACCGAATCTGATCGACCACCGCAGGCGTCTCGGCGCTCCCGTCCCACGGGCCGCACCGCACGGGAAAGCACGCCGGCGGCCGTACCGGCATCCCCGCCGCGTCGAAAAGGATGGGCACGTGCGGTGACATGACGTGGGCGAAAACGAACCGTGGTCGGGCGTCCGCGGATGCTGCCATCGCAGCAAGGGCCTCGAACGTGGCTTGGATCCGGTCGCGCTGTTGGTCGTAGATCCAGTCCGCCTCGAGACTCGAAGACAGTCGCGGCAGAAGGCCCGCCTCCATGACCGAGACCTCGAAGCTGTTGACCTGGCCCGGGTCAATCACGTGATCGACGGCCACGAGATCGGCCGAGGTGACGCCGGAAGGCATCGAGACCAGCCGATACCCGGCTTGCCGCAACCAGGTGAGCGCGGTGCCGGCATTCGCGAGGCGCTGGAGGCGCGCCGACGTGACGACGGTGGCGTCCGCCCGATCGCCGAGGAGCGCCGGAACCTGCCGGGCGTTGAACATGGAGGCCAGCGTCAGGCTCGTGGCGTTGTAGTTGGAGTGTGAGTCCTTCGCCTCCTCGAACCCGAGACGCTCCAGCTCCCCGATGAATGGGCGGTTGTCGAAGCCAAAGTAGGAGGCGAGGCTGTCTGTCCGTGGGTAGGCATCGAGCAGGATGAGATAGATGTCCGGCGTACCAGGGGCGGCCACGCCTGCCGCGGCGGCCGCGGGGGCGAGCGTCATGGTTCCCCGCAGGCCGATGAGCACGGCACTCACGACCACCGTCGCTACCGCGATGGCATTGAAGACCTGCGTCAGACGGCGCCAGTCGAGAGGTCCCGTCCGGCTCCGAGGGGTCGCTCCGAGGATGAGAACGACGCAGCCCGTCGCGAAGGTGACCACCGCGACGACCGGATCCAGGATCGTGGCCAGCACGGCTGTGGCGAGGACCCCGCCGACATGGCGGTTCCTTGTGATGAGCCAGAGAACGAGCTGGACGAGAATCGCCACGGCGACAAGGGCCAGTAGGGGGCGGACGACGACGTTGAGGTAGCCCCCTGTCGCCAGGTACCGGTTCAGGACGAACGCGACGGCGAAGGCCACTGGGTACACGGGAAGTCGCGAGAGCATCGGAGCGAGACGCGGAAGTCGGACTACGCAGACGGCGCGGACGGGGACGGCGCAGGCTCCGATGCGAAGCCCGACACCGGCGCCTGTCGCGGCCGACGGAACGGCCGCTCGATCCAACGCTCCGAGGCGAGCGCGAGGGCGATCGTGATCACGACGACGGCGGCCATCGCGAGGACATTCCCGCCGAGCGTCTGCCGCTCGAGCAGCCCGACGGGGATGGCGTGCCACAGGTACATGCCATAGCTGATCTGGCCGATCCGGACGAGGGGACGGGCCGAGAGGACGGGCGCGAGGCTCGCCGCGCCGGCGATGAACACGGCGGCCAGGACTGACGACAGCCCGATCGCGAAGGGCCACACGAAGGTGAACGCCACGACGAAGAGGGCGATGCCGCTCGCCGCCGCGGCCCAGCGCGGCACCGCGACCGGGATCAGTGCGATGAGGCAGCCCCACAGGATCGCGTCGGCGCGCACGTCCGGGCGGAAATGGGCGAGGACGTCACTTGGCACGAGCAGGAACTGCAGCGCCACCGCGCCGATGATCCCGGCGATGGCCACCGGCGCGAGCCAGCGCCGCGGCACGAAGATCAGGAGCGCGGGCCAGAGCAGGTAGAACTGCTCCTCCATCGCCAGCGACCAGGTGTGCCCGACGTAGCCCAGGTCGTAGCCGATCGCCTTGGCGATGTCCGAGACGTAGAAGAACGACACCGCCGCCGGCCCGATGTAGTCGCCGAGCTTGCCCTGGATCGCCATCAGCACGCCGGTCGCGATCAGGACGGCGACCAGTGCCGGGATCAGGCGGCGAACGCGTCGCTCGTAGAAGCGGCGCAGGTTGATTCGGCCGGTCCCGTCCTGCTCGGAGATCAGCAGCGACGTGATCAGGTAGCCCGAGAGCACGAAGAACAGGTTCACGCCGACGAGCCC
>VBGT01000024.1 GCA_005889475.1 Chloroflexota bacterium | reverse complement strand
GCCGCGCAGGGAAACGCTGGGTCGCGCGCCCGGGAGCTCGATCTGGGTGGTGTCCGACCAGGCGATCGGCTCGACCGTGCTGCCGGCGGGCAACAAGGGGCGAAGCTCGGATTCGGAGATGCCCTGGGCGAGGAGGTCGGCACGGCCCATGCGCGCCGTGTCGTCGCGCTCTTGCGTCGGCTGGGTCGTTCGGAGGATCGCGATGCCCGTGACCATCGCCGCGATCGGCAACGCGATCAGTGCGACCACGAGGGCGCTGCGACCCTTGTGGCGCGTGATGTCGCGGCGGGCGACGAGCGCGAGCGCGCGGGTCGACGCGCCAATCACCGCGGTCAAGCCGCCGTCGTGGTGAGGTCGGGGCTCGAAGCCGCGCGCGCCTCGTCGACCATCCGGCCGTCACGCAGGAACACGACCCTGTCCGCCCAGGCGGCGTGCGCTGCGTCGTGGGTCACCAGGATCGCCGTCCCGCCGCCGTCGCAATGGGCGCGCAGGAGCCGCATGACGGATTCCCCGGTGATCGAGTCGAGGGCGCCGGTCGGCTCGTCGGCGAGCAGGATCTGACGGCCACCCACGAGCGCCCGTGCTATGGCGACCCGCTGCTGCTCGCCGCCCGAGAGGTCGTCGGGGAAGCGGTCGGCGAGATTCGCGAGGCCCACCGAATCGAGGGCCGCATCTGCGGCTGCGCGCGCCTCCCCGATCGGTCGACCGTCGAGCTCGAGCGGGATCGCCACGTTCTCGCGGGCGGTGAGACCGGCGAGCAGGTTGAGATCCTGGAAGACGTAGCCGACGGTCCGCCGGCGCAGGATCGCGAGATCCCTCGCCTTAAGCGAGCCGACGTCCTGGCCGGCCACGACCACGCGACCCTCCGTGGGCCGGTCGAGACCGCCCACGAGCGAGAGCAGGGTCGTCTTGCCGGAGCCGCTCGGGCCCATGACCGCGAGGAGCTCACTCGCCTCGACCGTGAGGCTGGTGGGATGCAGCGCGGTGACCTCGGTGTGGCCGGACCCGAACCGGCGCGCGGCGCCGTCGAGCTGGACGAGGACGGTCATCGGGCTGCCTCCTTCGACACGGATCGGATACGCGCGTCGCAGGCATCGAGCCAGCGGATCTCGGCCTCGGTCCGGAAGATCAGGGCATCGAGCAGGATCAGGAACGCCATGTCGCGCTTCGGATCTGCCTTGGCCTTGCGGCGCGTGTACGCCTGGAGCTGCTCGATCGAGGCGCGACGCTGGCGCTGGAGGAGCACCGAAACGTCGATGTCCCCCGCGGCCACCGCGAGCAGGACCTTGATCGTCAGCTCGTCCCGAGCCGGCGCCTCGGGCACGACCGGATTGTCGAACCAGGCGGCGAGCTGGGATCGGCCCGCCTGCGTGATTCGGTACGCACGGCGCTCGTCGTCGGCCGCCGGGTCTCCGTCCAACGACTCGACCAGCCCGTCGCGCTCGAGCCGCTGGATGGTCGTGTAGACCTGCCCGATGTTGAGCGCCCAATTCCCACCGGTCCGCCGTTCGAAGGCGGTCTTCAGCTGGTAGCCGTGGCTCGGCGCCTCATCGAGCAGCGCCAGCAAGCCATACCGAACCGACATCGCGGCGAGTGTACATACTCAGTATGTAGAGTCAATTGCGCGCGAGCGGCCTGGCTAGAGCGTGGCCTTGAGGGCCATGATGCGGTCGTAGGACGCCTGGAGCCGGGTTCGCTGGATCGAACCGGCGCGGGCCGCCGCGAGCATCGACTCGTACGTCGCTTCGGTGGAGGCCTCCGAGCCCGTCACCAGGATCATGTCCGTCCCAGCAATCGCTGCCTGCAACGCCAGGGTTGAAACAGGGATGCCGCGCGCCTTCGCCGTCCCCGACAGCGAATCGGTGATCGTCACGCCTCGGAACCCGAGCTGGTCACGAAGCAGCCCGTTCACGATCGGGCGCGACCAACCGGCGCCATGGAGCGGGTCATAGGCGGTGTAGGTCGCGTTCGACAGCATGATCATCGGGAAGCCGCGAGCGATCGCCGTGAGGTACGGCTGCAGTCCGGGCGCGAGCGCGGCCTGTGAGGCAGAGAGCGTGACGACGAACGAATCGGTGTTCTGGGTCGCGAGCCCGATTCCCGGGAAGTGCTTCATCACCGGCACGACACCTGCCAGCCGCAGGCCGTGCGCAAACGCGTTCGAGAGGCTCGCCGCGATCACCGGATCGAACGACCAGGTGCGTCCCTGCAGGTACATGAACGAGTTTGTCGAAATCGGGACGTCTGCGGCCGGGGCGAGATCGCAGTCGATGCCGAGGCCGAGCAGCGCCTGGCCCGTCGCGAGACCCTGATTTCTGGCGGCGCTGGTCGAGGCGAGCGCGCCCATCTGCGGCGGCGACAACGTCGGCGGCGCCCACGGAAATCGCTTGATCGTGCCGCCTTCCTGGTCGGTGGCGATGAGGAGCGGTGGCTGGCCGCCCGCGGCGGCCGCGGCCTGCAGCGTCGCCGTGAGCGCCGCGACCTGGGCCGCCGAGCTCACGTTCGCCCCGAACAGGATCACGCCGCCGATGTGGCCTTTCCGAATCCGACTGAGGAGGCTCGCGCTCGGCGTCGTGCCTTCCACCCTCACCATGAGCTTCTGCCCGATGAGGTGGGCGAGGCTCGGCGCAGCCGCTTGCGGTGAGGAGATCGGTGCTGGGCTTGGTGTCGGCGCTGGTGCCACGGGCGTCGGCGCCGGTGGCGCCGATGTCGGTGCCGGCGTCGGCGACGCGGAAGGCGAAGGGCTCGGGCTCGCCGTCGGTGCCGTAGTGACGGCGGGTCTCGTGGTGGGGCTCGGCCTCGCGTTACTCGATAGGCCGGGTGCCGCGCAACCCGCGAGCATCGATACGGTCAGCGCGACGGCAAGTCTCCGCACATCCAAGAGATGCTCGGAGTGCCTCGATTCGCATCGCTAAGAACTCGACACCAGCTCAGTCAGCGTGCGGGAATGTCACGTGAGGGTCGGGCGAGCTGCTGTAGTTGCCATTTATGCACGCCGGGCAACCAATCCTTGCCGAACGTGGCTGATGGGCCAACCCGCGGGTCGCCGGGATCACCAGCGTCACGTACGGCCTGCACGTACGCGCGGTCCTGTTCGATCCGTGGGCGTACCTGATCAGCTCCGCCGATGGACCCGTGACCCGGGACGAGCACATCGACGTCGTCCGCCACGCCCTCGAGCAGCCGCAGCGCAGCGAGGTAGTCATCGATCGGGTCAGCGGCGTTCAGGTCGAGCATCGGAATCAGGACATCAGAAAGCATGTCGCCGGCGACGAGAACGCCGCGCTCCTCGATCAACAGCGCCGCATGGCCCGGGGCATGCGCCTGATGCTCGATAATGCGAACTTCGGGGCCATCCCAGGGAATCTGCGCAGTTTCGGCGGGCAGAGCGGTAATGAGGCCGAACAGGTCCAGGGGTATCTGCTCGGCAATGTCCGGCGGCAACGCCTCGGCGACGCGGGCCTTCCAACCAGTGTCCGACAGCAGAACTCGGATGGCAGTCGCGCAGCGGGCCGTACCGTAACGGGGCGGTTCGCCGAGCTTGAGGTGCCAGAGCAGGTGATCCCAATGCGGATGCGTCGAGAAGCCTGCCACCACGGGCTGGCCCCACTCGCGAAGGTCGTTCGCGAGGGCGGCCATTTCGGAGCCCTGTATTCCGAGGTCGATGAGCAACACGCCGGCCCGGCCTTGCACGACAACGGCGTTGCTCTGGATGAACTCGCTCTGGTGGATCAGCACACCATCCGCGACCTTCCTCAGCACGGCGCTCCTCCCTCGTGTGGTCTTAGTGACGCGAACGTGAGTGCGATCCCTACGGGTCACGCCCGTTTCGCTCAGCGCCGCTGAATGTCAGGTGTGCCGGCGACCCTTGACAATCGCGGAGGTAAGGCCAGCCTTGCGGACGGGTGAGTCCGGAAACTTCCGACGACCAGGATGCGCGATCGGGCGGGACCCGTCATCCGGCGATCACGGCGGCATCGCTCCTTTTCGTCGTCCTGGGCGCGAGCTGGCTACTGACCTACGGGTACGTGCTCCTGTACGTGGCCAGCAATCGTGATCTCCCGATCATCTTCGGGTTCCGCCCAGGAGCCGGGCGGATCTACGATGTGTTCGGCCGCGACGGCGCCATCGTCGGGCTTGGATTGTTCGCCGCGGTCTGGGCGCTGAGCATCCTCGCGGGCTTCTGGTTGTGGAAGTCACGTCGGAAGGGCGCAATCCTCGGCGCCATCACGATCGCTCTGGGGCCGATCTTCTGGTACGGCTTCGGTCTCCCGATTCCGCCGTTGATCGCCGCACTCCAGCTGGGGCTGATCGCAGCTGGATGGAGAAGCCTCGGGTAGCTCGCGCTGGCTCAGTCAGCGTCGCCCAATGTCACACGAGAGCGTGACCTTCTCCGGCGACGCGGTCAGCGGGGCAGCGGGTTCGGCCCGGTTGCCGTCACCAGGCGTTGAGGTACCCAATCGTCGGCGTGGTGGAAGCCGACGCCGAACGGACCACCATCGAGCTCGACGGATGCCCGCAGTGAGAGTCGATAGAACTTCACGTGAGTGAAATCCTCGAAGAGGATATAGACGGGGTCGGGTGTGCTCTTTGGGCCCTGGAATTGCTGCCCCGTCAGGACCGGCTTGTGGGTTCCGACGAACTCATCGAACGTGTCGCCGACCACGACGCCGAGGTGCTCCAGCCCCATCTTGTAGACGCGCTGGTGGACGGGCGGGATCAGCTCGATGAGCGGGACCGCCTTGCCGTCGAGGGCTTCGAGCGGCTCGGCGGGAACGATCAAGGAGATCGGGCGGCCGTTCCAGACGTTCTCGCGATTGGCGACCGCATGGCGCTCCAACAGCGTCCGGACATGAAGGTACTCGTCCCACTCTGGCACCCGGAAGGCGAGGTGGCTGAGCGCGTACGGGGTGATGTCGATGCCGCGCACCAGCAGGCGGTCGCGCTGCTGGGCTGCAAAGGCGCTGTAGTCGCCGATGATGTCCGCGATCGGGTCGGTCACATCGCTCCTTCTCGCTCGCGGTGATGTCACTCGGTATCGCGGGCGGAGTCCGGGGTGACGTCGATCGTTTCGAGGGCGCCGCCCGCGCGGGTGACGAGCTGCTGGACCTTCAGCTCGGCCTCGGCGAGGAGCTTTGCGCAGCGCTCGTGGAGGGCGACGCCACGTTCGTACAGCGCGAGCGAGCGCTCGAGGGGCTGGCCACCCGCCTCGAGCTCGGCGACCGTGCGCTGCAGGGCCGCGAGCGCGTCGTCGAACGAGAGCTGGTCGATCGGGGCGTCGGCGGGGTCAGTCTGGTTGGTCACCGGGCAGATCTTCCTCGGTCTCGGTGCGATCGAGCGCCCGCCTGATCCTGGGCGCGACGACATGCAGCCCGAACCATACGGCGACGAGGAACAGCACGACTGCCGCGCTGACGATGATGAGCAGCGTCGCGAAGATGGCCAGCACGATGCCGCCCGGGATGTCCATAGGAGCCGCCGGCGGTCAGCCAGGCGCTGATCGCGGGTCATCAGCGGTCGCCGGGAACTCCCCACGCGCAACCCGAATGCGGAGGCGAGACCCGGCACTGACCTCGGCCGGGTCGCGGACGATCGCGTCGTCGGCGGCCCGGCGGACGATGCCGTAGCCGCGCTCCAGCGTCGCCTGTGGCCCGAGCACGCCGAGCGCCGCCGCGGCCTCGGCAAGGGCGGCGCGCCGTTCGCCGAGGAGCCGCAAAGCGATACTCGGCAGGGCCGCTGCGAGCCGATCCTCGGCCGCCGAGACGTTGGCGAGGCGAACGCGCAACGCGCGCGTCGCCCGGTCGAGAAGGTCGCCCGCGAGCTGGCGGGACGCGGCGAGTCGCGCCGCCGGGTTCAGCCGATCGAGCACGCGGCGCTCCGCCTCGAGCTCGCGCAGCGCGGCGACGACGGCACGCCCACCGGCCACCCGCATCCGCTCGGCCCCGCGCGCGAGCGCCGATGCGAACTCGGCACGATCGGGCACGACCAGCTCCGCGGCCGCGGTGGGCGTGGCGGCGCGCACATCCGCGGCGAAGTCCGTGAGCGTGACGTCGACCTCGTGGCCGACCCCGCTCACGACCGGCAGCGTGTGCGCGACGATCGCGCGCACGACCCGCTCGTCATTGAACGCCCACAGGTCCTCGGCGGAGCCGCCGCCCCGCGCCACGATCGTCAGCGCGGGAGCATCGGCCGCCCGTCCCGCCTCAGTCAGCTGCCCGACATGCCGCTCGATCCGGCGCAGCGCGCGCACGATCGACTCCGGCGCGCCGTCTCCCTGGACCTGGCAGGCGACGAGCACGACCCGCGTCAGCGGCCAGCGTCGCGCGAAGACCTGGCACACGTCCTTCCACGCCGCGCCGCTCGGCGAGGAGACCACGGCCACGACCGCCGGGCGCTGCGGCAGCGGCCGCTTCCGCTCCGACCCGAATAGCCCCTCCGCGGCCAGCTTCGCCTTGAGCTGCTCGAAGCGAATCGCGAAGTCCCCTACCCCGCTCGGCTGGATCGAGTCGACGTAGAGCTGCAGCGCACCCTGCGCCTCGTACACGTCGACCCGCCCGTGGGCGACGACGCGCAGCCCTGTCTGCGGCTGGAACGGCGAGCGAACCCGGTCGTCACGGAACCAGACGCACTGCAGCTGCGCCCGATCGTCCTTGAGCGCGAAATAGGCGTGCCCGGCGCTCGAGATCGTGACCCGCCCCACCTCGCCCTCGACCCACAGGTCGCGCAGCTGCTCGTCGGCGCGGACCGTCGTCGCGATCGCGCGGGCCGCCTCGCCGACCGACAGGATGCGGAAGCCGCTGTCCATCGACGCATCGTAGGTCCGCGGCTATCGTCGCGGCGTGCTGCTGCCGACCAACCTGTTGATCGTTGCCGCGATCGCGACCTTCCTCGGCGTCGCCAGCCAGGTGCTGGGCGGCTCGTTCTGATCAGTCGAAGCCGAGCTGGACGTGACGCCAGCGGTCGTCCGGCCCGAGGATGCTCCGCAGATGGTTGATCTCGCCGGCGTGGTAGGCGTCGTGGGTGATCATCGCGGCGATCAGCCAGCGGGTGGGACGATCCTCGCCCCAGTTGGCCTGGCGCGGCCGGTCGAGCTCGACGTCATCCGCTAGCCCAGCCACATGACCGGCGAGCCGTGCGTGCACATCCTGAAGCCACGCGACCGTGTCGGGCATGGGTGCCGCGCCCTCTGGCCACGGCTGGACCTCGGGCATGTCCCAGAACAGTGACCCCGCCCCGAACGCGTAGTCGTCGTACATCACCTTGCACGCGCCGACGTGCAGGGCGATCGCCTCGATCGAGCGCGCACCACCGGGCGGGAGCGAACGCCAGGTGGTCTCGTCCACGGAGGCGAGATTCGGCATGAGCGCCTGGCTCTCGTTGCTCTCCTCGATGCCCGGCCCGCGGAACGCCTCGTCCATGAGGTACAGCAGGGCATCGATGCCTGAACGGCCCATCTGCCGATCCTAGAGCCTCGTCTGGTACTCCCCGGTGCGCGTGTCGACCCGGATCGTGTCGCCCTCGTTGACGAAGAGCGGCACCTGGACCACGAGGCCCGTCTCTGTCGTCGCCGGTTTGCGCGCGCCCTGGGCGGTGTCGCCGGCGAAGCCGGGCTCCGTCTTCTCGACCTTGAGGTCGACGGTCACCGGCAGCTCGACGCCGATGGTCTCGCCCTCGTAGCTCGTGCGGTCGAGGGTCATCCCGTCCTTCATGAAGCTGGTCGCGCTTCCGAGCTGCTCGCCGCGGAGCATGAACTGGTCGTACGTGTCGGTGTCCATGAAGTGGAAGTCGTTGCCGTCGCGGTACAGGAACTGGACGGGGCGCTGCTCGAGCTGGGCGCGCGGCCACTTGGTCCCGGCCTGGAACGAGCGCTCGACGGTCTGCCCGCGTTTCACGTTGCGCAGCGTGATGCGGACCTGGGCCGAGCCGCGGCCCATCTTGATGTGGTGGTAGTCGAGGATCTGCCAGAGCTCGTTATCGAGCTCGATCGTCACGCCCTTGCGCAACTCGCCGGTGCTGATCATGTCGTGGTGGGCTCCGTGGCGGTGTCGATCCGGCCGCAGGCGGTTCTCGGGAACGCGCGGACCCGGGATCGATGCAGGTCAGGTTGAGACGCCGGATTGTAGCGAACGAGGCCCTCAGATCCCGACCACAACCGCGTCCCTGGGAAACCGCGTGACGACCTCGACCCGCCCCGCGTCGACGTCGAGGATCACGAGGTCCTCGATGCGCACGCCGATGTCATCCTCGAGGTAGATGCCGGGCTCGACCGAGAAGACCGTGCGCCGCGGCAGCGGCTCCTCCGGGCTGCGCAGGCCGAGGCCGGGCAGCTCGTGCGTCGCCAACCCGATTCCGTGCCCGAGGCTGTGGCCGTAGACCGGCCAGCGCCCGTCGGCCTCGATCACCGACCGGGCGAGCGCGTCGTACGTCCGGCCGATGGGCACGGTTCCGCCACCGGTGGCCGCCGACATGTCCTCCCACAGCCGATCGAACACGACGTCCTGCGCCGCCGCGACGAGCCCGTACACCTCGAGGTCGCGCTCGCGTGGCTCGCCGACGAAGAGCGTGCGGGTCATGTCGCTCCGGTAGCCCTCGACCTGGGCCCCGAAGTCGAAGAGCAGGACCGTCCCGGTCTCGAGCGGGCGCATGCCCGGCGCGCCGTGGGGCAGCGCGGCGTCGGGGCCGGCGAGGCAGGCGACGTCGAACGCGAGCCGGTCCGCGCCGCCGGTCCGGATCCGCCACTCGAGGTCGAGGGCGAGCTCCTTCTCGGTGACGCCCGGCCGGATCGATGGCAGCAGCGTCGCCAGCGCGCGGTCCGCGACCGCGCACGCCGCCGCGACACGCTCCAGCTCCGAGGGTTCCTTGAGCTGCCGTTGCGCCTCGACCCAGCCCTCGATCGGTACCAGCTCGACGTCGGGCGCCGCCGCCACGAGCCGCTCCCAGGTGAGGTGCGGGATCGTGGCCGCCTCGATCGCGACGCGCGTGACGCCGGCCGTCGCGAGGAGGCCGGCCCAACTGTCGACGAGCTGCCGGTCGGCGTTGAAGAGCGTCGATTCGGGAGCCTGGTGCTTCACCGCGATCGTGTACCGGCTGTCCGCGATCACCCACACCTGCTCGGCGCCGACGAGGAATTTGCCCGAATCGCCGGAGCCGGTGACCTCGCTCTCGTCGAACGGCAGCCCGGTGAGGTAGCGCATGTGCTCCCAGCGGACGCCGAAGTAGCCGTCGACGCCCTCCTGTGCCATGCGCTCGCGCAGCCTCACCAGGCGCTGCGGCCGCGCCGCCAGGTCCGCCTCGGCCCAGGTCGCGCGCTGGGCGGCGCTGGGCGGCGCGGCGAAGTCCGCGGGATGCGGCCACTCCGCGGGCATGATCCGGCGAAGCTCGCCCTGGGGCACGAGGCTGCTCACAGGTACCCGTACTTGCGCAGGTTCGCGTTGTGCTCCTTGAGCGTCTTCGCGAAGGCATGCTGCTTCGTGTCCGGGATGAGCACGAAGTACAGGTAGCCCGTCGCCGTGTTCGGGCGCAGGGCGGCGTCGATCGAGGCCAGGCTCGGCGTGGAGATCGGGCCGGGAATGAGGCCGCCGGTCTGGTAGGTCTGGTAGCCCTGCAGGTTCGCGTCGACCTGGACGCCGGCGAGCGGCCCTGCCGGCACCTTCCAGAAGAAGTAGTCCTTCCACTGGTCGAACGGCAGCTTGGCCAGGGCCATGGTGTCGGTCGCGTAGGTCACGGTCGGGTCGGCGTTCAGGATCCGGGCGATCCCGTGCAGGCCATTGAGCCGGTTCTGGTAGACACCGGCGATCAGCGCCCGCTCCTCATCGAGAGCAGCCTCGTGCTCCACGATCGAGGCCAGGCTCACGACCTGGTAGAAGGTCATGCCGCGGTCCTTGGGCACATTCATCCGGTCCTCGCCGACGACCTCGGCGAAGCGATCGAGCAGCATCCGGATCAAGCCCTCCGCGGTCGTCACCTTCGCCGGGTCGGTAGGTGCCGCGGTCACGATCTGGTACGTATCGGGGTACAGGAAGCCCTCGAGGCTGGCTCCCGCGGGCAGCTTGAGCCAGTCGTAGTCCGCGAGGAGCTCCGCTGGCGGGTGCTCGGCCAGGTCGTAAAACTGCTGGGGATCGAAGCCGGGCTGCTTGGTCTGCAGGAGGGCGGTCATCTGCTCGATCCGCAGGCCCTCCCGGAACGTGATGTCGAGCGTCAACACAGTCAGCGGGGAGTTGACGAGGGCATTCGCGAGCTCGCTGGGCGTCATGTTCCCGCGTAGCCCATAGGTGCCCGAGTCGAGCTGCTCGTTGACCCCGGCCTCCAGGGCCGCGAAGAGGAAGAGGTGCTGGTTCCTCGCGTAGCCGCCGGTGACCAGCCGCGGCGCGATCGTGTAGATGCTGTCGCCGGGCTCGACGACGAAGGCCTTCTCGGTCGCATCCGTGCCCGCCGGCTCCGTCAATGCCGACCCGAGGTCCTCCCGGACCAGGTCGCTCACGAAGGGGAAGCGCATGATCGAGCCCGGGTTCTGCCACGCCCAGCCGACGACGCCGGCCCGGAGCACCGGGCGCAGCGCGGTGAGCAGGACGATGAGCACGAGCCCGGCCAGGATCCCGGCGAAGAGCAGGAACCGGATGATCCCGGGCAGCCGGAAGCGCGAGCGCCCGTTGTTGGGCCGGCGTCCACGCGAGACGACTGGTGGGTTGCCGCGACCGTCGGATGCACGCCACGAGGGCATCGCCGGGTCCCGCGGCCCGCGGCCGTTGCGAACCGTCACCCGGTCACTCGGGCGCGTCGAGCGTCCAGCTCATCCTGCAGGATGATCGCGGCTGCCTCGCGGTCCACGCGTTCACGATACCGGTCTCGCTGCGTTCGCGACGGCGGTCCGCCGGACCGGCCCCGGGGCATCGGCCCGAGGCGGGATTCGGCGAGGTGGCTGGAGAGCCGCTCGTCGCGCATGGTCACGGGGAGGCCGAGCCGCTCCGCAACGGCGTTCGCCCACGTGGCCGCTGCCTCGGCCATCGGGCCGTGGGCGCCGCTCGCCTCGAGCGGCAGGCCGACCACGAGCTCCCCGACCCGTTGCTCCCGCGCGATTCGCGCCAGCGTGGCGGCATCGTCGGCCGGCGCCAGCGACCGCGCCCGCGAGATCGTCGTCAGTGGCCGCGCGGCGA
>VBGT01000023.1:874-12602 GCA_005889475.1 Chloroflexota bacterium | reverse complement strand
TCTCGCCTATCGGGCCGCATCGGGGTGGTGGGCGATGGCTCGAGCGTGGCGGTCGTCCTCATCCTCGGGACACTCGCCCTGGTCGAGGCCGCCCTGGTGGCCTCGGCGGCGTTCGCCGTCAGCATCCGGCGCCGACAGCGGGAGCTCGGCCTTCTGGGCGCCGCCGGCGCGACGCCACGGCAGCTGGCCGGGACCGTGCTCGCCGAGGCGGTGATCCTCGGTGCCGTCGCCTGCAGCGTTGGCGTCGCCCTTGGGCTCGCCGGCTCGTTCGGGCTGTCGCCGTTCCTCGACGAGCTGACGCAGCGCCGCAACCCACCCATCGTCATCGACGCCGCCGGCCTCGTTGGGCCCGCGCTGATCGGGTTCGTGGCGGCTCTCCTCGCGGCGATCGTGCCCGCGAGGACTGTCGCCCGCCTACCGATCCTCGTGTCCCTCTCGGGCCGCCGCCCGCCCGAGACACCTGCCCGGCGAAACCTCAGGATCGGGTTGGTCTTGGTCGGGGTATCGATCGGCCTGACGCTTCTTGGCGCCAATCTGCGGATCGACAACATGTCCGGGATGCGCGAGCTGCTCGTCATTGCCGGCGCGGTCCTCGGGACGCTGGGCTTCGGCGCCTGCGCGCCGTGGCTGCTGGAGCGGCTCGACGGGCTGGCCGTGCGCCTCCCGCTTGCGAGCCGCATCGCCTTCCGCGACACGGCCAGGGCGCGATCCCGGAGCGCGCCGATCGTCACCGCGGTGCTCGCGAGCGTGGCTGCCGCGATCACCCTGGGCACGTTCACCGTCAGCAGGAACGCGGAGAACGCCAACGACTGGCAGCCCTACCTCTTCCCGGACCAGCTGATGGTCCGCGGCGCCGGGGCGGAGAGCGTTGGCGCGGACCTCGCAACGGCACCGGGTGCGCTCGGCGGCGCGGCACTGTCGTACCTGGGGCTTCCCGAGCCCGGGTACATCAGCATCGAGATCCCCGACGGTCACGACGCGAATGGCGGGCTCGTCCGCTGGGGAGACGACCGCCAGTACGTCCCGCAGGTGCAGAGTGCCTCGATTGCAACGCAGGACGTGCTCGCGCTCTGGCAGATCGAAAGGTCAAGCGTCGATCTCAACGACGGGAAGATCGTCATCCTTTGGAACGAGCCGATGACTGCCGACGAGGTCGTCGTCGTCCTCGATGACGGCAGAGGCGATGCCGACTCCGCGCGCCGGGTCACCTATCCCGCGACGGTCATCTCGACGGGCATATCGAACGCCGCGCTCCCTGGCGCCCTGCTCCCGGCCACGGTCGCGAACGCTCTCGGCCTGCAGACCGTTGACGCACAGGCGTACGTGGTCCGCCTCGACCACCCGGTCACGCAGGTGGACATCGATGCTGCGGCAGCGATCGCGGCCCGTGCGCCGGACACGTTCGTGGACGCGTCCATCGGGCCGCAGCGCCCTGACGAATCGTTCCGCGTCCTGCTGGTTGGGCTGGCCCTGCTCTTCGCCGTGAGCGTCACAGGCGTCGCCATCGCGCTCGGCGAGGCCGAATCGCGACCGGAGCAGCGGACGCTGCTCGCGCTGGGGGCGGAGCCGCGGCTGCGACGCCGGATCGTCGCCGCGCGCGCCGCCGTCCTTGCGCTTCTCGCGGGTGTGCTGGCAGTCCCTGCCGGCATCATCCCGGCGTGGGGTCTGCTGGTCAGCCTTCGGTCGCCATTCGTGATGCCCGCGATGGAGGTCGTCGCGGCGGTCGCCATCCTGCCCGCGGTCGCGGTGCTCGGCGCCTGGCTGCTCAGCCGGCCGATCCCGGACTGGAATGCGTTCCGGAACGTTCGGCCCGGCGAGTAGGCCCGCCAGCCGAGGCGCGTGCCGGGAGCCGCCGCGGCGGGACCTGCCGGCGCCCTGAATGAGCCCCGGGCATACACTCCGCGCCGATGGCCGCGTCACACAGGAGCAGGCCGGGCGCGTCTTCGCTGAGCCGGCAACCAGGAGCAACAATCCCGCCCGTGTCCGAGCCGATTCTCGCCCGACTCAACGGGCCCGCCGATCTCCGTGGCCTCAGCGAGGCCGAGCTCGCGAGGCTCGCCGCCGAGATCCGCGAGACGATCATCACCACGGTTGCGAAGACCGGCGGCCATCTGGGCTCTTCGCTCGGCGTCGTAGAGATCGCGATCGCCCTCCACCGCGTGCTCGACTCGCCGCGCGACAAGATCGTGTGGGACACCGGCCACCAGGCGTATGCCCACAAGCTGCTCACCGGGCGCCTCGAGCGGTTCGGGACGCTACGCCAGGTCGACGGCGTCGGTGGCTTCCCGCGCCGGTCCGAGAGCGAGCACGACGTGTTCGACGGCGGTCACGCGGGGACCGGCCTGTCCATCGCCGAGGGCCTGGCCGCGGCCCGCGACATCCGCCGCGGCTCGGAGCGCATCGCGGTGGTCGTTGGCGACGCGGCGCTGATGACGGGCCTGTCGCTCGAGGCGCTCAACGACATCGGCCACCGGCGGACGCCGATGCTGATCGTCCTCAACGACAACGAGATGTCGATCAGCGCGACCGTCGGAGCGTTCTCGACGTACCTGTCGAAGATCAAGCTGAGCGGGGCCTGGCAGACGAGCAAGTCGGCCTGGGATCGGTTCTGGGGCGCGATCCCCGTGATCGGGCCGCCCGCGGTGATGTGGAGCCAGCGGCTGCGGCGCTCGGTGGTGAACCTCGCCAGCCCGGGCCAGCTCTTCGAGGATCTCGGGATCACCTACATCGGCGTCATCCCGGGCCACGACATCCACGCCCTGCTGCAGACGTTCGCACGGGTGCTCGAGCTCAAGGGCCCCGTCCTCGTCCACGTCCAGACGCAGAAGGGCCGCGGCTACCGGCCCGCCGAGAAAGACCAGGTGTCATTCCACGGCGCCGCGCTCCCGCCGATGGACCTCGCGCCGCAGGGGGATTCGTTCGACGGCTCGGGAGCGAGACCCGCCACGGTCGCCGCGGCGGGCGAGGCGAAGGCCATCCGGCCCGGCAGCCCCCACGGGGCGGGCTCGAACGGTGATGCGCTCGCTCCACCGACCCCGGCGAGCGCGCCCAGGAACCCGAGCTATACCTCGGTCTTCGTCGCCGAGCTGATCGACCTCGCGAAGGACGACCCCCGCATCGTGGCGATCACGGCGGGCATGCCCACGGGCACCGGCCTGGCGAAGTTCCAGGCCGCGTATCCCGATCGATTCCACGACGTCGGCATCGCCGAGCAGCACGCGGTCACCATGGCCTCCGGGCTCGCGATCGGCGGCATGCGCCCGGTCGTCGCGCTGTACTCGACGTTCCTGCAGCGAGCCTTCGACCAGATCGTCCACGACGTGTGCCAGAACGACCTGCCGGTGCTGCTTGCGGTCGATCGGGCGGGGCTCGTCGGCGAGGACGGCACCTCGCACCAGGGCATGTTCGCGATCCCGGCGCAGCGGCAGTTGCCCTACCTCGTCGTGGCCAGCCCGAAGGACGAGCAGGAGCTTCGGTCGCTGCTCCACACGGCGCTGGAGCAGGCGCACCCATTCGCCCTGCACTACCCGCGCGACCCCGGGTTCGGGCGTCCGGCGCTCGAGCCGCACGCCATCCCGGTCGGCCAGGCCGAGGTGCTGCGCGACGGCGACGACATCCTGTTCGTGGGCTTCGGCCCGATCGTGATGCGCGCGCTCGCGGTCGCCGACGAGCTGGCGCAGGACGGCTGGTCGATCGGCGTCGTCAACGCCCGGTTCGCAAAGCCGCTCGATCGCCAGCTGATCCTCGACCAGGCGCGCGGCAAGGGCCTCGTCGTGACCTTCGAGGAGAGCGTCGTCGCCGGCGGGTTCGGCAGCGCGGTGCTCGAGGCGGTCGAGGAGGCGAGGCTCTCCGACCCCACGCTTCGCCAGACCGCGGTGCGGATCCTCGGCATCCCGGCCGATCGGTTCGTCGACCACGGCGCCGTGGCCGAGCTCCGGCGCATGCTCCGCCTCGATGCCCCGGGCCTCGCGGAACAGGTTCGCGAGGCCGTCGCCGCCTTGGCGCTCCAACCGTCACACCCCGCCCCGGTTCGCGAGGCCGCCCGCGCCGTCTGAGTACGCGGAAATGGAACGCGGGAAGAGCGGTACGACGGTTGGGCGTCCCTTCGATCGGTCGCCCTCGCCGTCCATCGGTCGATCGGCTCGAGCGGCGTTCCAAATGGCGAACGAAGGCTCGAGTTCCGTCGCTCTCGGGACGCTCGTCGGTCATGACGCTCGCACAGAGTTCCAACGACATGCGGCGATGACGAGCGGTCGTCCACGGCTGTATCTCGGACAAGTCCGTGACGCTACGATGCAGCGACGCTCGGGGCCCGAGCCCCGGCGCCTGGAGGGATCGTGGGCGAGGGGAAGCGGGAAATCCCGCACGCGCACGCGAATTGGCGACGTGCGTGGCTGGTCGTCGGGCTCGCGGCGTGGGCCGAGATCGGGGTCGGGCTGGTCGATCGAGCAAACCAGCAGGGCCTCGTCGAGGACATCACGATCTCGCCCTACCACGTCGTCGCCTACGCGGCACTGCTGGCCCTCGCGGTCTACGCATCGCTGACCTTCTTCCGAGGGCTCCGTCACGGCCATTGGCGTGACGCCTTCCCGCCGCACTACGGCGGGCTGGGCCTCGGGTTCCTGTTCCTCGTCTCGTGGATCGTGCTCGACATCGCCTGGCGGAACACCGTCGGGATCAATCCCGGGATCGAGGACGGACTCTCGCCGCCGCGCCTGCTCATCCCGATCGCGCTCGTGCTCATCGCCTCGGGACCGCTTCGGGACGCGATCGCGGCGCGCGCCGAGCGAGGCCTCGACCCAGGGGAGTTGCGCGGCCGCTGGGCGGGCGTCGTCGCGATCGGCCTGGCCTGCGCACCCCTGATGCTGGCGTCGTTCAATCCGGCGCGCGAGCCGCTCCAGGACTGGACCGTCAACCCGGGCTCGGACAACAGCGAGATCTGGACGATGGCGGCGGATGGCTCGAACCAGACGCGGGTCCTGGAGGCACTCGGCGACGGCGTCGATTACTCGTTACCCGCCTGGTCGCCGGACGGAAAACGAATTGCGTACACGGTCTGGACGAACAAGGGCGGCGTTGCCCAGAACATCCACAACGAGGACCAGACGGCAGCCATCTGGACGATGGCCCCCGACGGGTCGGACCGGCGCCTGGTCGTCGACGGCGCCGCGGAGGATGCCCAGGACTGGATCGCCGCATGGTCGCCGGACGGCCACTGGATTGCCTATTCGCGCGGCCTGAACCACCCCACGACCCCGGCACCACAGGCCCAGGCGAACGCTCCTCCGGGCCAGCTTGGCCCGTCGGGTGCAGCCCACGGATCGTCGATCTGGATCGTCAAGGCCGAGGGCGGCACCCCGCAACGATTGACGTCAGATGACGTGGACACGGTGCTCGGCTCCTGGTCGCCGGACGGGACGAAGCTCACGTTCATCGTCGGTACGGGCGGCACATCGGACGTGCATGTCGCATCGATCAACGTCGGCGCGCCCGGCAGCGGTGCTGACACGGCGCCGCAGCTGTCAGGCGAGGTCGCCGTGGCAGCGGACCCGGCGAACGACTGGGGCCCGTCGTGGGCCGCGGACGGATCAGAGATTGCCTTCGTATCAGATCGCTCGGGCAACGACGAGATCTACGTCGCCGGGGCCGAGCAGGCGACCGCGACGCCTGTCCCCATCACCAAGGACGACGCGAATGACTGGGTCCCGGCGTACGCGCCTGACGGCACACGGATCGCCTTCGTGTCCGATCGAAGCGGGGATCCGGAGATCTGGTCGATGGCGACCGATGGATCGGATCCAGTCAACCTCACCAACCATCCGCGCGCGTTCGATGGGCAGTGGAGCGTCAGCTGGTCGCCGGACGGCAAACGGATCGCCTACGCGACAGCCGCGTTTCCGGATGCGTCGAGCTCGGGTTGGGTCCGCGAGGACCTCGCGGCGGCGCACTCGCTCCTGTTCGCGATCGCGCTCGCGGTGATGGCGCTGCTGATCGTGGCGCTTGGCGCGCCGCTCGGGGCGTTCGGACTGGCGACCGGCGTCATGCTCGCGCTTGCCGCCATCCCCGAGGACCAATGGCGCCTGATTCCGGCCGGCATCATCGCGGGCCTGCTCGTCGACCTCCTGGTTCGATCGGTGCGGCCTCGCCTGCGCGCTCGGGCCGCCGCGGCGGCGCTCCCGGCGCTGACCAACCTCGCCATCGGGCTCACGATCGGCGCCGCCGGCACGCTCGCGTGGTCGACGACGCTGCTCCTGGGCATCACCGTGGCGTCCGCGGCGGTCGGCTGGGGCATCGCCGATGTGGTCGGACGCGTGCTCGGGCACGCGCCGGACGTCGTGGCGCGGGCGTCACCCGGCGAGGGCTGAGCTCCGCGCCTGCGCCTGGCGCGGTGAGCCCGCGCGAAGCGGCATATGCCACCATGGGTCGGTGACGGGCGTGCGGACGAAGCGGACGGCACGAGTTCGACTCGACCAGCTGATCGTCGAGCGAGGCCTTGCCGAATCGCGCTCCCGTGCCCAGTCCCTGCTGATCGGCGGCCGTGTCCGGGTGGGGGCCGGTGATGGCGCGAGACTGGATCGGAAGCCGGGCGACCTCGTGGATCCGGCGACGACGCTCGAGGTCGAGGCGCCCGAGCCGTACGTGAGCCGTGGCGGGCACAAGCTCGCAGCGGCGCTCGACGCCTTCGCCGTCGACCCCGAGGGGCGCGTCTGCCTCGACGTCGGCGCATCGACCGGCGGCTTCACCGACGTGCTGTTGCAGCGCGGCGCGCGCCGTGTCTACGCTCTCGACGTGGGTCGCGGACAGCTGGCGGAGCGGCTCCGGCGCGATCCCCGCGTCGTGTCGATGGAGCGGACGAACGCGCGGACGCTCACCGTGAAGGCCCTCCCGGAGCCCGTCTCGCTGGCGACGGTCGACGTCTCGTTCATCTCGCTTCGGCTCGTCCTCGCGCCGATCGTCTCGACATTCGCCGACTCCGGCGGCGATCTGGTCGCGCTCGTCAAGCCCCAGTTCGAGGCCGGCAGGGGCGAGACGCACGACGGCGTCGTGCGCGACCCGGCGATCCACGAGCGCGTGTTGCGCGAGGTCGGGGGCGCCGCGCGGGCGGCCGGCCTCGAGGTTGCGGGCGAGATCGCGTCGCCGATCCTCGGGGCCGAGGGGAACCGCGAGTTCCTGCTCCACCTGCGCGTGCCGCCGCGCGTCGCGGCGCCATTGCCGGCCGCGTGACGATGGCCGAGCGACAGTCGCCGGTGCGCCGGATCGGGCTCGCCTACAACCCGACGAGTGATCCCGCAGTGGAGCTCCGCGAGCGGGCTTCGGGCTGGGCCGACGTGCATGGCCTGCAGCAGTGGGCCGCACCCGCGGCCGATCGAGAGGCGCTGCATCGCGAGCTGCCGGGCACCGACGTCCTGGTCGTGCTCGGCGGTGACGGCACGTTCCTGCGGGCGGCCCACGCGGTCATCGAGGACGACGTGCCGCTGCTCGGCATCAACGTCGGCAAGGTCGGGTTCCTGTCCAAGGTCGAGGCGAAGGACATCGAACGGGTGCTCGCCAGGCTCGTCGAAGGTCGCTTCGAGATCGAACCGCGGATGGCGCTACAAGGCCGGATCCTGCGCGGCGGCTCGGAACCCACCGACGACCGGCTCCTCGCGCTGAACGACATCGTGATCGCGCGCGGGTCGCTGGCCCGCGTCGTCCGGCTCGACACCAGCATCGACGCGAGCCATCTCGCGTCGTTCATCGCCGATGGCCTGGTCGTGGCCAGCCCGACCGGCTCGACCGGCTACTCGTTCTCGGCCGGCGGCCCGATCCTCGGCCCGACCGCACGCAACCTCGTGGTCACGCCAATCGCCGGCTACCTCACGACGATCCGGTCGGTCGTGGTCGGCCCGACCGCGGTGGTCCGCTGCCGTGTCGTCGACGCCCACGAGGCGCTGGTCTCGGTCGATGGGCGCGAGGACATCCCGCTGGCGGTCGGCGACGTCGTCGAGGTCCGGGCCATCGAGCGGCCGGTCCGCCTCGTCGAGCCGGAGGGCTCGCTGCCGTTCTGGGACCTGGTCCGGCAGAAGGTCGAGCTGCTGCCCTCATGACTGTTGAGGCGGCGATGGGACCGTCTGGGACGCCCGTGACGGCGGACGCACCGCACGACCGACCCGGCCGGCTGCTCGAGCTGTCGGTCCGCGACCTCGCGCTCATCGAGCGGCTTCGGCTGGAGCTCGAACCGGGACTGAACGTGCTGACGGGCGAGACCGGCGCGGGCAAGAGCCTGCTGATCGACGCGCTCGGGCTGGCGCTGGGCGCCCGCGCCGACACATCGCTCGTGCGGCATGGGGCGGCTGCGGCTCGCGTCGAGGTGCTGTTCGATCGCGTGCCCGAGCCGCTGATCGCGACACGCGAGGTCGGCGCGAACGGACGCTCGACCGCTCGACTCGACGACCAGGCGGTGACGGCGGCGCGACTCGCGGAAACCGTCGGGCCGCTCGTCGAGATCCACGGCCAGCACGAGCAGTCGCGCCTCCTCGACGAGCGCTGGCAGCGGGAGCTGCTCGATGCGTTCGGCGGCCACGAGGGCCTGCGCGCCGAGATGGAGCGGGCGGTCGAGCGCTGGCGGAAGAACCGAGCGGAGCTCGCCGGGCTCGCGCTGGAGCCACGCGAGGTCGAGCGACGGCTCGAGCTGCTCCGCCATGAGGTCGAGGAGATCGCGGGCGCCCGCCTCCGTGACGGCGAGGCCGAGGAGCTGCGCTCGCGGCTCGAGCTGGCGCGCCACGGCGAGGCCATCACCCGCGGCGCGGCGGCCATTCGCGCGGCCCTTGACGGGGAGGGCAGCGGCGCCCGCGACGCGCTCGCCGGCGGCGTGCGCGACGCGCGGTCGGTGGCGCGAATCGACTCTCGCTTCGAGGCCGTGGCCGATCGCCTGGCCGGGCTGGAAGCGGAGCTGGAGGACGCGGCCGCCGACGTCCGCCGACTCGCGGACGGCGTGGACCACGACGCGGCAGCGCTCGTCGCCGCCGAGGAGCGCCTCTCCCTGATTTACTCACTGGAGCGCCGCTACGGCGACGACGAGGCCGCGGTCATCGCCCACGGTGAGCGCGCCGCGGCGGAGACCGAGCGGCTCGAGGGCCTTGCGGACCAGCGGCACCGGCGCGAGGCCGACGACGCCCGCCTGCTCGCCGCCGTCGCCTATGCCGCGAGCGAGCTGTCGACCAGCCGCCGAGCGGCGGCCGCGCGCCTCGGTGCCGCGACGGACGACGTGCTGCGAAGCCTCGGCTTCCGCTCGGGCGCGTTCGCCGTCGACGTGGGCCGGCGGGCGGCGGGCTCGGACGAGGCGGCGATCGAGCTCGAAGGCGACGCGGTCGCGTTTGACGCGACGGGCGCGGACGAGGTCGTCTTCCGCTTCGCCCCCAACCCGGGCGAGCCGGCCCGCACGCTGTCGAAGATCGCGTCCGGCGGCGAGCTGAGCCGGGTCGCGCTCGCGATCAAGCAGGTCCTCGCCGCGGCGGACGACACGCCGACGCTAGTCTTCGACGAGGTGGATTCGGGCATCGGCGGTCGGACGGCCGACCCGGTCGGGCGAAGCCTGTGGTCGCTCGCGCGCGATCACCAGGTGCTCGTCGTCACGCACCTGGCCCAGATCGCGGCCCATGCCGACGCCCACTTCCGGATCGCCAAGCGGGAGCGCGACGGCCGGACGATCACCGAGATCGAGCGGCTCGACCGCGAGGGGCGGATCGTCGAGCTGGCGGCCATGCTCGGTGGCGCACCGTCATCCAGCGCCCGGGGCGTGCCGCCCGGTGCGGGCGGGGGCGCCGAGGAGCACGGACCCGTCACGAAGGGCGGTCTGGTCGCGGTCGGGCCCGGCCCGAGCCTGGGCGATCCGGCCGATCCCGGCGGGCCCGACGATGCGGTGGACCTCGAGCGCGCAGAGCCGGCGGATCTCGTTGCCGACGCGCCCGCGGCGCCGGCCGGCTCGTCCGTGCTCGCCTCGGCCCGCGAGCTCCTCGACGCCGCTGAGGCGTGGCGCGGCCGGCCGGTCGTCCCGGCTTGAGGCGCTCATGACCAGGTGGGAAGAGGCCGTGATCACCCAGGGCGATGAGTGCGGCTCCCGCGCGGCCCCTGGCCCGTGAATTCATCAGCCGCCGAGATGAAACGGCCGTCGGTATACCGCTGGGCGATCAGATCGGCCCTCCATGGCGCAATGAGGTCGTAGTCATCGCTGTGGCTGATCGCGGGAGCAGAGCGGTGGATGAGGCAGCTTCGCCGAGTCTCGATCGAGCGGTTGATGCCTACCTGACGTTCCTCGCGGCCGAGCGCGGCCTGGCCTCCGCGACGATCCGCGCCTACCGCGCGGACCTCGCCGACTACTCGGACGCGCGGGGCACGGCGCGCGACTGGGCGAGCGGCCCGGAGCCGGCGCTCCGCTACCTCGCCGCGCGCACCCGCCGCGGCCGGCGCCTGGATCCCGGCCTCGCGCCCACGAGCCTCCGCCGCCGAGCGGCCGCGCTCAAGGGCTTCTACCGGTTCGCCTTCGGCGAAGGCCTGATCGGCATCGACGTCGCCGCCCATCTCGACCTGCCGCGGATGCCGCGGCTCCTGCCCGAGACGCTCACCGCCGCAGAGGCCGAGCGCCTCCTCGCCGCGCCGCCGCCGGATGCCCTGCGGGACCGCGCGCTGCTGGAGCTGCTGTACGCCGCGGGGCTGCGCGTCTCGGAGGCGCTCCACCTCGACCTCGAGGACATCTCGCTCGACGGCGCGTTCGTGCGCGTCATCGGTAAGGGCGACCGCGAGCGACTCGTGCCCGTCGGTGAGATCGCGATCGAGGCGATCCGCGCCTGGTTGGCGGGGCCGCGCAGCGCCCTCGTCGCTACCCACCACGTCGCGCCGATCCGCGGCGGCCCGCTCTTCCTCGGCAGGACCGGCCGCCGGCTGGCCCGCCAGCAGGCGTGGGCGATCGTCAAGCGCGCCGCGGCCGGGGCGGGCCTGACGGGCAGGGTCAGCCCACACACCCTGCGCCACTCATTCGCGACGCACCTGCTCGAGGGTGGCGCCGACCTGCGCATCGTCCAGGAATTGCTGGGACATGCGAGCATCAGCACCACGCAGCTGTACACGCACGTGACAGGGGAGCGCATCCGCGAGGTGTACGCTCGGGCGCACCCGAGGGCGTAGGGGAGGGGAGAGGTGACACGCTACGCGGACAGGCTGCTCGCGGACGGTGAGCGGGTCGCGCTGCGCTCGCGGCAGCACGTGCTGGCGACGTTCCTGGAGGGGCGGATCGCCTGGGCGCTGTTGATCCTCTCCGTCGTGGTCCTGGTGCTGGACCTGCAGCTGGCGTCGGGCATCTTCCGCGACCTCTTTGGCTGGGTCGGACTGGCGCTGCTCGTCATCGGCCTTGCCTGGCTCGGCCAGATCTACCTGTCCTGGTACTCGCAGGACTACCTGGTCACGAACCGGCGGGTCATCAAGGTCGAGGGCATCTTCAGCAAGCGCTCGGCCGACAGCTCGCTCGAGAAGATCAACGACGCGGTGCTCGCGCAGAGCGTCCTGGGGCGCATGCTCGGCTATGGCGACCTCGACATCATGACGGCCGCCGAGGAGTCGGTCGATCGGTACCGGATGCTGTCCCAGGCGCAGACGTTCAAGCGGACGATGCTCGACGAGAAGCACAAGCTCGAGCAGGAGGCGTTCCAGATCCCGGCGCCGCCGCTCCGCGCCGCGCCGCCTCCGCCCCCGG
>VBGT01000023.1:0-862 GCA_005889475.1 Chloroflexota bacterium | reverse complement strand
GGCGACCTCGCCGACCTGCGCGACCGGGGCGCGATCAGTCCCGAGGAGTACGAGGCGAAGAAGCAGGACCTGCTCGGCCGCCTGTAGTGGACATCGCAGCCACCGCACCGGACGATCGCGCCTGACATGTTCGACGTCCCCTCGCCCGCCGAGTTCGCGATCAGGGCAACGGTGGTGGCCGTGATGCTCCTGATCGCCTTCCCGATCCATGAGTTCTCGCACGCGCTTGCGGCATACCGGCTCGGCGATGGCACGGCGAAGCTCATGGGCCGGCTGACGCTGGACCCGCGGGCACACTTCGACCCGACCGGCGGGGTCCTGCTCGCGATCACCGTGCTGTTCGCCGGGTTCGGTCTCGGCTGGGCGAAGCCGACGCCGTACAACCCGATGAACCTCCGCGGCGGGCGCTGGGGCGAGGCGATCGTGAGCGCCGCGGGCCCGATCTCGAACCTCGTCCTCGCCATCGCCGCGGCGATCCCGCTGCGCTACATCTACGCCACGAACATGAGCATCCCGTTGATCGCCGAGTTCCTCGATTTCTTCGTGTTCATCAACCTCGTCCGCCGCTCGACGGGTCGAAGGTCCTGTTTGCGTTCATGAATCCGCGACCGGCCTGGCAGGTTCGACCGATCCTCGAGCAGTGCGGCCTCGTGATCCTCCTCGGCGCCATGCTGCTGCCGATCTTCGGCGGTCGGACGCTCGTGGGCCTCGTTTTCGGGGAGCTGGTCACGCCCCTCCAGTCCCTGCTGACGGGGCGGTGAGACCCGGCTCGGTCGCCTGGTGGGTGACCAAGGTCAGGCAGACGAAGCGGCACCTCCTGGCGCGGGTCTCTGTACGCGAACGCGAGGCGGTCGCGGCGTGG
>VBGT01000022.1:527-12821 GCA_005889475.1 Chloroflexota bacterium | reverse complement strand
CCGGCTGGTTCGAGTGGCTGCCCTCCACGGACCGCGACGCCTACGACGCACTCCTCGTCGGACCCAGCACCCGAGGTGGCTCCGGCTGGGGCCTTGTGTTCAGCGTTGTCGATGCGGTGGCGAAGGACCCCTGCAATCCTGCGAAGGGCAGATACGCCCGCGCCGAGACCGGCTCCGTCGACGAGCTGGTGGCTGCGATGGGCCGATGGCCCGGGTTCGAGGCGACGGCGCCCGCCCCCACCGTCGTCGGCGGGTACAGCGGGCAGCTCGTCGCGCTCACGTCAACACGCACCGTCACGGACTGCGCCAACGGGTCGGTGTGGACGATCCCACAGGGTGGGAGCGTCAACGCGTATCCGATGGTCGGCGCGGCCGGGAAGGCGCGCACGGGCACGTACAGGATCGTGGCCGTCAACGGCACGCTCCTCACCATCATGACGACAGACTTCCCTGAGACGTCTCCGAACGAACTCTCCAACGGCATCGCCGATGACCCGACCCGCCACGCGGCCGACCAGGTGGTGATGCACCAGATCCTCGACTCGATCAGGATCGCCGGAGCACCTGCACAGCCCTAGTCCGGTCCACCTGCGCTCCAGCCGTCGATCTTCGATACGTTGGAGTTCCAGCCCTCAAGTCTTCAAGGGTCTAGAGCACGAACGTCGGCGAGAGCCCGAGCTCCGCCGGCGTTCGTTTTGTCGTCTGGCGGCCCCCAATCGGCCGTGCGTCAGCGCTTGGTGGCGCTCTTGGCAGGTGCCTTCGCCGTCGCCTTGGCCTTGGTTGCGGCTACCTTCTTTGCGGTGGGCTTCGCAGATGCCTTCGAGGCCGCTGGCTTCGATGCCCGCTTGGCGGCGGTCGCAGTTGCGGCCGTCTTCGGTGCGGCCTCGGCGGTGGCAGCCGCGGCCTCGGCGCGGGTGGTCTTGCTGAGGGCGGCGCGGGCCTTGCCGGCCGCCGTCTGGGCGCCCTTCGCCTTGCCGGCCTTACCGGCGGCGATGCGGGCCCTGGCCGCCTTCTGGGCCTGGGCCCTGCCGACACTCTTGGCCTTGCCCCGGGCGACGATCGTCGTGCCGGCAAGGAGGTCGTTGACCTTGATCGCCAGGCGCGACTTGCGTCGAGCCGCCGCATTGGGATGGATGGCGCCGCTTTTCGCCGCGCGGTCGAGGGCGCTCATAGCCTCGGCGAGCGCAACCTGCGGGTCGAGATCGCCGGGGCTCGTCGCGATGTCGACAGCGTTCCGGACGAGGGTCTTCGCCGCGGCGCGCCGTGGCCCGAGGATCTCGTGTCGGCGCTCGGAGCTGCGGACGCGCTTCAGCCCGGACGGAGAGCGGGCGCCGGTCCACTTGCGGGGCGTTCTGGCCAAGTTGATGGAACCTCTCGATCGAAAATGCGGGTGCGAGATTGCGGATCGCGGCGCGGGCGCGGATCGAACGCCGGGCGCGAGGCCGGATGGTAGCAGAGGGTGACCCGGGCCGCGATTGGGCGCGACCCGGGCGTCAGCGTGATCCGGCCTCGGACTCGGTCACGGACAGTCGACGAGGCCGTACTTCGACTCGAACCGGCCGATCTCGCCAGCGATAGGGCCCGTGGCGAGATCCAACGCCTCGGCGGACGCGAATTTGCCGGCCTGCAGGAGCGGCACCTCCTGGTCGATCAGGCTCTTGATGTCCAGGTAGCGCGCGAGGTTCTGCGCATGGTCGGTCGCAAGCGCAGGGGGTACGTCGAGCGCGGCTAGCTCGCCGACGAAGGCGGTGACCTCCGTCGAGATCTGGGTGAGAGCCGCGACCTTGGGAGCGCGTTCGGCTGCCGTGAGCGCCGGGTCGTAGAGACGGTCGAGCTGGGCCTTGAGGGCGTCCGCTTCGGGCACGTAGCGGTTGCAGATCGCGTCGCGCGCAGCGCGGTAGGAAACAAGGGTGACGGGTTCGGCGGTCGCCGCCCGCGTTGGGGTCGGCAGGGTCTGGCCACCGAACCCGGACGGGGCAGTGACACGGCCCGCCCAGGCGGCTCCCGTCAGGGCGACCACGACCACCGCGGCCATCGCCGCGAGGCGTGCGGGGCTGATGAACATCGGTTCCCTCCATGCGACGGCGAGCCGCCGCTGCTTTGTTCGATCGATGGACCTGCGAGCCGACTCGAGCACTCGGTCCGGCGCCCGGACCTGTGCCTCGTCGGCAAGCCAGCCGGCGATCAGCCGCTCGACGTCGCGTCCGGCGTTCATGCGCTGACCTCCCGGACCGGTGGCCGTGCGTCCGCCTCGAGCGCGTCACGCATGGCTGCCGTGGCGTAGTGCAGCCGGGACTTCGCGGTCCCGGCCGGGATCCCAAGGGTCGCGGCCGTCTCCTCGAGCGAGAGTCCGAGGTACAGCCGGAGGACGAGCACCGAGCGGTGCTCGACGGTGAGTCGTTGAAAGCCTCGTTGGAGCTGCTCGCTCACGGCCACGTCGTCGGTGCGATCGCCGACGCTGGTCTCCGGCCGCAGGACGCGGACGATCGCGCGGTTCCGCCCGATCGACCGGAACTCTTCCTGGATGGAACGCAGCAGGAGCCGGTGCAGCCAGGCGTCGAACCGGGCGGGATCGCGCAACGAGGGCAGGTCGCGCCAGCATCGGACGAGCGTCTCCTGCACCGCATCCTCGGCGCGCTCCACGTCGCGCAGGATCAGTCGCGCAACGCGGTACAGGCGATCGACGACGAGCATCGCGACCCGGTCGAACGCGTCCCTGTCGCCGGCGCGGGCCCGGACCACGGCTTCGACGTCGACCTCGGTCATCGCGTCAGCCCGGTTGCCGTCTGCGTGGTGCGCATGCCCTATCGGCGGGACTCCCGCGGGATTGGTTCAATCTTCGCCTCGGCACGAGGTCCAGCCTGTCAAACTCCGTGCTCGATGGTGGCGATCCTCGGCGGCCTCGGCGCCGCCCTGTCGTGGGCCATCGCCACCCTGGCCCCGTCGCGCTCCAGCCGGATGATCAGCCCGATCTCGGTCCTCGGCTGGGTCATGGCGGTCGGCCTGGCCACGGCGATCGTCCCTGCACTGGTGGCACGACCGATCGCGCTCGATTTGCCCATGCTCACCGCCCTGGTGGTGGTCGGCCTGTCCCACAACCTCGGGCTGCTCCTGGCCTACGGGGCATTGTCGATCGGCCGCGTCTCGATCGTCGCCCCGATCGTCGCCACCGAGGGAGCCCTCGCCGCGGTCCTCTCGATCGTTTTCGGCGAGCCCCTCGCGGCACCGAGCGGGCTGCTCCTCGCGGCAATCGCCGCCGGCGTGGTGCTGGCGGCCCGCGAGCGGGCGGCCGACCGACCCGATGCCGCGACCATCGCACCGAGCCAGAACCGTCGAGCGGCCATGCTGGCCATCTCGGCGGCGCTCGTCTTCTCGGTCGGGCTGCTCCTCGCCGGTCGCCTGGGCGCAGCCGGGGTTCCGCCGGCATGGATCATGGTCGTCTCGCGCACGATCGGCGTCCTGCTCATCGTCCTGCCGCTCCTCGCGACGAGGCGCCTCCGTCTGACCCGGCCCGCGCTGCCGCTCGTCCTCGTAGCCGGGGTCCTGGAGGTCCTCGGCGGCGCGATCTACGTCGTCGCAGCCAGTGAGAGCGTCGCGGTCGCGGCAATCCTCGCATCGCAGTTCGCCGCGATCGCCGCGCTCGGCGGCTTCTTCCTCTTCGGTGAGCGCCTGCAGCGGCTCCAGCTCGTTGGCGTCGCGACGGTGGCAGTCGGCGTCACGCTGCTCGCCGCGCTCCAGGCCTGACCGAACCCGCGACAATGTCCGCGTGACGGAATCGCCGGATCAGGTCCGCCGCCAGCTCATCGAGCTGCTCGAGTCGCAGGGCGCCCATATGCCCTTCGACGCCGCGGTCGCGGAGTTCCCGCCCGACGGTATCAACCGGCTCGTCCCCGAGTCGCCGTACACGCCGTGGCATCTGCTCGAGCACATCCGCTTCGCGCAGGCGGACATCCTCGACTACATGCGGAACCGCGGCTACCTCGAGCCGACCTGGCCGGACGAGTACTGGCCCGCTCGCGACGCGACCGCCACGCCGGCCGAATGCCAGGCGACGGTCGATGCCTTCAAGCGCGATCGGCGGGCACTGCGTGACATCGTCGCCGACCCGGCGACCGACCTGTTCGCGGTGATTCCCGACACGCCCGGGCACACGATCTTCCGTGAGATCCGGATCACCGGCGCGCACAACGCCTATCACATCGGCGAGTTCGCGATCCTCCGCCAGGTCATGGGCACCTGGCCAGCCGATCGCGCCGACTAGCGGTGGCACGCCTGGATCGAGCCCTTGGCTGAGCGGATCCCTCAGGAGCGGCTCCGGAACTTCTCGATCATCGCCCACATCGACCACGGCAAATCCACACTCGCCGATCGATTGCTGGAGTTGACGCACGCCATCGACCCTCGGCAGATGACCAGCCAGGTCCTCGACTCCATGGACCTCGAGCGCGAGAAGGGCATCACGATCAAGGCGCGTGCGGTGCGCCTCGAGCACACCGCGCATGACGGTCTCACGTACGGCCTGAACCTCATCGATACGCCCGGCCACGTCGACTTCAGTTACGAGGTCAGCCACAGCCTGCAGGCGTGCGAAGGCGCGATCCTCGTCGTCGATGCCGCCCAGGGCGTCGAGGCGCAGACGCTCGCGAACGTGCACCTCGCGCTGCGTGAGGGGCTGACGATCATCCCCGTTCTCAACAAGATCGACCTGCCGTCGGCCGAACCCGAGCTCGTCATGGACGAGCTCGAGACCGCGCTCGCGATCCCGCGCGAGGAGGTGCTCCTCCTCTCGGCGAAGGAGGGGACGGGCGTTCCGGAGCTTCTCGAGGCGATCGTCGATCGCGTGCCCCCGCCGAAGGGTGACCCGGGCGCGCCGCTGCGGGCCCTCGTCTTCGACTCGCACTACGATCCGTACAAGGGCGTTGTCGTCTACGTCCGGCTCGAGGAGGGCACGCTCCACGCCCACGACCTGATCCGGCTCATGGCCTCGGGCGCCGAGGCAGAGCTCCTGGAGCTGGGCGTGTTCCGGCCCCAGCTCGTGCCGGTCCCGCTGCTGCGGGCGGGCGAGGTCGGCTATGTCGCGACTGGCCTCAAGAATGTCCGCGAGGCGCAGGTCGGCGACACGGTCACCTCGGTGGCGAGACCCGCCACGCAACCGCTGCCGGGCTACCAGGTGGCCAAGAGCCTCGTTTTCGCCGGCATCTACCCCATCAGCGGCGAGGACTATCCGCTGCTCCGCGACGCCATCGAGAAGCTGCACCTGAACGACGCCTCGTTCACCTACGAGCCCGAGAGCTCGATCGCGCTCGGCTTCGGCTTCCGCTGCGGCTTCCTCGGCCTGCTGCACATGGAGATCGTCCAGGAGCGCCTCGAGCGCGAGTTCTCGCTCGAGCTCATCGCGTCGGCGCCGTCGGTCGACTACGAGGTCCTCCTGACCAACGCCCGCGGCACGATCCACGTCGACAACCCGTCGAAGCTGCCACCCGTCTCCGACATCGAGGAGATCCGCGAGCCCTGGGTTCGGCTCTCGGTGGTCACGCCCGCCGCGTACATCGGTGCCCTCATGGAGCTGTCGACGAACCGGCGCGGGACGTTCGTCGACCTCGAGTACCTCGACCCGACGCGCGTCCTGATGCGCTTCGAGCTGCCGCTCGCCGAGCTGATCGTCGACTACTACGACCAGCTCAAGACGCGGACCGCGGGCTACGCCTCGATGGACTATGAGGAGATCGGCTACCGGCCCGCGAACCTCGTCCGGCTGGACGTGCTGGTCGCGGGCGAGCCGGTCGACGCCTTGTCGATCATCGTCCACCGCGAGAACGCGGCTGCGCTCGGGCGGACGCTGGTGGCGCGCTTGCGCCAGCTCATCCCGCGGCAGCTGTTCGAGGTGCCGATCCAGGCCGCGGTCGGCGCCAATGTGATCGCGAGGGAAACCGTGCGCGCGTTGCGCAAGAACGTACTGGCCAAGTGCTACGGTGGCGACATCACCCGGAAGCGGAAGCTGCTCGAGAAGCAGAGGGAGGGCAAGCGCCGGATGAAGCGGGTCGGGTCGGTGGAGATCCCGCAGGAGGCGTTCCTCGCCATGCTCCGGACGGACGAGTCGTGACGGCACCGGCGGACGCCTGAGGTCGATCGATGGAGAACGATCTCCGGATCCTTGTCGGCCTCGGGGTGACCCTGCTCCTCGTGATGCTCCGGCTCGAGGCCGAGCGCTTCGGCACCGCCGAGTACGACGAGCCGGTCCGCGGCCGCCGCCCCTCGATCCTGCGCCGGATCACCTGGTACGTCCTCGGCGTCGGCGGCGTGACCCTCCTGCTCTTCGTGCACCCCACTGCCGAGCAGTCCCTGTTCCTCCAGGTCGGCGATCGATCGGGGATCGTCCTTGCCCTGATCATCGGCGGCATCGGCGTCGGGCAGGCGGTTGCCCTCGCTTACCTCCACTATCACCGGCTCCGCTTCCCCGACGTCGCGTCCTACCCGGGCGCCCTCGCCAACGAGATCATCACCGCGTTCATCGACGAGGCGACCTTCCGGGGCGCGGTCCTCGGCTACTTCCTGTGGGCCGGCGCCAACCCGAGCATGGCCATCCTCGGCCAGGCCGTCGTGTACGCGCTCGCGACCCGCCTCGGCGCACCCGGTCGCGACAAGTACATGCTGGTGCTCGCGCTCCTGATCGGGCTCGTGTGCGGCTGGGCGACGATGCTCACCGGCGGCATCGGCGCGGCGTTCCTCGGCCACGCCATCACCCGCGTCGCCGTCTTCCTGACCACCGGCCACGCCGGGCAGCCGCCTGCGCGAGGCACCGAGATCGAGGACATCGAGAAGCGCCGGCGGATGCCCGACGGCTGGCGCGCGGTCGACCGGGGCAGCGCACGGGAGCGGTGAGCTCGCCCGAGACCGAACCGACCGAGGCCTCACCGGTCGAGGCGCCGCCGGTCGCCCTCTACGTCCACGTCCCATTCTGCGTCTCGCAGTGCCCGTACTGCGACTTCGTGGTCGTCGCCGGCCGCGAGGCGCGCGGGCCGACGAATCGGATCGACGCGTTCACCGCGGCACTCGAGACGGAGCTTCGGCTGCGCGCCGACGCGCTCGATGCGCGCTGGGGCATGCCGGGCTCGCGGCCGGCGCTTGCCTCGGTGTACTTCGGTGGCGGCACACCGAGCCTCCTGCCCGTCGCCACCGTCGCGGGCCTGATCGATCTGATCCGCGATCGCTTCGGGCTGGCTGGTGGGGCTGAGGTGACGCTCGAGGCCAACCCGGGGCCGGACGAGCGCGGTGATCCAGCGGCGCTCCGGGACGCCGGCGTGACGCGGCTATCGATCGGCGCCCAGAGCTTCGATCCCGACGAGCTGCGCGCGCTCGGCCGACGCCACACGCGTGCGGACATCGCGGCGACGGTCACCGGCGCACGCTCCGCGGGCATCCCGTCGGTGAGCCTCGACCTGCTCTACGACATCCCGGGCAGCTCGCTGCGGACGTGGTCGCGCACCGTCGATGCTGCGCTGCGACTCGAGCCCGATCACCTGTCGCTGTACGCGCTGACGCTCGACGACCCTGATGCAGAGGGGCTGACGGGGCCAACCGGGGACCACCTCCCTCTCCGTCCCGGCGCACGCCGCTGGCGCGAGAAGGCGCGGAGCGGCCAGGACGACGACCGCGCCGCGGCGATGTACGAGATCGCCGACCGCCGGCTGGCGGCTGCCGGGTACGAGTGGTACGAGATCAGCAACTGGGCCCGCCCGGGCCATCAGAGCCGCCATAACCTCGCCTACTGGCGCCGCCTGCCGTACGAGGCGGTCGGCCCCGGGGCGCACGCATTCGACGGCGCGACCCGCCGCTGGAACGCAGCGCGGCTCGACACCTATCTCGCCGCGCTGACACCCACCGAGCGGGCGAGCCCGAACCCGCCGCCGGGCGGCTCGGAGCGAATCGATTCGGGCACCGCGATCGCCGAGCGGGCCATGCTCAGCCTCCGCACAGCGGAGGGCCTGGCTCTGGCGCCCGCGGCGCTCGCCCGCCTCGCCACGCGTCTCGCCGCGCCGGTCGCGGCCGGCCTGCTCGACGAGGCTCCGAACGGCAGGCTGACGCTCACGCTCCGGGGTCGAATGCTCTCGAACGAGGTCTTCGCGCGCCTCGTCTGAGTCGCGTTGACACCCCCGGCGGCTCGGGCTACGATGCCTGCACAGTGTTAGCACTCTGGTAGGGAGAGTGCTAACGACGCCAGATCCGAACTGGAGAACGAGGCCTTGGCGCGTCGAATCCGTCGCTCCACCGGCCCCCTGGACCTTCGCGCACAGCTGATCCTGCGGGCCGTCATCGAGGAATACGTCACCACCGCGACGCCGGTCGGCAGCCAGGCGCTGGTCGATCGGTACCGGCTCGGCGTGTCCAGCGCGACGGTACGGAACATCCTCGCCGAGCTCGAGCTCTCCGGACTGCTCGACCACCCGCACACCTCGGCCGGGCGGATCCCGACCGACGCCGGCTATCGCTGGTACGTCGAGTCGATCATCGACGCCGCGCCGATGCCCGAGGTCGAGCAGCTGATGATCCGGCACCAGTTCGGCCAGGTCGAGTTCGCCAGCGAGCACTGGTTCCGGCTCGCTGCCTCGACCATCGCCTCGCTGACGCACGCCGCGGGGCTGGCGACGCCGGCCAAGCCGCCGGCGGGGCGTGTCCGGCGGGTCGACCTCGTGTCGATCAACGAGCGGATGGCCAGCCTGGTCGCGATTCTCCGCGAGGGCTCCATCAAGCAGTCGCTCGTCTCGCTCACGACCGGCGAGGACCAGGCGGCCCTCACCTCCGTGGCCGCGGCCCTCAACGAGATCGTGCAGGACGCGACCGGGGACGAGATCGAGAGGCGCATCGCCAGGCTCGACCCAGCGCGGCCCTACGCCGCGCTCGTCGCGCGCGTCGGGGAGCGGATCGTCCGCCTGCTGCAGGACTACGACCGGGCTGCCGTCGAAGAGGTCTTCAGCGACGGGCTGCTCAACGTCATGGGCGCTCCCGAGTTCGCCCACAGCGACAAGTTGCGCCGCGTGTTCACCGCGCTCGAGAACCGGGCCTACCTCGGCCAGCTCGTCGGTGACGTCGCCGCATCCGGCCGGGTGAAGGTGTTCATCGGCGCGGAGAACGAGGCGCCCGACATGCGCGAGGTCGCGCTGGTGCTCGCTCCGTATGGCCGGCGTGACCGGGCCGTCGGGGTCGTCGGCGTGCTCGGCCCGACTCGGCTCGCCTATCCCGAGGCCATCGAGACCGTCCGCTTTGTGTCCGGGCTCATGAACGAGCTCGTGGACCACCTCTACAACTGAACAGGGATCGATCGACCATGGAGAGACCCACCCGCGCCCAGCAGCGAGCCGCCGCGATCGATGTCTCGCCGGCCAAGCTGGCCGCCGAGATCGAGCGCCTGACACGGGAGCGAGACCTGTCACGGCGCCAAACCGAGCTGGCTCGTGAGGAGCTGGCCCAGCTCAAGGCCGGCGGCGCGCCCGAGGGCAAGGCCCGCAGCGACGGCCGCGGTGCGGCCAAGGGCCCGACCCTCGACGACGCAATTCGCGAGCGCGACGACTACCTCGCCGCGCTGCAGCGCGAGCGCGCCGAGTTCCTCAACTTCAAGCGCCGCACGACCGAGGAGCGGGAGGCCATGCTCGGCCTCGCCGCCGAGGCGCTCATTCGCAAGGTGCTCGCGCTCGCCGACGATTTCGACCTCGCGGTCGAGCACCGTCCCGAAACCGGCGTCGACGAGGCGTGGGTCGAGGGCATCACGGCCATCGACCGCAAGCTCCGCCAGCTCCTCGAGAGCGAGGGCGTGACGGCGATCGATGCATCGCCCGGCACACCGTTCGACCCGCGCGAGCACGAGGGCGTCGCGAACGTCCCGGGCACGGGTCGCCCCGGCGGCGAGATCGTCGAGGAGCTGCGCCGCGGCTACCGCCTTCGCGACCGTGTGCTCCGACCGGCGCTGGTCGCCGTCGCCGAGGACGCGGGCGCGGCGACCCATTCCGATTCAAGCGAACCCGTCCACTGAGCCACACGAAACACTGAGGGAGCAACGACACCAATGGGCAAGATCATCGGCATCGACCTCGGGACGACCAACTCGGTCGTCGCGGTCATGGAGGGCGGCGAGCCCACGGTCATCCCGTCGGCCGAGGGCGGCAGGACGGTTCCGTCGGTCGTCGCGTTCACCAAGACCGGCGAGCGGCTCGTGGGCCTGCTGGCGAAGCGCCAGGCGGTCACGAACCCGGCCAACACCGTCTACTCGATCAAGCGCTTCATGGGCCGGCGCTGGGACGACCCGGAGGTCCAGCGCAGCAAGAAGCTCGTGCCCTACGCGGTCGAGAAGGACCCGAAGTCGGACGGCGTCGTCGTCAAGATCGGGGACAAGACGTACAGCCCGCCCGAGATCAGCGCGATGATCCTGCAGAAGCTCAAGTCGGACGCCGAGGCGTACACCGGCGAGAAGATCACCGAGGCGGTCATCACCGTCCCGGCGTACTTCGACGACACGCAGCGCCAGGCGACCAAGGACGCCGGCCGCATCGCCGGCCTCGACGTCAAGCGGATCATCAACGAGCCGACCGCGTCGGCCCTCGCATACGGTCTCGACAAGAAGCATGACGAGAAGATCGCCGTGTACGACCTCGGTGGCGGCACGTTCGACATCTCGATCCTCGAGCTGGGCGACGGCGTCTTCGAGGTCAAGGCCACCAACGGCGACACCCACCTCGGCGGCGACGACTTCGACCAGCGCGTCATCGACTGGATGCTGGCCGAGTTCAAGAAGGACCAGGGCATCGACCTCTCGAAGGACGCCCAGGCCCTGCAGCGGCTCAAGGAGGCCGCCGAGAAGGCCAAGATGGAGCTGTCCACCGTGATGGAGACCGACGTCAACCTCCCGTTCATCACGGCTGACCAGACCGGACCGAAGCACCTGCAGATGAAGTTGACGCGCGCCAAGTTCGAGCAGCTCGTGGACGACCTGCTGCAGAAGACGGTCGGTCCGACCAAACAAGCCTTGTCGGACGCCGGCATCGACACCTCCAAGATCGACGAGGTCGTCCTGGTGGGCGGCTCGACCCGGATTCCCAAGGTCCAGCAGATCGTCAAGGAGCTCTTCGGCCGGGAGCCCCACAAAGGCGTGAACCCGGACGAGGTCGTGGCAATTGGCGCCGCGGTCCAGGCAGGCGTGCTGGCCGGCGACGTCAAGGACCTCCTGCTGCTCGACGTCACGCCGCTCTCGCTCGGCATCGAAACGATGGGCGGCGTGATGACGACGCTGATCCCGAGGAACACGACGATTCCAACGCGCAAAAGCGAGATCTTCTCGACGGCCGCCGACAACCAGACGTCTGTCGAGGTCCACGTGCTCCAGGGCGAGCGGTCCCTGGCGCGCGACAACCGCACCCTCGGCAAGTTTCACCTCATCGGTTTGCCGCCTGCGCCGCGGGGCCTTCCTCAGATCGAGGTCACCTTCGACATCGACGCCAACGGCATCGTGAACGTGCAGGCCAAGGACCTGGGCACCGGCAAGGAACAGAAGATCACGATCACGGCGTCGAGCGGTCTCAGCAAGGACGAAGTCGACCGGATGATGAAAGAAGCCGAGTCGCACGCGAGCGAAGACAAGAAGCGCCGCGAGGAAATCGAGGTGCGGAATCGCGCCGACCAGGCGGTGTACGGCGCCGAGCGATTCGTCAAAGACACGGGCGAAAAGTTGTCGGCCGCCGATCGGCAGGCCATCGAGAAGGCCAGCGAAGCGCTGAGGAAGGCCATCGACGGCGGCAACCCCGACGCCATTACCCGAGCCCTCGACGATCTGACCCAGGCCCAGCACAAAGCGGCCGCGAGCCTGTATCAGCAGGCGTCGGCCGGGGACCCCGGTCGTCCAGGCGGCGACAGTTCGGCGGGCGGGACACCTCCGGGAGCAACCGGCGGGGCCGCACCCCCGCGCAGCGACGTGATCGACGCGGAGGTGGTCGACGACAAGTCGTAACGATCCGGGTCGATCATGGACTTCTATCTCGTCCTCGGCGTGAACCGGGCGGCGACGCTCGATGACATCAAGCGTGCCTACAAACGTCTGGCCCGCAAGTGTCATCCCGACGTGAACCCTGGGGACCGCGTCGCCGCCGCGCAGTTCCAGGAGCTCTCACAGGCCTACGAGACCTTGAGCGATCCGGATCGTCGCCGCCGGTACGATACGTCGGGGCTTGCGTCGGGGAACGCCGAGCGCGCCACCTTCGGGTTCGAGGGCTTCGACTTTTCGGTCACGGCGACTGGGGCGGCGGCCTC
>VBGT01000022.1:0-452 GCA_005889475.1 Chloroflexota bacterium | reverse complement strand
TATCGTGCTGGGTTTCGAAGAGGCGCTTCGGGGAGGGCAGCGTCAGCTCGCGCTGACGCGCCACGAACACTGCACCCGATGCGGCGGTCTGGGCAGCCTGCCGTCCTTGGAGGTTCGGTGTACCCGTTGTCAGGGTCTGGGGGCCGTCAAGTCGACGCGCGGTCACATGGTGTTCTCGAAGCCCTGTTCGGAGTGTCACGGCACGGGCCGGCGATCCGAGAGCCGGTGTCCCGCCTGTGACGGCCGGCAGCTTGTGATTCGGACCGAACCCCTGACGATCGATCTGCCGCCCGGCCTTGCTGACGGCGCCTCGCTGCGTCTGCCGGGGAGAGGGCACGCGGGAGCCGGTGGTGGCGAGCACGGCGATCTCTACCTCGCGGTTCGCGTTGACCCGCACCCGGTCTTCACGCGGGAAGGGGACGATCTCCACGTCGTGGTGCCGATTGCGGTTC
>VBGT01000021.1:5587-17874 GCA_005889475.1 Chloroflexota bacterium | reverse complement strand
GCGCTCCCCGAGCGGTGGCACCTGATGTCGGTGATGCTCTCGGCGGCGGGCAGCCTGCGCTGGTTCCGGGACACGCTGGCGCCGGGTGAGCCGTTCGAGGCGCTCGTCTCCTCGGCCGCAACCGTCCCCGCCGGGAGCGAGGGACTGCTCTTCCTCCCCTACCTCAGCGGCGAGCGCAGCCCATACCCCGACCCCCGGGCGCGCGGCGCGTTCGTCGGCCTGAACCTCGGCCACGGCCGGGCGCACCTCGTCCGGGCCGTGCTCGAGGGCGTCGCGTTCGGGCTGCGCGACGGGCTGGACCTGATGATCGCCGCGGGCATGCCCGCCCCGAGCCAGGTCCGCGCCTCCGGCGGCGGCATTGCCAGCCCGTTGTGGCGCCAGATCCTCGCGGATGTGCTCGACACGGAGCTCGCGACGGTCAGCACGACGGAGGGCGCCGCCTACGGCGCGGCGCTGCTCGCCACGGAGGCCGCCGGCTGGTTCCCGACCGTCGAGTCGGCGGTCGCCGCGCTGGTCAGGGCGACGCCGGTCGCGTCACCCGGGCCGGACGTCCAGGGCTACCGCGATGCCCATGCGGCCTATCGGGAGCTGTACCCGGCCCTGCGGCCGTTCTTCCACCGCGGCTGACTCCCGCCCATCGACGTCGAGCCGGCCGTCGGAGCGGTTCGGCCCGTCAGCCCTTGAGCTCGGCGATGTCCTTCTCGGTCAGCTTCGTCGGCGGCTTGCCGAGGATGATCATGCCCAGGATCTCGTCGGTCGTGACGTCGTCCTTGTTGACGGTGCCCACGAGCCGGCCGTGGTACATGACCGAGATCCGCTCGGACAGGTCGAACACATCGTGGATGTCGTGGCTGACGAGGAAGATGCCGATGCCCTCGTTCTTCAGCTGCTTGATCAGGTTGCGCACCTGCGCAGTCTCACCTGGGCCCAGGGCGGCGGTCGGCTCGTCCATGATGATGATCCGGGCATTGAAGTAGATCGCCCGCGCGATCGCGACGGCCTGGCGCTGTCCGCCGGACAGGGAGACGACCGGCTTCCTGAACGCCTTGAAGTGCGGATTCAGGCGGCCCATGACCTTCCGCGTCTGGTCCTCCATCGCGGCGTCATTGATCTGGCCGATCGGCGTGGTCAGCTCGCGCCCGAGGAAGAGATTGCCCGGCGCGTCGAGATTGTCGGCGAGCGCGAGCGTCTGGTAAATGGTCTCGATGCCGAGCCGCTTGGCATCACGTGGATTCGAGATGGAGGCCGGCTGGCCGTTGACCCGGATCTCGCCGGAGTCCGGTCCCTGCGCGCCGGAAAGGACCTTCATCAGCGTCGACTTGCCGGCGCCGTTGCCGCCGACCAGCCCCACGACCTCGCCGGGGCGGAGGTCGATCGTGACGTCGTCGACGGCGCGGACGCCGCCGAACGAGACACGGACGTTTCGCATCTCCACGACGGGCGCCGAGCTCGTGCCCATGGCGGCTCCCGGCTCGGGTGCCGTGGTCGTCATCGTGGGGTCCTCGTTCCTCGCCGTCGGTTCCAGCTATCGAGGCCGACGGCCAGGATCAGCACGACGCCCGCGGCGACGTTCTGTCCCGGTGAGTCGACGCCGATGTAGGCCAGGCCGTAGGCCAGCGACTGCATGACGAAGGCGCCGAGGACGGCGCCCGGGATCGTCCCGATTCCGCCCGCGAAGGAGGTCCCGCCGACCACGGCCGCGGCGATGACGTACAGCTCATAGCTCTGGCCAACGTCGAGGGTTGCAGCATTCAGCCGCGCTACCGCGATCGCCGCCGAGATGGCACACAGGACGCCCATCAGCACGTACGTCTTGAGGATCGTCAGCCGTGTGTTGATGCCGGCCAGTGCGGCGGCGTCGGGATTGCCGCCATACGCGTAGACGTAGCGCCCGAAGCGCCGACGGGTCCCGAGCCACGTGACCAAGAGCGTCACGCCGAGGAGGATCATGAGCGGGTCCGGGAAGCCGGTGGAGATCTGGAGCCCTGCCGGAAGGCCGTGCGCGGCGGCGTACTGGTCGGCCAGGCCCTGGGGCCAGTAGTTCGCGTTCGCGAAGGCGCTCAGGCCAAGGATCGCGCCGGAGCCGGCGACCGCGAGGGTGACCTCGGCCCACATGGGCCGAAGCGGAAAGCCGTACTGCCGTCGCCGGCGGCGGTTGTTGAACAGGAGGCCCACGACCGCGAGACTCCCGACCAGGCCGACCGCCCACGTGAGCGTCCCACCGATCGAGCCCTGCGCTCCGCCGCCGAACAGCTGGAACGTCGGGTCGAGACCGGTCACCGCGGCGCCGTTCGAGAGGTACCAGACGAGGCCGCGGATCGACAGCAACCCGCCCAGCGTCACGATGAATGACGGGACCCCGATGTAGGCGATGATGAAGCCCTGGAGCGCGCCGAACCCGGCGCCCACGGCGATCCCGATGGCCAGGGCGATGGCCCATCGGAACGGGAAGTCGATGCCGATCCCCAACGAAGTCAGCCAGTTGGCCATGAGCTCCGCGTAGACCATCGCGACGATCCCGACCAGCGACCCGACGGACAGGTCGATGTTCCGCGACACGATGACCAGGACCATGCCGGTCGAGATGATCGCGATGCCCGCCGCCTGCACGCCGAGGGTCACCATGTTGACCGGCCGGAGGAAGGTTCCGCCGCTGATCAGGTTGAAGCCGACCAGGATGATGGCCAGCGCGGCGAGCATGCCGAACAGCCGGAGATCGATCTCCGTCTGGGCCAGGAGGCCACGGAGACCCGGCCGCGGAACGACCTGCACGTCCTGTCCCTGCGCCGCGTCCGCGACGTTCGCCACGGCACACCCTCCGGCGTGATCGAAAAAGGCCCCTGCGCGTCCCGTCAGGACGCGCAGGGGCGAGGCTACACCAGTACGTTGGCGCCGGTTACCCGGTCGCTACTTGCAGGCGGGCACCTTCGTGGTGTCGGCGCCCTTGCAGATCTGGTCCTTCGTCGCATACCAGCCGGCCGAGATCACCTTGTCGAGGGTCTCGGCCGTGACCGGCGTGGGCTGCAGGATGATCGACTTGACCGTCTTGCCGCCCGGAGTCTGGAAGTCCTTGGCAGTGTTGCCGGCAAGCGGCGCCACCGAGGCGTCGACGCTGATCGTGACCTTGCCGGGATCCTTGTCCTTGCACAGCGCGAGAGCGGCCTGGCCGGCGGCCTTGCCGAGCTCGTTGCTGTTCTTCCAGACGTCGACGTACTGCTTGCCCAGCGCGACGTTGTTGAGGTTCGCCGGGTCGCCGTCCTGGCCACTGACGGCCGGGTACGGGTCGTACGACTTGCCGGTGAGGGCAGCCGCGACGCCGAGCGCGGTGCTGTCGTTCTCGGCGAGCACGGCGTCGATCTTCTGGCCGGCCGCGTTGGCCTGGTCGATGATCGCCTCCATGTTGGCCTGGGCCTTCTCGGTCTTCCAGGCGTCCGTGTAGGTGCCCTCAGCAGGGCCGATGATCTTGATTGCGCCGCTCGAGACCTTGTCCTTGAGGCCGGCCTGATCCCAGCCCATCGGCAGGAAGGTCGCGGCGTTGGGATCGCCCTTGTCGCCCTTGATCAGGACGTAGCTGCCCGTTGGGACCTTCTTGATCACGAAGTCGGCCTCGGCCTTGCCCACGCCGACGTTGTCGAACGTGATGTACAGGACGTAGGGGTCCTCGATCAGGCGGTCATAGGCGATGACCGGGATCCCGGCGTCCTTCGCCTTCTGGAGGGCCGGGAGGATCGCGGTCTGGGACTGCGCGAGCAGCACCAGGACCTGGGCGCCCTTGTTGATCAGGGTGTCGACGTCCGACAGCTGGCGCTGGCTGTCGAGGTTGGCGTCCGGATCGCCGACGACGGTGCCGCCGCCGGCCTGGATCGCCTCGAACATCTTCGGCTTGTCCGTGGCGGCCCAGCGTGGCTGCTGGAAGTTGTTCCACGAGATGCCGACCTTGCAGGCCGTTCCACCACCACCACCACCGGAGGCCGTCGTACCGCCGCCACCACAGGCCGCCAGGGCCAGCGTGAGGGCTGCGAACACGGCGAACGTTCTGCGCATGTACCTCCTCCTCGAGTGACACACACTCTCTTCTGCGCAATCGCGAGGTTGCAGACTATCACCCTCCATCCGGGTCAAGGACGGTCCCGCACCTCCGAGGGAAAACATGGCCAGCCGGCGCCTTCGCTGGGGAATCCTCTCGACCGCCAACATCGCTCGCACCAAGGTGGTGCCCGGGATCCAGAAGGCCGCAAGCTGCGACGTCGTCGCCGTTGGTTCGCGCGACGTCGCCGCGGCGCGGCGGTTCGCGGATGACCTCCGAATCCCGCGCGCGCACGGCTCGTACGAAGCGCTCCTGGCGGACCCGGACGTCGACGCCGTCTACATCCCGCTGCCCAATCACCTCCATCTCGAGTGGACGCTCGCGGCTGCTCGGGCGGGCAAGCACGTGCTGTGCGAGAAGCCCCTCGCCCTCACTTCGGCGGATGCGGCTCGAATGGTCGAGGCGTGCGAGCTGGCCGGTGTTCGGCTCATGGAGGCGTTCATGTACCGCCTCCACCCGTCGTGGCAGGCGGTCCGCGACCTGGTCGGCTCGGGCCGCATCGGCAGGCTGATGGCCGTCCACAGCTGGTTCTCGTACTTCAACGACGACCCGACCAACATCCGGAACATCCATGAGGCCGGCGGCGGCGCCCTGTTCGACATCGGCTGCTACTGCGTCAACCTGTCGCGGATGCTGTTCGGGCAGGAGCCCGCACGGGTCGAGGCCTCGATCCGTCGCGACGCCGAGGCCAGGGTCGACGTCGTGACGAGCGCCCTCCTCGAGTTCGCGGACGGTGGCGTGGCGACCTTCACCTGCTCGACCCGCGCCGAGCCCGATCAACGTGTCGAGATCTACGGCACCGAGGGCCGGATCTCGATCGGCATTCCGTTCAACATCCCGCCGGATCGGCCGAGCTCGATCTTCGTCACGCACGGCGGCGAGCCGCCCGTCGCTCCCGCGACCGAGACGGTCACGTTCCCGGCGGCGGACCCCTATACCGTCGAGGCGGATGCGTTTGCGAGTGCCATCCTCGACGGCCGGCCGACGCCCACCCCGCCCGCCGACGCCGTCGCCAACCTGCGGGTGATCGAGGCGATCTTCGCAGCGGCCGAGCGCGGCGCGGCAGCCGGTTCACCCGCGATCCCCGCAGCGGGAGGCGCCGCGGGCACGTGAACACGGGCGTGCGCGCCGGGCTCCGCCGCAGGCCCGCTCACGTCGCGGTCGTAGCGACGGCGGTGCTCGGCGCTGCCGCCGTGGCGGTCGGCATCGCGGGTGCGGCGGGACTCCGTCTCGGGGGGCCGGCACCCGCGGGACCGACACCGCGCTTCGTCGACGAGACCGCCAGCTCCGCGCTTGCATTCACCTACGACGGAGCGGTCGAGCTCTCCGTCGGTGGTGGCGTCGCGGTCCTGGATTGTGACGCGGACGGCCTGCCCGACCTGTACCTCGCCGGCGGCGCGGGGCAGGCCGGCCTGTTCCACAACGACTCCGCCGTCGCTGGGCCGCTGCAATTCAGGCGCGTGGCCGATCCGGCGACGGATCTCACGTCCGTCACCGGCGCGTACCCGATCGACGTCGACGGCGACGGCCATGTGGACCTTGCCGTCCTCCGAAGCGGTGGCAACGTGGTGTTGCGTGGCCTCGGCGGCTGCCGGTTCGAGCGGGAGAATGAGGCGTGGGGACTGGATGGCGGCAGCCTCGACACGATGGCGTTCTCGGCCACCTGGGAGGACGGGAACACCTGGCCGACAATCGCCTTCGGCAACTATGTCGACGAGCGCATCGAGGACCCAACGCGCTGGTGCGAGCCGAACCAGCTCGTTCGCCCGGAAGGCGGCGGGCAGCGATGGGGACGGCCGCAGCCACTCGAGCCGAGCTGGTGCACCCTGTCGCTGCTGTTCAGCTCGTGGGACGGCTCCGGGCGTGCCGACCTCCGGGTCAGCAACGACCGCCACTACTACCAGCAGGACCGCGGGCAGGAGCAGCTCTGGCGGATCGAGCCGGGACACCCGCCGCGGCTCTATACCGCGGGCGACGGCTGGGAGCGGGTGCAGGTCGAGGGCATGGGCATCGCGAGCTACGACCTGACGGGTGATGGGCTGCCGGAGGTGTACCTGACGAGTCAGGCTGCGAACCACCTCATGACCCTGGCGGGAGGCCCGTCCAGCCCAACGTACAAGGACATCGGACTCGATCGAGGGACCAACGTTCCCCACCCGGTCATCGGCGACGACACCGCCCTGCCCTCGACCGCGTGGCACCCCGAGTTCGCGGACGTCAACGACGACGGGCTCGTGGATCTGTACGTGTCGAAGGGAAACGTGAGCCAGCAGCCGGACTACGCGAAGCGAGATCCCAGCAACCTCCTCCTCGGGCAGCCGGACGGAACGTTCGTCGAGGCGACCGAGGCTGCCGGACTCGTCAACTTCGATCGAGGACGCGGTGCCGCGCTCGTCGATCTCAACCTCGACGGCCGCCTCGACCTGCTCGAGTCGTTCTACGGGGCCCCGGTGCGAATCTGGCGCAACGACGGGCCGGGCGACGGCTCGAGCGCGGCCGCGCATTGGCTTGGAGTACGCCTGGCGCAGGCCGCGCCGAATGCGGACGCCATCGGCGCCACGATCGAGGTGGTCGCGGGTGCGACCGTCCTGCGCCGCGAGCTGACCATCGGCGGTGGCCACAGTGGCGGACAGCTCGGATGGGTCCACTTCGGGCTCGGGTCTGCCGACCATGCCGAGATCCGCGTGCGCTGGCCGGATGGGACCTCGTCACCAGCCACGACCGTGGCCGCCGATACGTTCACGATCATCGATCGATCCTCCGGGGCGCGAACGTGGCGTCCCGCGGCCGGGCTGTGACCGCTGCGGCGTGCCTTGCCGCGGTCGAGCTTCCGGAGTTCGGCGCCGCCGGGCCTGCACCCGAGCTGCCGCCGGCGATCCACCGGGAGCGCCTGGCACGACTCCGGGAGCGCATCGAGGCCGCCGGCTATGACCGCCTGGTCGTCTACGCAGATCGGGAGCACAGCGCAAACCTCGCCTGGCTGACCGGGTTCGACCCGCGTTTCGAGGAGGCGATCGCCGTCGTGGGGCCGTCGAACGACCCGGCGATCCTCGTCGGCAACGAGAACTGGGGCACCGCCGCTGTGGCGCCACTGCCGATGCGCCGCGAGCTGCACCAGGAGCTGAGCCTGCCGAGCCAGCCGCGCGACCGCTCGCGACCGCTCGGCGAGCGACTCGCCGCCGAGGGGATCGGCCGGGGAACGAAGATCGGTGTCGCCGGCTGGAAGCCGCTCGGAGCGTCGGGCCGGCTGGACGTGCCCTCCTATCTCGCGGACGAGCTGCGGTCGCTCGTGGGCTCGACGGGCTCCGTCGAGAACGCGATCGGGCTGTTCATCGATCCCGCGGACGGGCTGCGCGTGGTCAACGAGGTGGACCAGCTCGCCGCCTTCGAGACGGCGGCATGCCGGACGTCAGATGGCGTACGTCACCTCATCCTCGGCCTCGAGCCGGGCATGACCGAGCGCGAGGCGGTCGCGCTGCTCGGCTGGGACGGTACGCCGCTGTCCTGTCACCTCATGCTCACGGCCGGGCCGCGGGCGCGGCTCGGGCTGCTCAGCCCGGGCGATCGGCGGATCGAGCGCGGCGATCCGTTCACGGTCGCTTTCGGCATCTGGGGCGCGCTCAACTGTCGGGCGGGCTGGGTCGTCGCTAACGCCGATGAGCTTGCAGCGGACGTCAGGGACTATGTCGATCGCCTCGTCGGGCCCTACTTCGAGGCCATCGCCGAGTGGTACGGGGCCATCCGTGTCGGCCAGACGGGTGGTGCGCTGCACGAGATCGTGGCGAGTCGACTCGGCGATCCGTTCTTCGGCATCTTCCTGAACGCGGGTCATCAGATCTCGCTCGACGAGTGGGTCAACTCCCCGGTTGCCGAGGGCTCGACCGTTGAGCTCCGGTCCGGGATGTACCTCCAGGTCGATGTGATCCCGGCGACCGGGACGCCCTACTTCACGACGAACATCGAGGATGGCGTCGCGCTGGCGGATGCGGGGCTTCGCGCCGAGCTCGCGCGGCGCTTCCCGGACGCGTGGCGTCGGATCCAGGCTCGGCGCGCGTTCATGGCCGAGCAGCTCGGTATCGACCTGCACCCGGACGTGCTCCCCTTCTCCAACATCCCGGCCTGGCTGCCGCCATTCCTGCTCGACCCCGGTCGAGCGATGACCCTCCGCTGACCTTCCGGCGTGACCGGTGGCCGCTCAGGCTCGGGAGGTCGCTCCCCGGTCCGGCGTGGCGGCGTAGCCATGCTCGGCGATGTCGGCGGCCCGCGCCTTGTACATCTCGGTCGTCGGCGGGGTCTTCGCCCGGAACCCGTCGACCATGCGGTTGTACATCGAGAACGCCGCGGCGATGAGGACAGCCAGCTGGACGTCGGCGTCGGATGCGCCCACGTCGTGCGCGGCCTGGACGTCACCGGCGGAGAGGTCGCGCGCCTGGCGGCCGACAGTCCGGCTGACGTGCAGGAGGGCGCGCATCTTCGGATCGAAGCCGTGGGACGTGCCCCGCTTCAGCGCCTCGATGAGCGGGCCGTGGCCGCTATGCCCGTCCCGAGCCAGCACGGCGGCGGCATGCTCCGCGTGCGAGTCCATGCAGAAGAAGCAGTCGTTCGAGGCGGATACGGCGGTCGCCAGCATCTCGCGCTCGGCCCGGCTGATCGTCGCGCCCGGGAAATCGTTGACGAGCAGCTCGTCGGCGAGACCGCGCAGATGGACCCCGAGCGCCGGCGTCAGTCGCAGCGCCGCGCCGATGCCCGGCACGTCGGGCAGGCCGCCGACGATCGGGTCTTCCTGCGCCCGCGCGAGGCGTTCTTCGTCGCGTGCCATCGCACGGAGTATGCGGCACGACCCGGTCGCTGGCGGCGGCGCGCTCCGTATCCTTGCCGACCATGACCGCACGGACGCTGTCGATCGGCGGCGCGAGCTACCCGCTGATCCTGCCCAATGTCCGCGATCCGCGGTTGCACGTCGCGGCGGTGATCATCACCGTCCACGTCCTGGGCCAGCTCGGGCTGGGCTTCTGGGTGAGCGTGCCCCAGATCCTCGCCGCGATCTTGACCTGCGCGATCCTCGAGATCGCGATCACGTTCCGTCAGAGCCGCGCCTTCGTCTGGCCGGCCAGCGCGATGCTCACCGGCAGCGGCGTGGCGCTGATCCTGCGCGTTGTCGGGACGCCGCCGGGCGAGCCATGGAGCACCTACGCCTGGTACGTGTTCGCGATCGTCGCAGGGCTGTCGCTGCTGTCGAAGTACGTCATCAGGTACCGCGGCACGCACGTCTTCAACCCATCGAACATCGGGCTGGTCGTCGCGTTCGTCGTCCTCGGGAGCTCGCGCGTCGAGCCGCTCGACTTCTGGTGGGCGCCGCTCAACGGCTGGATGCTCGCGGCCTACGCGGTGATCACCGTCGGCGGATTGCTGATCACGCGGCGCCTCCACCTGCTCGCGCTCGCGGTCGCGTTCTGGCTCACGCTTGCCGTTGGTCTCGGGACGCTCGCTGCCTCCGGCCATTGCATGACCGCGCGCTGGTCGTTCGAGCCGGTGTGCGGGTCCGACTACTGGCGCGTGATCGTGGCCTCGCCCGAGGTCCTGATCTTCCTGTTCTTCATGATCACCGACCCGAAGACCGTCCCGAGCGGCGGGGTCGGCCGGATCGTCTTCGGCGCGCTGGTCGCGATCGCCAGCACGCTGCTGATGGCGCCCCAGACGGACGAGTTCGGCACGAAGGTGGCGCTGCTGTCCGGGCTGGTTGTCCTCTGCACAGCGCGGCCGCTGGTCGACCGGCTGGTCCCGACCCCTGGCTCGGAGAGCGACGACCCGCGCCGATTCCTCGCGGGGGTCGTCATGCCCGCCGGCGCAGCGGCCGGTGGCCCGACAACCGGATTGGCGAGGGTAGGTCCGCGCGTCGCGGTGGCCGCCCTCGTTGCGGTTCTGCTCGGCGCCGGCATCGTCATCGCGGGAACGCCGGCGCGGGGCTTCGTGTTCGCCGACTCGGCAGAGATCCTCGGCCGGCTGCCGAACCAGGTCGATCCCGGGACGCTGCCCGTGGTCACGGTCGACCCGCGAGTCGCCGATTTCGATCCCCAGCTGGCCACGACCGGCATGCAGGAAGTGGTGGTGACGCTCGCCCAGAACCTCGAGTTCGAGAACCAGGCGCTGGTCCGTCACGACCCGTCGATCCTGACCGCCGTCGATCACGGCGACCGTCTCGTCGAGATGCAGGCCCGGGTGAAGGCGGCCGCAGCTGGCGACACGTACGGCCTCGATCACTACCAGTTCACGTCGATACACGCGACGCTGCTGATCCCGTTCGGCCGACAGGACGGATTCAGCATCGGCTTGCAGGCCAAGGGCGTCATGGTCGAGGAGACCCACGCCGGGAGCGGGGCCGTCCAGGGCCAACACATCTCGCCCTTCGACCTGACGTTCGCCGTCCGCCGCGCGACCGGCGATCGATGGCTCACGGTGGCGGTGCTACCGGCGACGCCCAACTGACCCGCAAAAACACGCCCCACGGCGATCTTTGCGACCATGAGGCCAGTCCCCAGGAGGCCCTGACCATGACCGTTTCCAGCCCGCGCCCCGGCACGTCCACGCCGTCCGCGCCGTCGCCAACCATCGACCTCGACGCCCTCCGCGGCGAGATCACCGGCCGCGTGATCGGCCCGAACGACGACGACTACGAGTCGGCGCGGCAGGTGATGTTCGGCGGCATCGATCGCCACCCGGCGGTCGTCGTGCGCGTTGCGACCGTCGACGACATCCGACGGGTCATCGAGCTTGCGCGCGAGACCGGGCTGGAGCTGGCCATCCGCAGCGGCGGCCACAGCGCCAGGGGCGATAGCACGACGGAGGGCGGCATCGAGCTCGACCTGCATGACATGACCGCCATCGACATCGACCCCCGCGCCAAGACGGCCTGGGCGGAAGCGGGCAACACCGCGCTCGCCGTCACGCAAGCCGTGACGGAGCGCGGGCTGGCGATCGGCTTCGGCGACACCGGCTCGGTCGGGATCGGCGGGATCACGCTCGGCGGCGGCGTCGGCTACCTCGGGCGCAAGCACGGCCTGACGATCGACAGCCTGCTCGCCGCCGACATCGTCACGGCCGATGGCGAGCTGCGCCGCGCGGACGCGGACACCAATCCGGACCTGTTCTGGGCGCTGCGCGGCGGCGGCGGCAACTTCGGCGTCGTAACGCGGTTCCAGTACCGGCTCGCGGACCTGCCGGGCATTGTCGGCGGGATGCTCGTGCTGCCCGCGACGGCCGAGACCGTCGAGCGGTTCATCGCGCTCTCGGACGAGGCGCCGGAGGAGCTGGGAACCATCGCCAACGTGATGCCCTGCCCGCCGATGCCGTTCGTCGACGAGGCGTGGCACGGCAAGCTGGTCATCTTCGGCCTGCTGTGCTGGGCCGGCGACGCGGCGTCGGGCGCGAAGGCGCTCCAACCCTTCCGCGACCTGGCGAAGGTCGGCGGCCTCGACGCTCCCATCGCCGATCTGGTGCATCCCGGCGCCTTTACCGAGATGTACCCGCCCGAGGACCCCGACTACCACCCGCTGGCCGTCAGCCTCACGGGCTTCCTTGACCGGGTCGATCGAACGACCGCCGAGACGATCATGACTCGGCTCGAGTCGCTGGACGCGCCGATGCGGGCAGTCCAGCTACGGGTTCTCGGTGGGGCGATCGCGCGCGTGCCCGACGACGCGACCGCCTATGCCCACCGCGCCAGCAAGATCATGGTCAACGTCGCCGCGTTCTACGAGGGCGAGCAGGATCGACCGCAGAAGATGGCGTGGGTGCGGGAGCTGTTGGGCGCGATTCTGCAATCCGACCGCGGCGCCTACGTCAACTTCCTCGGCGACGAGGGCGAGGCGCGCATCCGCGCCGCCTACCCGGGCGCGACCTACGACCGGCTGGCCGAGATCAAGCGCCGCTACGACCCCGAGAACCTCTTCCGGCTGAACCAGAACATCGCGCCCGCCTGACGCGAGGGCAGACCGAGCCGCCCTGACGAGCGGCGGTCCCGCTCGGTTCGACGCAATGGTTCCGTACGGATACCAACTTGACGACCTTCGGCCATAGAGCCGCTGCGTGACGCCTCACTGCGCCGCTAGCAGGCCCGATTCGGAGTCAACCACGTCATTCCTGGGCCCGCGGGTGACCAAATCAACAGGCATGGATCGGCCGACGCGGTCGCCTGACTCAA
>VBGT01000021.1:0-5575 GCA_005889475.1 Chloroflexota bacterium | reverse complement strand
CCATCTAGGCTGATCGGCGGACGAACGCGCGGAACGTGCGGGCCGGCGCGCGGCGCGGCACAATCGAGGGCGATGACTGGGTTCGACCTCCTCGGCTGGATCATCATCGGCCTCTTGGCCGGCTCGATCTCGGGCTGGTTCGTGGGCACGCGCAGCGTGCAGGGCTGCCTCCCGACCATCGTCGTGGGCATCCTCGGGGCGATCGTCGGCGGCTGGCTGACGCGGGCGCTGGGCAACGGCCCGACGGAGGGGTTCGTCGGTGCGCTCGCGCTGGCGATCATCGGCTCGATCATCGTCCGGATCGTGCTCCGCGCCATCGAGGGCGACGCCCGCCCCTGAGGCCGGGGAGCGGCGGCATGGAGCTCGAGTAGCCGCTCCCGATGGCCCTGCGCGCACTCCTGCATCCGGCCCTGATCGCCATGGGCCTGCACGTCGCCGGCGTCCGCGCCGGGCGGGCGCTCTTCGGGCATCGCCGGGTCGAGGGATCGGCGGAGGACATCCTGCTCGCAGGCCTCGAAGCGTGCTGGTCCGGCGAGTACCTGACGGCGAGCCCCGGCACGTACCGACAGTTCTGGACCCGCGACACGGGGTTTGCCGCGCCGGCACTGGTGCGGCTCGGTGAGCCCTGGCCGGAACGGCTGCTCCCTCGGGGTCTGGCGTGACCGCCGATCGCACGTCACGACGACGATCAATCCCCTTTTCCGATCACCGGTCGACATCTTCGACTACGGCGTGGACTCCCTCCCGCTCCTGCTCGCCTCGCTGCGCTCGCTGACACGCAGCGCGGACCCTGCGATCGGCACGCGCGCCCGGGCGCTCGCGCGCGAGCACGCCGACTGGATCGCTTCCGAGGTCACGTGGTTCATCGACCGGGTCGTCGATCCGTCGACCGGCCTCGTCCGCGCGGATCGAACGTTCTCGGCCCACCGCGACACGTTCAAGAACGGCTCGACCGCGTACGCCAACACGATGGTCGCGCTGCTGGCTCGGACGGTCGCCGAGACGGGTTGGGGCCCCGAGCTGCTGTCGCCGTTCTTCAACGATGCCTCGGGCAGGGCCGATTGGAGCAGGCTGCTGCGCCGCCACTTCTGGACCGGCGACCGGTTCCGCGACCGGCTCGGCACGGACGAGACCTCGGGCGAGGCGAACGTCTGGCCGTTCTTCGCGGGACTCATCGAGGACCGATCGATGCAGGTAATGGCCCTCGAGACGCTCCGTCGCGAGGGCTACGCCACGCCCTACCCGCTCAAGTTCGAGGTCGAGCACCGGACCGCGGGCGAGCTCCTGGTATTCCGCCTCTGGTCGCCCGACTACCAGACGACGACGTCGTGGACGAGCCTCGGCTCGATCTACCTGTCGCTCCTGCGCGAAGTCGACCTGGTGGGCGCGTCGGCCGACCTGGAGCGCATGCGCCGGCTGGTCAAGCGCGACGGCACCTTCTGGGAGGTGCTCGATGCGCGAGGTCGACCGTGGCGGAGCGCGAGCCGCCTGTCGGTCAGCGACACGTCGATGCTGTGGGGCGCGATCCTGCTCGCGACGCTGGAGGCGACGCGACATCCGACCGGGTCGCCGCTGCGGGTCGGCTGACCCGAAGTCAGCGCCAGTCGACGGTGACGACCTCAATCGGCTCGGACAGGCCCTTGAGCAGCTCGCTGCGGACGCCGGAGGCGCGGTAGGCCTCGCCCACCGTCGACAGGCTGGCCACGATCTGACCTCCGGTCGCGAGCCCCGCGATGCGCGATGCCTCGTGGACGCCCTTGCCCCGGAAGTTCTCGCCGACCTGTTGCGCATCGGAGGCGTGCAGCCCGATCCGCACCTGCGGGGCGAAGCCCTGCTTCTGGCGATGGTCGGCCAGGCGCCGCTGGATCGCGATCGCCGCCGCAATCGCCTGCTCGGGCGAGTCGAAGCCGACGAAGAAGCCGTCGCCGGTGGTCGAGATCTCGCGCCCCTCATGGGCGGTGAAGACCTCGCGCAGGGTCGCGTCGTGCCACCGCAGCAGGGTGTCCCAGGCCTCGTCGCCCAGCGCCTCGACGAGGTTGGTCGACCCGACGACGTCGGTGAACATGAACGTCTTGAGCACGCGGCGAGTCGGCGCCGCCTTGCCGCGCAGCTGCCACGGCAGCAGGTCGGAGACCTCCTCGACGACGATCGCCCCGGTCGGGCAGGCGAACGCGGCCTCGCGCAGGAGCTCGTCGTCGACGCTCTCCGGGTCCATGACCTCGGCCTTGCCGAGGTCGCCCCGCAGCCAGTCGAAGGCCGTCGGGGCGATCGTGATGCAGTTGCCCGCGCCGATGCACTTGTGGCGGTCGACCCGGACCCGGAGGTTCATCGCGGCGACCATCAGCTCGAGAAGCCCTTGAACGCGAGCGTCGTCGCCTCGGCGCGACTCGAGACGCCGAGCCGAGCCAGGAGCTTGGCCAGGCGCACCCCGACCGCCTCCTCCGTCAGCTCGACCTTCGCCGCCATCTCGGCATTCGTATTGCCCTCCGTCAGCAGCCGCAGCAGCGACCGATCGATGTCGTCGACATCGGGGGCATCGAACGCCCCGTCCCGACTCGTGGCGCCAGCCTCATCGAATGACCCGACGAGCTCGACGAGCTCGCGTCCCAGCGGACCGCGGAGCCAGCGGACGCGCATGGCCTCGTCGAGCGTGCCCTGGGCGATACGGGCGAGCACGAGCCGCAGGTAGCTCCTCACGAACGCCTGGGTCTCCGGAGGCCCACCGGCGAAGATCGCCCGTGCCACCGGGATGACGATCTCCAGGCTGCCGTCTTCATGGAACGACGCCTGCAGTGCCTGGATCGCCGCGCCGGCGGCGGCGACCGCGGCCGGGACGTCTTCCCGGGAGAGCGCGACCGTCGCGAGCGCCGCATCGGCCTGCGGCCCCCAGACAGGGTGGCCCGGGAGGCCGGCGGCCAGCTCCCTGGCGGTGTTCGCCGAACGTTCCGCGAGCTCGAGGAGCTCGGCGTCGCCGGTGGCTGCGCCGAGCCGAGCGGCTTCGATCGCCAGGCGAGCGACCGCCTCACAACGCGCCGAGGCGCGGCCCTGGCTCGTCGCCAGCGCCACGGCCTGCTCCAGGTGACGCCGCATCCCCTCGGCATCGCCGGCTCGCGCGCGCACGGTGCCGCGCCAGAGCTCGAGCTGGCGGGCCCGGTTCGATGATGGCGCGGACGAGGAGACGTTCGCCGCGAGGCCGAGCCAGCGCTCCGCCTCGGCGATGTCGCCCAGGTCGAGGTAGCTGAGCGCCACGCCGCCGGCCGCGCTGAACTCCGTCGCCTGGTCGCCGAGCAGGCGGGCGGCGCGATGGGCCTCCTCGCCGCGCGAGATCATGAGGTCCGGGACGACCTTGGCTCGCGCGTAGACGTGGACGCCGAACAGCATCTGGAGCTCCTGCCGCGCCCGCTCGCTCTCGGTCACGAACTCGCTCAGGCGCGACGTGACTCGCCGGATCTCCTCGATGTGCCGGGCCGACGACGTCAGGTGGATGATCGGGGCGTAGTTGGCGTAGGCCATCGCGATGACGGTCGACATCACCCCGGTTCGGTCGCCGAGGCGCTCGAAGAGGGCCAGCGCTCGCTCCAGCAGCGCTCGCGATTCCATGACCAGCGGCGCGATGGGCTGGCTCCCGAGCACGGAGTCGACCGATTCGCCGCCCGCGAGGCGGGCCGCAAGCTCGAACGCGGCGCCCGATCGATTCATCTCGACGAACCAGTCGCGAACCCGCGAGACCTTCAGCGTCCCGAGCTCGCGCGACGCCCCCGCGAGGCTCCGCTCGTCGCCGAGCTGCTCGGCGAGCTCCGTCGCGCGCCCGTAGGCCGCCTCGGCGGCGTCGATGTCGACCTCGGTCGAGACTGCGTTGAAGCCTTCGCCCATCGGTGCCCGGAGCAGCGCCTGCCCGAGCTCCAGGTTCGCGCGCAGCTCGACTGCTGCGTCGCCCGAGGCCGCGGCGCGGGCGGCCACTCGGCGCGCGAGCTCCGCCGCCGCGTCCTCGTCGTGCGCCATCCGGAGCGCGGCGGCGCGTCGCAGCTGGACGTCGAACTCCAGCTCCGGGTCGCGCAGTGCCTCGGCGAGGGCAGCCAGCTCGGCGAGGCCCTGCAGCCGCTCGGCGGACTGCCGGAGCACCGCGTAGGCGTCGTCGCGGGTCGCGAGGAGGGTCCGGCGATCCGCCGGCGTCGACACAACCGGCAGCGCCTGCTCGACGAGCCGCAGCGCTTCCTCCGGCGCATTCGAGGCGAGGGCGGCGGTGGCCGCGTCGATCGAGAACTGGGCGGCCCGCTCGGTGTCGCCGGCCGCGAGGGCGTGCTGGGCGAGCATCGGCAGGCCGGCCGGCGATGGGTCGCCGCCTTCGAGCAGCAGCTCGACGACCGCGCGGTGGACCTGGCGCCGGCGCGACTGCGAGAGCAGGCCATCGGCGAAGTCACGCACATTGACGTGGGTGAACGTGTAGTCGGCCGCGTCGCCTTCCGGGTGCTGGACCAGCAGCCCCGCCTCGACCGCGGGCCGCAGCGAGTCGGCGAGGTCCTCGCCGTCCGCCGCCACGCCGGCGCGCACGGCGCGCAGGTCGCGCAGGCTGAAGCTCCGCCCGAGCACCGCCGCATCGGAGAGCGCCTCGCGGGTCGGCGCCGGCAGGCGGGCGGCGCGGCGCTGGATCAGCGTCCGAACCGCCGAGGGCACCAGCCGCGCCGCGTTCCGGCCGAGCTTCCACTGCCCGTCGACGAGCTGCAGCGTCCCCGCTTCGCGGTGCGTCCGGGCCAGCTCTTCGACGATGAACGGCACGCCCTCCGACTGGACCTGCATGGCTGTCGCCGACGCCGGCTCGACCGGGCCGCCGAGGACGTTGCGCAGCAGCTCCGCGGTCTCGATCGCCGAGAATCGGCCGGGTCGCAGCCGCCGGACGAGGCCCATCCGCTCCATGTCGGCGACGAAGTTGACCGCCTCCGTGACCCCCGCGAACTCATCGGGTCGCACGGTCAGGAACAGGAAGATCGGACTGTCGGCGTCGCTCCGGACGGCGTACCGCAGCATCCGCAGGGTGTCGTCGTCGGCCCACTGGACGTCGTCGACGAGGAGGGCCAGCGGGCGCACGTCGGCAAGCGAGGACAGCGCCACGCCGGCGAGGTCGAACGTGCGCAGAAGCTTCGCGTCGGGCGAGAGGCTCTCGAAGCCGGCCTCGTCGCGGCCGGCCATCGCGTCAATGACGCGCCGCACCGGCGCCTCGGCGGGCGTCCCGGCGCACGACTCCCGGATCGCCGGGGCGGCAAAGATGCTGCGAGCGACGAGGAACGGGCCCCGGATCTCCTCGTCCGCGGTCACGGCGACCGTGGTGAAGCCGGCGTTGAACGTGAGCTCCGCTGCGGCGAGGAGCAGGCGCGTCTTGCCGATGCCCGGCTCGCCCTCGAGGGTCACCGCCGCCAGGCGGGTCGACGCCTCCTTGATCTCCTGGCCAATCGCCGCGAGCTCGGTGCCGCGCCCGATGATCGAACCGCTGGCGCGCCGAAGCTGGACGGCGAGCGAGCATTGCGCCTGCACGAGCGGGTCGAGGACGTCGCCCTCGGGGATGCGCAGGGGCGGCGGC
>VBGT01000040.1 GCA_005889475.1 Chloroflexota bacterium | reverse complement strand
CGGCGAGCCCGAGCGACGCCGAGTGGCTGGCCGACGACGACCGGCTCGAGGCCACCCAGGAGGACGCGGACGCAGCCGCCAAGCGGTTCTGGCAGCGCGCGTCGTGGTACCGCCGCGCGAGCATCCGTGCCAAGCCCCTCGCCGGGCAGGCGCTGATCGACGATGTCTCGACCCAGGGCGCGCTCTACACCGACGACGTCATCGAGGCCGCGACGGCCGGCGAGATCGTCGCCATGCGTCGGGTCGAGGACGAGCGGTTCGCCTATTTCGCCGAGGCCTCGGTCGTGTTCCTCGACCTGCCCGACGCGGTGTTCCGCGGCTACGAAGGCGACGACCAGCTGCTGGGCCCGGTTCGCGAGGACGACGACGCACCGGTGTCGATCCTGCGCCGGGAGATCGCCCGGCTCGAGCCGCAGCTCGTCTACCTGCCCCTCGCGATCGGCAATCACGTCGACCACCAGCTGTGCCGCGATGCCGGGGTCGCCCTGCTCGCCGAGCCGCAAAGCTGGGTCATGCCCGGGCCGGCGTGGCCAGGCAAGGTCGTGTTCTACGAGGACTTCCCCTATGCCTGGTGGCGCACCTTCCAGACGCTCGACGACCTCCCGACGGGCGCGCTCGACGGCATCCCGCGCGACGTCCACCTGACACCGCACTACTCCGACATCAGCGACCAGCTCGAGCGGAAGGTCCGCGGTATCGCGATGTACGAGAGCCAGATCGACCGCCTCTTCGGCGGCGTGAACGCGATGGCTCGGGGCGTGCGCGAGCACGCGCAGGCGGTCGGCACGCTCGGCCACGTCAACGGCTCCGCGGAGCGCTACTGGCACAGCTACCGCCCGTAAGGCGGAGCGCGCGCCGCGCGTCTTCGGTCAGAATTTCGTGGCACGCACGCTCGTCATGGAACTAGCGCGCCTGGGCTGGAGTGCACGCTCACGGCCGGCGCCATTCCATGACGTTTGCGTGACTCACGGTCGCCTCCGGCAAATACGCTGATTACGTTGCGTGTGGGGCAAATCTGACCAGACCGGGCTGAGGCCAGACCTCTAGCGCATCGGCACCCAGATGGAACCGTCGTCGTCGGAATAGACCTGCCTCCAGTCGGGCGACGAACTGACCTCGGTGAGCGCAGCGAGGTGGATCGAGCCGGCGTCGAGGACGAGCGCATCGACCCGCCGAACCTCCAGCGTGGACAACCAGCCCGGGGCGCCGGTCGCGATCTCGTCCGCGTCCTGGAGGACGGGCGCCGGGAACAGCTCGATGCGCGAGTCGACGGCGACGCGGACCTGCGGGACGGCCCACTCGAGGAAGGAGCCCCACGTCTGTGGCGCCCAGACCCGGGCCCCACGAGGCAGCTGGCCGCCGTGGATCAGCCCCTCCAGCTTGTGGGCGATGCCCTGCGGCGCATAGCTGACGACCCCGATCGGGACGCCGGCGGGCCCGACGGGGCGCCACAGGGGCAGGAGCACGATCGCCATCACGACGAGCAGGCCGATGACGATCGCGTTGAGTGGTGAGCGGCGGGCCTCGCTTGCCGAGGCCTCGCGGGCGGTTCGGGCGCGGAGCGTGGGCAGGCCGCGGAAGCGCTGCAGGTCGGCGAGCCGGAGCCCGGGCTGGAGCTGGACCATCGCCACGGGTGCCGCGATCGCCCACCAGGCGAGGCCTCGACCGGTGACGATGCCCAGGATGCCGAAGACGACGACGGTCATGATCGGGCCGAAGAAGCGAGCCGACGGCCGGCCCTGGTCGCTCCGGAACCGGAAGGCGAGCACCCCCAGGACAACGAGGAGCGAGAGGTAGAACACGGCGCCGCCCGGGTCGAGCGGCGACGGCGGGCGCCACTCGGAAATCTCCGACGTGATCGCCGGGTCGCGAGCGAGATTCTCGATGTACCGCCAGGCGTCGATGCCGAACGGGGTGACCAGCGTGGCCAGCGCCGAGAACGCGCCGATGAGCGCCAGGCCGGTCGAGCCGAGGAGCCGCCGCGGGAGGCGGGGCCGGGGATGGCCGGCGGGGGTCGGGATGCGGAGCAGCGCGACCTCGTCGAGCCAGGCGAGGCCGACGAGCACGACGACGAGCGGGAAGCTGCCGTGCAGGTTCGCCCACAACGCGGCCATGGCCGGGATGAGCCACATGCGCCGCGGGTGGCGGGATCGCTCGACGAGGATGCGCAGCGTCGCCGCGAACAGGACGATCGCAAACAGCTGCGGGCGCAGCGCCAGCGTGGGCGCGGCCACGGCAAAGAAAGCGAGCACGACCAGCGTCGCGGTCCGCGCGGAGCTGGCGACGGCCGAGCCGCCGGCCCGCACGGAGGCGATCGACCAGGCCGAGCGGATGGCGCCGAGCAGGAGCGCGAACGTCAACGCGACGAGCGTGGCGCGCAGGATGGCGAGACCGCTCCAGCCCGTCGCCTGGAACGCCGCCGCGAGGATCACCTGGGCGCCCCACTGCTGGTCCAGCCACGGCGCCCCGGCCACCGTGAAGGTCCACGTGTCGGCGCTCGGGATGCCCGCTCCCGCGAGAATCGCCGCGCCGGCTCGCAGGTGATAGGTCAGGTCGACGGCCGGCATCGGCACGAGCAGCGCCGCGAGCGCGGGCAGGAAGATCCCGAGGAACGTCCATAGCCGCCCGAGGGTCGGCCACCCGGTCAGCCTCGGAACTGATCTCCGGAACGCGGCCGCCATCGCCCCGGGGTCTAGCCGGCTTGCGGGGCGGGGGCGCGCTTGCGGGTGATCGCGGGCGGGAGCAGACGTTCGCGCAGCAACCAGGCGCGGGCCGGCGTCAGGCCGGGCTCGGGGCGCAGCGGGACGACGGCCAGCAGCAGCGTGAACACGTTGACCCACAAGATCGGCATGGCCAGGAGCATCGCGATGGGAACCGTCCAGTGGCGGTCCGTGCGAGCGCCCCAGGTGATGACGCCGACGGCGAACGGCAGTCGCAGCCAGACCGGGATGCCGAGGTACGCCCCCTCGACGACCTGGCGGTCGGTGATGCTCCGCCGGAGCAGGTCGAACCAGTCGTGCCAGAGCCCGGGTGCGAGGACCGCGGAAACGCCGGCGATCGCGGCGGTCGCGGCGAGCGCGATGGCGAGATTCCGCCACTCCCGACGGACGGCGAACCAGAGGAGCCCGATGCCCGGCGCGACCTTCGTCATCAGCGGGAACGCCCACACGGCCGGGTAGCGGAAGCCGATGACCGCCGCGGCCGCGATGAAGATGTCGATCTGGCCGAGGTACAGCTCGAGCGCGACCGCGCCGCTGAGCAGGAGCGGGAACGCCCAGCGGCCCACGAGCCAGAGGTAGGCGGCGCAGGTCGCAGCTGTCCACAGCGCCGCGAACCACGGCCACGGCAGCGTGGTCAGCGGGTACAGCGCCTGAGCGAACGCCGGCGCATAGAGGTACGCCCCGACGACGTAGGGATTCGACGTCGCGTAGCTCACGCCCGCCCCCGTGGCCCAGTACGTGTGCATGTCGACCCACGACGACGTCCACGGGTAACCGTCGAGCAGGCGCAGCGCGATGAGCACGACCGCGACGACAACGAACAGGTCGAGGCCGAGCCGATCGCGGACCCGCGCCCCCACCGGCTCGGGCAGCCGCGCGAGCAGGCGGTCGAAACGGGACGCGAGCGTCTGGATGCGGCCGGTGGGGGGCATCGGGACGTACAGGGTACGGGTCCAGCGCCGCCCCCTGCGTGGGTCAGGCCGTCGCGGCCTCGGGCAGCGGACGATTCGCCGAGGGCTTCAACCAGCGCGCGGCGGGGCTGCCGGCGCTGGCCGGGTCGAGCAGCGGGATCATGGCCACCAGCATCGCAAACCCGTTCACCCACAGCACCGGCAAGGCGAGGCAGGACGCCAGCGGGACCGTCCATCGCCGGTCCGTCCTCGCCCCCCACCACAGGATCGCGACCGAGACCGGCAGCCGGAACCACACGGGGATCGGCACGATGAGCACCCAGTCCGGGGCTCGGGTCGCGGCGACCAGGAGCTCGATCCACGCCCGCCACAGGTCCGGCCGGACGGCGAACGAGATCGCGGCGATCACGGCGGTCGCGCCGAGGGCGATCGCGAGCGATCGCCACTCCCGGCGAAATGCGAACCAGAGCAACCCCACGCCGGGCAGGACGACGAAGGCCCAGGCCCACGGCCAGCGGAAGCCGAGCAGGATCGCGGCGCCGAGCAGGAGATGGATGTTGCCGACCGTCAGGTCGATGAAGACCGGGGGGAGCAGCAACACAATCGCCATCCACCGACCGGCCTGCCACAACAGGGCGACCGTCAGCAGCACGGTCCAGGCGGCGATGAACACCTGCCACGGCAAAAGGTGGATCGGCGCCGTCACCTGGGCGAACGCCGGCGAGTAGAAGTAGGCCTGCGCAGTGCCCGGCGCGGAGGCGCCGTATGGGCTGGACGGGTCCACCGTCCAATAGGTGTACGCGTCGACACCGATGTCGAGCAGGCCCAGCAGGTGCGCAACGGCGAGCACGAGGCAGGCGACGATCGCGCCGTCCCGCATCGCGCGAAGCGTCTGTGGCCGGATCCGGGGCAATCGCGCGGTCACGCGGGCCATTGTGCGACCGAGCCTCGGCCCGGCACTGGCCCAAATGGGCGTGCCGCGGAGGGCACGACCGTACGATTGGCCCACCGGTCGAAGGGCCAGATCGGCTGGTACGCTCCCGCCGGTGACGGACCAGGACCTCGATCTCGTCGTGCTCGGGGGCGGGGGCCACGTCGGACTCCCGCTTGCGCTCGCCTTCGCCGACTCCGGCTGGAAGGTCGGGATCTACGACATCGATCGGCAGAAGATCGAGCGCATCGGGCAGGGCGAGATGCCGTTTCGCGAGCACGGCGCCGACGAGCTGCTGCCGAAGGTGCTCGCCTCGGGTCGGCTCGTGCTCGACTCGGATCCAGCCATGATGGAGCGGACGGATCGACTCATCGTCGTGATCGGGACACCGGTCGACGAGTTCCTCGGACCGTCGATGACGATCTTCGAGCACACGGTCGCGGAGATCGCGCCGCACCTGCGCGACGGGGCCCTCTTGATCCTGCGGAGCACCGTCTACCCGGGCACGACCGAGTACGTCGCGCAGCGGCTGGCGGAGCGCGGCCGGAGTGTCGACGTCGCCTTCTGCCCCGAACGGATCGCGGAGGGGTACGCGCTCCAGGAGCTCCGGACGCTGCCCCAGATCATCGGCGCCGATGCCGACGCCGGCGCTGCTCGGGCCACCGAGGTCTTCGCTCATCTCGGCATCAAGACGATCCGGACGACGTCGCGCGAGGCCGAGCTCGCGAAGCTGTTCACGAACACGTGGCGGTACATGAAGTTCGCCGTCGCGAACCAGTTCTTCATGATCGCCGACCAGGCCGGGGTCGACTATGGCAACGTGCTGCGGGCGATTCGCGAGGACTACCCGCGGGCGCGCGACCTGCCCGGCCCGGGGTTCGCCGCCGGCCCGTGCCTGTTCAAGGACACGATGCAGCTCGCCGCCTTCACGATCGACCACTTCCCGATGGGCCAGGCGGCGATGCAGGTGAACGAGGGGCTGCCCAGCTACATCGTTTCCGCACTGCAGCGGCGGTACGGAACGCTACGGGGCAAGACGATCGGCATCCTGGGCATGGCCTTCAAGGCCGAATCGGACGACACGCGAGCGTCACTCTCGTTCAAGCTGCGCAAGCTCCTCGCCTGGGCGGGAGCGCGCGTCGTCTGCACGGATCCCTACGTCCGGGATCATCGACTCGTGCCCGTGGACCAGGTACTCGCAGATAGCGAGATCCTGATCCTCGGCGCGCCGCACCAGGCCTATCGATCGCTCGACATCGGCGGCAAGGATGTGATCGACATATGGGGCGTCCTGGGCGACGGGATCCGACTGTGAGCGGCTTCGCCCGACTGGTTGGAGCCCGGACCCTCAGACTCGCCGTGCTCGTCATGATCAATCGGTGGCGGCCATTACCGGCGTGGCTTCGCGCCGGCATTCGAGACTTCGCAACGGATCGATCGCTTGCGATGCAGCCGGTCGGCCTGGCCGGCGCCGCGTGATGCGCGTCCTTGTCACCGGCGCCGCCGGGTTCATCTGCGGCTATCTCGTCCCGGAGCTGCTCGAGCGCGGGCACGAGGTCATCGGCCTCGACAACTTCAGCAAGTACGGGCGGGTCGCCAAGTCATACGACGAGCATCCGCGCTACCGGTTCGTCGAGGGCGACGCGAAGGACGAGGCTCTCATGAAGGAGCTGGCTCGGGAGTGCGACCAGGTCGTGGCCGCGGCGGCCATGATCGGCGGGATCAGCTACTTCCACGAGTTCGCGTACGACCTGCTGGCCGAGAACGAGCGGATCCTCGCGGCGACGTTCGATGCCGCGATCGACGCGCATCAGCACGCCCACCTCGAGCGCATCATCGTCATGAGCTCGTCGATGGTCTTCGAGTCGACGACCCAGTTCCCGACGCCCGAGGGCGCCCAGCTGACCTCGCCCCCGCCGGTCTCGACCTACGGCTTCCAGAAGCTCGCCTCCGAGTACTTCGCCAAGGGCGCGTTCGAGCAGTACCGGCTGCCGTTCACGATCCTGCGCCCGTTCAACTGCGTCGGCATCGGCGAGCGGCGGGCGCTCCGCGACACGGACGTCATGAGCGGCAACATCAAGCTCGCCCTGTCGCACGTCGTGCCCGACCTCGCGTTGAAGGCGCTCCAGGGCCAGGACCCGCTGCACATCCTGGGCGAAGGCGACCAGGTCCGGCACTACACCTACGGCGGCGACCTCGCCCGGGGGATCCGGCTCGCCATGGAGTCGCCCAAGGCAGTCAACGAGGACTTCAACCTGTCGACGGCGACGTCGACGACGGTGCTCGAGCTTGCCCAGGCGATCTGGCGGAGATCGAATGGGCCCGACAAGCCGTTCCGCTATGTCTCGGACCCACCATTCGAGCACGACGTCCAGCGCCGCGTGCCCGACGTGCGCAAGGCGCGCGAGGTCCTGGGCTTCGAGGCGACGACCACGCTGGATGAGATGCTCGACGAGGTCATTCCCTGGATCCGCAGCGAGCTTCAGGGTGTTCGCGCGTAGCCCCCTCGACGCGCTGCGTCGCGGCGCCCGTGGGTGGCGCCACAGCCCGATGGTGATCGCCCTCAGCTTCGGCGGCGTGGCGTTCGTCATCCTGCAGCTCTTCATCGGCGCGCAGGCGGGCATCTTTCCGATCCCCGGAGGAGACGAGCTCATCTGGGATCGGGTGGGCGATGCGCTGTGGACGGGTGCACCCGTGTACTACAACGCGCCTCGCCTCATCGATTCGTTCGTCTACGCCCCACCGCTTGCGGTCGCGTTCGGACTTGTGAGCTGGCTGCCGATCGACGCGCAGCACCTGCTGTTCCTCGTGTTGCGGATCCTGTCCCTGCGCGTCATCGCGGGTTCGTGGATCGGGGCCGGCATCGCCTGCTGGTTCCCCCTCGTCGCATTCGACCTCGGTGGCGGCAACTTCAACCTTCTCGTGGCCGCGGCGATCGTCGCAGCAGTGTTCGGGCGGCCACAGCTCGCGGTCTGGGGCGCGCTGGCGAAATTCGGACCGGTGCTCGCGATCCATCCGCGTGACTGGAGGCCGGCACTCGCCGTCCTGCTGGTCGCCTTCGTGATCACGCTCCCATGGCTGTACCTCTGGCCGCAGTGGCTCGACCTTCTGATCGCGGACCTCGGGAACCCGGGCCAGCTGGGGCCGCAGGTTCCCATTCCCTGGTTCCTCCGCCTGGCCGCGGCCGGGGCACTGGTGCTCCTCGTTCGCGCGCCATGGGCGCGGGCGCTTGCGGCCACGCTGGCGATCCCGGCGTTCTACTGGGCGAGCCTGGTGGTCCTGCTCGCCCCGCTGGCCGTGCTCGTTCGCGAGCGCCAGACGAGGGAAGCGCTCCCCGGGCGTGCCTCGACCCCCCTCGCCTTGGAAGGGGAGGCAGGTCGACCGTGAGCTCGGACATCGACCTCGATCGCATCTACGGAGAACGCTTCGACGGTCGCGAGGCGAAAGCGAAGGACGGCATCTGGAAGGAGGTCGCTCGGTATCTGCAGCGCTGGGTACCGCCCGACGGCCGGGTGCTCGACGTCGCCTGCGATCTCGGGTACTTCATCCGGCATGTCACGGCTGGCGAGCGGTGGGCGACCGACCTTCGAGACGTCTCGGCCAGCCTCGGGCCCGACGTTCATTTCGTCCAGGTGGATGGCCTGTCCCTGAGCACTGCGGTCCCCCACGACTACTTCGACGTCGCGTTCGTCAGCAACTACCTGGAGCATCTGCCCAGCCCGGAAGCGGTCGTCGCCCAGCTGGTGGAGCTGCGCGCTGTCATGAAGCGCGATGGCCGGCTCATCGTGCTGCAGCCGAACATCCGCTACGTCGGGGCGGCGTACTGGGACTTCATCGATCACCACGTCGCCCTGACCGAGCGGAGCCTCACCGAGGCCGCGAGCGCCGCTGGTTTCGACGTCGAGCACCTGGTTCCGCGGTTCCTGCCATACACGACCAAGAGCCGGGTGCCCCAATCCAGCTGGCTCGTCCGCGCCTACCTTCGGGTCCCGCTGGCCTGGCGAGTGCTGGGCAAGCAGACGCTCCTCATCGCGCGCCCTGCCGCGCGGAAACAGATGAACGGGGGGCGTTGATGTCGCGGGCGCGCGCCCTGGTCCTGGGCATCGCCGTCAGCGTTGTCGCCGCTGCCTGGCTCGTGATGACCACGGACATCGAGCAGGTCGCAACGCAGCTCGCGCGAGCGCAGCCGTTGTGGCTGGCGCCCGGCTTGCTCGTCCTGGGATTCCAGGCCTGGATCCGCAGCGCACGGTGGGCCTCGCTCATCCGGACCTGCCTGGACATTCGGATCGGCATCGGTCGCGTGATCGACGCGATGCTGCTCGGGTACTTCGTCAACGCGACCATGCCCGGGCGCCTGGGCGAGATCGCCCGCGCGGTCGTGGTCGCTCGTCGGGAGGCGGTGGCGTTCAGCGGGGTCGCCGCAACCGTCGTGCTCGAGCGCGCGATCGACCTCATGGCACTCGTGGGTCTCGTCGCGATCGCGTTGGCCGCGACGGGGAGCGATTGGTCCGTCCCCTTCGGCGCCCTCGCGATCGGCATCGCGGTCGTGGTTGGCCTCGGCCGCCGCGCCACCGCCTTCGAGCGCTTGATCCCGGGCCGGACGCCGCAGCGAGCCGCCGACGGACTTCGAAGCTTCCTGCGCTCGGTCGCGGCCATCCGCCTCCCGGTCGCAGCGGGCGCCGCCGCGTTGAGCGCTGTCGCGTGGCTCGCCGACGCGGTCATGGTCCTGCTCGTGGCGCGGGCACTCGGAATCGAGATCCCCGTGGCCGCCGCGCTCGCCATCGGTCTCGGCGGCGCATTCGGCACCGCGTTGCCTGCCGCGCCCGGCTATCTCGCAACGTATGAGCTCGGCGCGGTGACGCTCGGATCGTTCGCCGGCGTCCCGCGCGAGACGGTGCTCCCGCTCGCGATCCTGACACATCTGATCGGCGTCACGGTGCTGGCAGCTGCCGGCGCGGTGGCCCTCGGTCGAGTGAGTGGGCTCGTCCGGCTTGATGCGCTCAACCCGAGATCCGCGGCGTGACGACTGATCGCGCGTCGCTCGATCCCCGGGCCGGTGGGGGATTGCGCCTCAGCCTGCCGACGATCCTGCTCGCGGTGTCGGCAGGGATCTGCGTCCAGGTTCTCGTCCTGCTCACGCTCTCCGGCGGCGACCCGGTCGATGCGCTCTCGTACTGGCTGACCGACCCGGCGAACCCGTACCCGCTCACCCGGACGGAGTTCCAGTTCGGCTATTCCCCCGTCATTGCCCAGCTCTGGGCACCGCTCTTCGACCTGCCCTTCGCCGTCTTCGCGGGGCTCCTGCGCGTGCTCGAGGTCGTCGGTCTCGTCGCGCTGACGGGCCCGCTCGCCGGAGCCCTGATCTTCACCACGCCGGTCGCCTCCGAGATCAACGCCGCGAACATCAACCTGCCGCTCGCCGTGATCATGGTCCTCGGCTTCCGCTGGCCGGCCTTGTGGGCGATCCCGCTCCTGACCAAGCCGTCGATGGGCGTCGGGCTGGTGTGGTTCATGGTCCGCGGCGAATGGCGCAAGGCCGCGATCCCGATCGCGATCGCCGGAGCGCTCGCGCTGGTCTCATTCGTCTTCGACCCCCGCATCTGGTTCCAATGGCTCGAGTGGCTGCAGCATGGCACCGCAGCGGTCGGGGAATGGCCGTATCCGTACCCGATCTGGGCGAGGCTCCCCTTCGCGCTGGCGCTCGTCATCTGGGGCGCGCGGACGAACCGACCGTGGACGGTCGTGCTTGCGTCCGCGCTCGCGCTCCCGCGGCTGTACTTCCAGTCGCCCGCGATCCTCGTCGGCCTGGTGCCACTCATCCCGTGGCTCGGCCGGCTCATCGTGCCCTGGACGCGACGCCTCGCCCGGCTCGACGAGCTCTTCCCGGAGCGGAGCGCTCGGCAGGACGCAGCCCGGGTCGAGACCGATGGGCCGGCGCCGGCCCCCGGCACGCCCTGAAGCATGGCCGGCTCGGCGTCGGCAGGCGCCTCGATTGGCACGCCCGAGCTGTCGATCGTCCTGCCCGTCTACAACGAGGGCGAGGCCGTCGAGCCGGTGCTTCGGGGCCTGGCGAGTGCCGTCAGGACGCCGCATGAGCTGGTCGTCGTGTACGACTTCGACGAGGACACGACGGTCCCGGTCGTGCGCCGGCTCGTGAGCGAGATTCCGGGTCTCCGCGGGCTGCGCAACGACATCGGCCGGGGCGTGCTCAACGCGATGAAGGCGGGCATCGCGGGCTCGACGGCGCCGTACGTGCTGATCTCGATGGCCGATGGCTCCGACGAGCCGGCGATCGTGGATCGGATGGTCGAGCTGGCGAAGGGCGGCGCCGATGTCGTGGCCGCATCGCGCTACATGCGCGGCGGCCACCAGATCGGCGGGCCGCCGCTGAAGCGCCTGATGAGCCGCGTCGCCGGGCTGACCCTGCACTGGTTCGCTCGCGTCCCGACGCACGACGCGACGAGCAACTTCAAGCTCTACAGCCCGCGCTTCCTCGACGCGGTGCGGATCGAGAGCACCGCCGGCTTCGAGCTGGCCCTCTAGCTCACCGTCAAGGCCACACTGGAGCGCCGCCGGATCGCGGAGGTCCCCACGACCTGGCGCGACCGCACGGCCGGGCAGAGCAACTTCAAGCTGCGGCAGTGGTTACCGCATTACCTGCACTGGTACCGAGTGGCGTTCTTCCACCGCTAGGAGAAAGAAACCTGGATCGTCACACGGCGGTGGCCCCGAGCCAAACCGCCGCCCGACTCATCGTGCGGATCCCGGTTCTCAACGAACCGGCGATCCAGCTGTTCCTGACCAGCACGACGGTGCTGTTCGTCGAGCTGCTCGTCATCCGCTGGATCCCGGCGAACGTGATCTATGTCGGCTTCTTCAGCAACTTCCTCCTGATCGCGAGCTTCCTCGGCATCGGCCTCGGAATCCTGCTCGGGCGAGCTCGATCCCGACTCCCGTTCTCGCCGTTCGCCTTGATCCTGTTTGCGCTCGTCGCGGTGGTCCTCGGCGCCCGGCTGAACATCCAGGTGCACCCTGGCGACCAGATCTTCTTCGGCCTCGAGCTCAATCGCAGCGCGGATACCAACTTCATCGTCCTGCCCATCCTGATGGCAAGCGTCGTCGCGCTGATGACGACGCTTGCTCTGCCGCTTGGCAGCCTTCTGCGCAGCATGCCGCCGCTCCGCGCATACGCGGTCGACATCGCTGGTTCGCTCACCGGCATCGCCGCGTTTGGCCTCATGTCCGCCGTCGGCCTGGAGCCGATCGCGTGGTTCTGCGCGGTTGCCCTCCTGCTGACGCTGCTGGCCCTCGGCCGGGGCGTCACGGCCTGGTCCGCGGTCGCCGCGACAGCGATGACGTGCGTGCTGCTGCTGGTCGGGACCTCCTCCCGGGACATCTGGTCGCCGTACTACCGCATCAGCGCATATGACACCGCCGGCCAGCGGGTTTCGGCGCGTGCGACCGGAGCTGATGTCCCCCATTACCTCTTCGTCAACGGCATCCCGCACCAGGCGATGGACGCGGCCGACGTTGCCGAGCGCAACAGCCTCCAGGGTCAGATCTACCGCTGGCTTCCGGATCGGACCTTCGCCCGCGTTCTGATCGTTGGGGCCGGCAGCGGGACCGACACCGCGCTCGCGCTGCGTCGGGGCAGCTCACACGTCGATGCCGTCGAGATCGATCCGGTCATCGCGCAGCTCGGCGAGGACTTCCATCCGGATCGGCCATACAGCGACCGGCGCGTCGCCGTCCATATCGACGATGGACGCGCATACCTGCGGCGTGCCACCGACAAGTACGACCTGATCGTGTTCGCGCTGACCGACTCACTGACGCTCGTGACCAACACGGCCAACGTCCGCCTCGAGTCGTTCCTGTACACCGACGAGTCGTTCGCTGCCGCGCGCGACCACCTGGCGCCGGGCGGTGTGTTCGTCATGTACAACCTGTACCGCGAGCCGTGGCTGGTCTCGAAGCTCGACCGGATGGCCGCTGAGGCCTTCGGGCACGAGCCGCTCCTCCGACTCTACGGGCCGGCCGCGGCGGTGATCGCCAGCGGACCCGGAGTGGTCGATGCCCTCGCCGCGGGCAAGGTCGCGGACCAGGTCGATGCGCTCGCTGCGGTCGATGGCGGGTCGCCCACCCTGGCGACGGACGACTGGCCGTTCATGTACCTGCGGGCCCCCGGGGTCGCGCCGTACTACCTGGTGGCGCTCGGGTTGCTCCTCGGCTTCGCGGTCGTGGCGGTCGCACTTGCATCCCGCGTGACGCGCGTACCGATTCGACGCGGGTTCAGCCCGCACTTCTTCATCCTGGGAGTTGCCTTCCTTCTCCTCGAGACGAGGAGCCTGGTCACGTTCAGCCTCCTGTTCGGGACCACCTGGACCGTCAATGCGCTCGTCTTCTTTGCGATCCTGGTCAGCGTTCTGGTCGCGATCGGCATCAGCGCGCGGTTCCCGGTGCGACGCCCGCTGCCGCTCTACGTCGGACTGTTCGGGTCGCTCGCGCTGGCCTGGTTGGTGCCGCCCGAGCAGCTGCTTGTCGACGCTCCCGTGCTGCGCTACGCGCTCGCGGCAGGGGTCGCCTTCGCGCCGATCATCTTCGCCAACCTCGTGTTTGCACGCGCATTCCGTGACACGGCGATGGCCGACATGTCGTTCGCCAGCAATCTCCTCGGCGCGATGGTTGGTGGCGCGCTCGAGTACGTTGCCCTGCTGACCGGCTATCGGGCGCTCCTGCTCGTCGTGGCCGGCCTCTATGGGCTCGGATACCTGTTCGCAGGGCGCTGGCGCGTGCTCGCCGATCGTGAGCTCGACTCGGGGTCTGTTGGACCGCTCGAGGGGTGGGCGCCTCCGACCCCGGAGCCGGTGCCAGTGCCGACCGGCGCGATCAACGCGTCACAGGCCGGCGACTAGACGGCAGGCCAGAGCAACACGTGATCGACGTTCGGCGCAGGCGGACGCCGCTCGACGAGACGCTGGGTCCCGGACCGCCGCCGCTCCTGGCCGTCGCGATCCCGGCGCTCGCAGCGCTCGCCGGCTCCGTCCTCATCATGGTCCAGCGATCGAACGTGCCCATCACGGGCGATGGGGCCCGCGTCCTTGCCGACCGCTACCCGCTGACGATCGACCTCCTCTTCATCCCCCTCCACTTCCAGCTCAACGCGCTGCCGATCCTGATCTGGGCCTTCCTCGACGGGCCCGCCCCCAAGCTCGCGCTCCTCCTCGCGCTCCACGTCGCCGTGGTGACGGTCACCTCGGCACTGCTGGTGTCGAGGATCGGTCCCGGTCCGGGGTTCGCGTTCGCCCTGCCCCTGGCGGTCCTGGGCACCGCGAGCTACGACCTGATCTCCCCGTGGCAGATCGTCTTCCTGCTCCCGCTCCTGTTCGTCATCGTGGCGACGTGGCTGTCGGTCCGGCGTGACGAGAGGACGCTGCTCCGCCGGTCGATCGTCGCCGCATGCCTCATCCTCGCCGTGCTGTCGTCGAACCTGGGCATCGTCGCCCTGTTCGCGCTCGGGCTATGGTTCGTCCTCGAGCGCCGGTGGTGGCAGATCTCCGAGCTCGTCCCGGGCGCGGCCGTCGCGGCCGCCTGGCTCCTCCTGTACGGGCCGAAGCGCCAGCTGCACATTGCCTACCCTTCGCGGTTCACGATTGCCACGCCGGACGTCGTCCCGGTCTACATCGGGAGCGGCCTGTCGCACGGCGTTGGGGCATGGTTCGGGTTGGCCGGTCGGTCGGCGACGGCGGCGGGCCTCGTGGTGATCCTCGCGTTCGTGGGCTACGTCGTCGTCCGAGGCGTCAAGGTCCCGCCGGCGTTCTTCGCGTTCTTCGCGGCGATGTTCGCGATGTTCGCGGCGCTCAGCCTCATCCGATCGCAAGCCGATCCCCGACAGGGTGCGAGCGCCAGGTACGTGTACCTCGTGCTGTTCATGCTGGCGGCCGGCCTCGGCGCCGCCGGATGGCGCCTTCCCGAGTCCAGATGGAGCGTGCTGGCGACGCGCATGCTCGTCGTGGTCGGGGTCGTCGCCGCGCTGCTCAACCTGCGGCTCCTGCTCTATGCCGCGGGGGCGCCGCCGTAGCGCCGCTGCGCCTCAGCCCGCCGCGAGTCTCCGCTCGTCGGCGACTGCTTCGTCGTAGATCGTCTCGACGGCGCGGACCATCTGCTCGACGCAGAAGCGTTCGTGGACGAGGTCGTGGCCGGCCCGACCGATCTCCGCGGCAAACGCGTGGTGGGTGAGCAGGCGGACGATCGCCGCGGCGAGCGCGGCGGAGTCGCGCGGCGGGACCAGCAGGCCGGTCCGGTTGTCGTCGATCATCTCGGGGATGCCACCGACCGCCGACGCGACAACGGGGCGGGACAGGGCCATGGCCTCGAGGATCGACAGGCCCTGGGCCTCGCGGTAGGACGGCAGCACGGCGACGTCGAGGGCGGCGGTGACGGCAGGCACGTCGTCGCGGCGGCCGGTGAACGTGACCGAGGGCATGCCATCGCGGGCGGCGGAAATCGATGCCAATTGCGGCATACCCGTTATGCGCGGATGGGCATCAAATTCGCGAGCGGGGGACCGATGTGGTGCGGACTGGGCCAGGACGCCGGCCGCAGGCCTGGCCAAGACGGCGGCCGCCGGTCGGGCTTCGAGCAGACCGAGCGACGCCGCCTGCGCTTCGAGGAGGTCGCGCTGGGAGCCTTCGCCGACGACCAGGAGATGAGCATTCGGGACGGCGGCCAGAACCGCGGGCCACGCATCGAGCAGGGTCGGATGGCCCTTCTCGGGCTCGAGGCGGGCGACGACGCCGACGATCGGCGCGTCGGGGGCGATGCCGTACTCGTCGAGGAGCGTCGGGCAGGCCGCCTGCTCGCTGTATCGAGCCAGGTCGACGCCGTTGTAGATGAGGCTGATCGGGGCGCCCACGCGGCCCTCGTCCTCGAGCTTGCGCACGATCGCGCGGGACACCGCGATCAGGTGGTCCATGCGCGGCGTCAGGCGCCGCAGCAGGTCGCGATCCTCCTCGGACCGGATCCGGCTCGAGTGGACGGTGCCCACCACGAACGGGCGACGACGCCCGGCATGCGCGAGCGACCACGCCGCCTGCGTGCCGACCACCTCGGCGCGGTACATGTGGTTGTGGACCACGTCGGCGTCGACGGCGGCGAGATGCGATGCGACCGCGGCGACCGCCGCGTCGTCGGACATGTCGTCGAGGACGCACACGGGCACGCCCGTGCGCTCGATGCGCCGCACGCCCGGGCCTCCCGACAGCGCGAGCACGGACACGTCGTAGCGCGCCCGATCGAGGCGCGTGACCAGGTTGTACAGGTGCTCCTGGGCGCCGCCGCTCGTACCGGTCGCGAGCAGCTCGACCACCCGGATTCGATCGCGGCTGCCCGGGAGCGGCAGGCGGATGACCGGCTCGTAGCACGGGTCGGGGGCGAGGGCCGCGGGTGGCAGCCGAAGGACGGAAGCGGAGGCGGGCACCGACGTCATGCGGCGGCTCCCGCCTCGTCGCGGCGCACCAGGATCCGCTGCACCGGCTCGTCGCTGGCGCCCCACTCGTACTTGTACGGCTCGTCGCCACGGAGCAGATCAACCCGGCACTTGCCGCGGTCGATGGCCCGCCGGACGAGGCGCTCCAGCTGGACGACGCCGGGCGAGAGCGCCCGCGCATCGGGGTCGACCCCGGCGTTGTAGTACAGGAGGGAGCCCGCAGTCTCGAAGTGGATCTCGGCGGCGATGCGCCGCCCGCCCACGGTCAGGAAGCCGAGGTGGACGGTCGGATGGTCGGCGACCGCGCCGGGCCCCGACGTGGCCGCGTCGAACAGCTCGAACATTCGCCGGACGAACTTGCGCCCCTGCGCGCCACCGATCGTGTTCGGGAACAGGCCGCGCGCGCCCCACTTGCGCTGGTGCAGGTCGATGAACGCGTCGAGGTCGGCGAGCGGGTCGGTCGATTCGACGAGCTCGACGGGACCGGCCGCCTCGGCGCGACGGACCTTGCGCCGGATCTCGTGGCGTTCCTTCTTGCCGAGCGTCGCGAGGTACGCCTCGAAGTCGGCGCCCTCGGGCAGCCGGACGACGGGGCAGACGTCTTCGCGCTCGACGTTGAGCGTCCAGCCCTCGGCCATCTCGCGCCGGCCGAACGCCGTGGCGAACGCGTCGGTCGCCGGATCCGCCTGGCGGAGCCGGCGCAGGTCGACGATCTTCCAGGGCTCGGGATGGCCCGGGTCGACGGCGAGCTGGGCGACGACTGCCTCAGCGGCCGCGGGCATGTCCGCTGGGTGCCCGAGCAGCGT
>VBGT01000109.1 GCA_005889475.1 Chloroflexota bacterium | reverse complement strand
CGGTCCGCGAATTCGTGCTGGCCCAGCCGGGCGCGGGCGAGTACCTCGACCTGATCGACCAGCTGCTCGAGTTCAGCATTCCGGCCTTCGCCGACGAGGGCAAGAGCCGGCTCACGATCGGCATCGGCTGCACCGGCGGCCGCCACCGTTCGATCGTGTTCGCAGAGGAGCTCGCCCAGCGGCTTTGCGACGAGGGCCACGATCCGGTCGAGGTGTTCCACCGCGAGCTCGGGCGCAAATGAGGGTCGCGAGGCTGGCTCGGTGAGGCTCCGGCGCTGGCTCCAGCCGGGGATCGGCGTCAAGCGCTGGCTCCTGCTCATGTTCCTGGGCCTGCTCCTGCTCGCGCTCGGCGTGGCGCATGTGATCCGCCAGGTCACCCCCGACCTGCAGCCCGGCGGGATCGCCCAGACCGTGATCAGCGCGATCACGCTCCAGTTCCTGCCGTTCCCGCTGCGCGGCCTGGTCGCCGGCGGTGTCGGCGCCGCGCTGGTCCTGATCGGGGCATGGCGGCTCGCCCGCGCGCTGACCGACCCGCTCCGCCTGGACGAGGAGACGCCGATCGCGGACGTCATCTACCAGAAGCGGTTCCTCGCCCGGGGCCCGCGGATCGTCGCGATCGGCGGCGGGACCGGGTTGTCGACGCTCCTGCGCGGGCTCAAGGAGCACACCAGCAACCTCACCGCGATCGTGACCGTGGCCGACGACGGCGGCTCCTCCGGCGCACTGCGCGCGGAGCTCGGCATCCCGCCGGTCGGCGACATCCGCAACTGCATCGCCGCGCTGGCCGACGCCGAGCCGCTCATGAGCCAGCTGCTCGGTTACCGCTTCCCCGGCGGGCGCGACGTCGACGGTGGCCCGGTCCACACCGTGCCCGGTGGCCTCGGCGGCCACGCCGTGGGCAACCTCCTGCTCGCCGCGATGACCGCGATCGAGGGCGGCGACTTCGAGGAGGGCGTGCGGCGGATGAACCGCGTCCTCGCGGTCCGTGGCAAGGTCGTCCCGGCATCGGCGACGCCGATCAACCTGGTCGCGCGGACCCGGGACGGCGTCGAGGTCATCGGCCAGTCCACGATCATGCGCACGCCGGGCATCGAGCGCGTCTGGATCGAGCCGCGCGACGTGCAGGCGGCGGAGGAGGCCATCGCCGCGATCGCCGACGCGGAGATCGTGGTCCTCGGCCCGGGCAGCCTGTTCACGAGCGTCCTGCCGGTCCTGTTGATCCCGGCGATCCAGCGCGCCGTTGCGGCGGCGCCGGGGATCCGCGTGTATGCGTGCAACGTGGCCACCCAGGTCGGCGAGACCGAGGGCTTCGACCTCGCCGATCACGTCGAGGCGCTGATCGCCCACACACAGCCCGACATTGTCGACCTGGTCATCGCCAACGACCGCTTCGACGGTGAGGACGTGCCGTGGCCGGCCGATGCGGTCGAACCGCGCTGGCCGCCCGACGTAGAGCCCGCGCCCCACCTCGCGACCGAGGCCGTGGCCAGCCTCGACGACCCCCACCATCACGATCCCGAGCGCCTGGCCGCGGCGATCCTGCGCGCGATCGAGCGCGAGGGACCGGCCGTGCGCCGCGAGCGCGTCGCCCGGACCGCCTGACGCGATGGCCACCTGACGCAATGGCCAGGACCGAGCGCGATCTGGTCCTCGCCCTCCGCGCCGAACTCGCGGGCATCGACCCGGCGCGGGATTGCGATCGGGAGGCCGAATGGTTGGGCCTGGAGATGGACCTGCCCGGGCGGTGGCGGGACGCGACCCTCGCCCGTCTGGCGGTGCGGCTCGCGCGTCAAGCTGGCGAGGTGGGCCGGCCCGGCGACATCCTCGCCCCGACCGCGGCGTTCGACTGGCCGAATCGAGCCGAGCACTGTCGCATGGCCTGGCTTCGCGGGCGGTTCCTGTCGCACGGCTCCCTGAGCCTCGCGAACGGGCGGGCCCACCTGGAGCTGGTCGTCTCGCCCGAGGAGGCGCCCGTGCTCGCGGGCTGGCTCGACGACGCGGGCATGCCCCCGAGCTGGCGGGTCCGGCGCGGCCGCGGCGTGGTGACGCTCAAGAGCGCCGAGACCGTCCAGCTGCTGCTGCGCCGGATCGGTGCCGGCGCGAGCCTGCTCGAGCTCGAGACCCGGCAGGTGGCTCGAACGCTCCGCGGCGAGCTCAATCGGGTCATCAACGCCGAGTCGGCGAACCTCATCCGAACCGTCCGTGCCGCGGGTCGGCAGCTCGAGGCGATCGCCGCGCTGACCGCTGACGGCAGGCTGGCCGAGGAACCGCCGACCGTGCGCGCCGTAGCCGCGGCGCGACGCGAGACGCCCGAGGCCACCCTCGGGGAGCTTGCCGATCGCCTGGCCATCCACCGCTCCGCCGTCCAGCGCGCCCTCGACCGGATCGAACGGCTCGCGTTTGCCTGAACGGCGGCTGGCATGATTCGCCCGATGCGACCGGTGATCGTGGCGGGCAACTGGAAGATGCACACGACGCCCGCTGACGCCGGCGAGCTCGCCCGAACCATCGGCGCTCGGACCCGGGTCGACGGCGTCACGGTTCGCGATGCGCTCGCGGGGCCGGATGTCGCCGCTCCGGACGGGACCGGCCTCGCGGTCGGCGCCCAGGACGTCCATCACGAAGCGGCCGGCGCATTCACCGGCGCCATCTCGGCGCCGATGCTCGACGGGCTCGCGACGTGGGTGATCGTCGGCCACTCCGAGCGTCGGCGCGACGCGTGCGAGACCGACGAGCTGATTGGCCGGAAGCTCGTGGCGGCGCGCGCTGCGGGCCTTCGAGCGATCCTGTGCGTCGGTGAGCAGCTGGCGGACCGGGATGCGGGGCGGGCGCACGACATCGTGGACGGACAGGTTCGCGGCTGCCTCGCGGCCTCGGATCCGGCGGCGCTCGGCGGAGACGACGGCCGCGGGTTCACCATCGCCTATGAGCCCGTGTGGGCGATCGGCACGGGCCGGAACGCGCGTGGCGCCGACGCGGCCGAGATGGCCGGCGCGATCCGAGCCGCGCTGGCGTCGCTCGCGTTCTCAGGCGGTGGTGACGACGTCCCGGTCCTGTACGGCGGCAGCGTCGCCTCGTCGAACATCGACGAGTTCATGGCCGAGCCCGCGATCGACGGCGCGCTCGTCGGTGGCGCCTCGCTCAAGCCGGACGAGATGGCCGCGATCGTCGCCCGTGCCGGCCTGACCGCCGCGGCCCGCGCCGCGGCGTGATGCGCGGCTGGTGATGGCAGCCGACCGGCCGCGGCCGATCGTCCTCATCGTCATCGACGGCTTCGGGATCGGCGGCGACCCCGCCACCGACGCGATCGCGGCGGCCGACATGCCGGTCTGGCGCGGGCTGCTCCGGCGCTGGCCGGATGCCAGGCTCGAGGCCTCGGGCGAGGCGGTCGGCCTGCCGGCCGGCCAGATGGGCAACTCCGAGGTCGGCCACCTCAACATCGGCGCCGGCCGGCCGGTGCTCCAGGACCTGCCGCGGATCGACGCCGCCATCGCCGACGGGTCCTTCTTCGAACGGCCGGCGCTCCTGGATGCGTGCCGCCGCGCGCGGGAGTCGGAGGGCCGGCTCAACGTCGTCGGGCTCGTCGGGCCGGGCGGGGTGCACGCCCACGACCGGCACATCGTCGCCCTCGCCGAGCTCGCGCGGCGCGAGGACGTGCCTGTCTTCCGGCTGCACGCGCTGCTCGATGGCCGTGACACGCCGCCGCGCTCCGCGATCGACTTCGTGCCGGCGCTGGAGGCGAAGCTCGACCAGGCCCACCAGGATGCTCGGATCGCGTCCGTCGGCGGCCGCTACTTCGCGATGGACCGCGACAAGCGATGGGATCGCACGGAGGCCGGCTACGACGCCATCGTCCATGGAGTGGGGGAGCATGCGCCGAGCCCCACGGAGGCGATCGAGCGCTCATACGAGCGGGGCGTGACCGACGAGTTCGTCCGACCCACCGTGATCGACCCGCCGGACGGACCGATCGTCGATCGCGAAACCGTCGTGCACGCCAACTTCCGCGCGGACCGGGCGCGGCAGCTGACCCACGCCCTCGCCGATGCGACGTTCGACGGCTTCGACCGCGCCTCGCCTGACGGCCGGCCAGCGCCGAATGACCTCCTCGTCGTGACGATGACGGAGTACGAGGCGGACCTGCCGGTCCTCGTGGCCTTCCCGCCGGAGGTCGTGCCCTGTCTCGCCGGCGCGTTCGAGACGGCCGGCTGGCGGCAGCTGCACGTGGCCGAAACGGAGAAGTACGCCCACGTCACGTACTTCCTCAACGGCGGCCGGGAGGCGCCATTCGAAGGGGAGGATCGGGTTCTCGTCCCGAGCCCGAAGGTCGCGACGTACGACCTCCAGCCGGAGATGAGCGCCCCGGGCGTGACCGACGCGGTGGTGGCCGGTATCGAGTCGGGCCGGTACGATGTCGTCGTCGCCAACTTCGCCAACCCGGACATGGTGGGACACAGCGGCGTGTGGCCGGCCACGATCCAGGCGGTCGAGACGGTCGACGCCTGCCTCGGCCGCATCGTGGCGGGACTGGCGCTCGACGATCCAGCCTCGTCCAGCCTGCTCATCGTCACTGCCGACCACGGCAACGCCGACTCGATGCGCACCCCGGACGGCAGCCCGATCACGGCGCACTCGCTGAATCCGGTGCCGATCGTGATCGCCGGCCGGGCCGTCGAGGGCCGGTCGCTCGCGAACGGGGTGCTCGCCGACGTAGCCCCGACGCTGCTCGAGCTTGCAGGCCTGCCGGCGTGGCCGGGGATCACCGGCCGATCGTTGCTCCGGGGTTGAGTGCTACCATCCGCCGCTGTCACCCGAGGAGGACCCCGGCACCGTGAATCCCGTCCTGGCCGCCGGCCAGCTCATCGTCAGCGTCGCCCTGACCTTCTCCGTGCTGCTCCAGTCGCGCGGCTCGGGCCTCGGCGGCACGTTCGGCGGTGACTCGACCGTCTACCGCAGCCGGCGCGGGATCGAACGGCGGCTGTGGCAGTTCACGATCGTCCTGATCGGCCTGTTCGTCGCGTTCTCCATCGCGGCGTACCTCTTCGCCCCGTCCACGCCGGCCGCCTGACCCTGCTCCGGAACTCCGGAGGCGCACCCTGAGGGGTCGTCAGTGAACCTTCGCGACCGCGCCCTGATCGGCGCGCTCACCGTCGCCCTGATCGCGTTCTCCGTGACGGCGCTCGCGCCGACGCTGCACTCGTCCGGCGACGCCGTCGAGCCGAACGCGCCGGCGACCACGGGCCAGGCGTACGTCGAGGGCGTCCTGGGGCGAGCGACGAACGCGAGCCCGTTCGGCGCCCGGAGCGCGGCGGATCGCGCGCTCGTGTCGCTGCTGTTCCGCGGCCTCGTCAAGCTCGGCCCGGGCAGCTCGATCGTGGGCGACCTCGCGGTGAGCTGGGAGGTGGATGGCTCGGGCAGCACGTGGACGTTCCACCTGCGCCCCGACCAGCGCTGGCAGGACGGCGAGCCGATCACCGCGGACGACGTCGCGTTCACGATCGGCGTGCTCAGCAATCCCACCTACAACGGGCCCGGCGCCGAGTCGTGGCGTGATGTCACTGCCACGGTCATCGACTCGAGCACCGTCGCCCTCCACCTGACGACCCCCCTCGGCGGCTTCCTGCAGGCCGCGACGCAACCGATCGCCCCGGCGCACATCCTGGCGGTCGTGCCGCCCGATCAGCTGGCCGACGACCCGTTCGGGACACAGCCGGTCGGCTCGGGTCCGTTCCGGCTGGTGTTCCTCGATACGCAGCGGGCGCTGCTGGCGGCGGCGACGCCGGTGGAAGCGGCGCCGGGGGTCCCGGCCGGGCCCAACTTCGCGACCCCTCCACCGACGGACTCCCTGGCCAGCTCGCGGCCCACCCCACGACCCGACGTCTCCGTTCCGTATCTCTCGACCATCGAGCTGCGCTACTACGACGACGTCGCGACGCTGCGCGCCGACTGGGAGGCCGGCGACCTCGACGCGGCGTCGGGCCTGCCGCCCGCCGATGCGAGCGAGCTGGCCAAGAACCAGGGCGCGCGACTCGTCACGTACCCGGGGACGACGCTCCTGGCAGCGACGCTCGACCTGCGCCCGCGGCGACACGAGTTCCAGGATCCCAGCGTGCGGCTGGGGCTCCTCGAGGCCATCGATCGCGATGCGATCGTGCGCCGCGTCCTCGACGGCCTGGGCACCCGGGCCGACTCGTTGATCCCGCCGAGCTCGGCGATGTTCGACCCGGCTGTGAGCACGCCCGTGCCGTTCAACCTGACGGACGCTCGCAAGCGACTGGCCGACGCGGGCTGGAAGGTGTCGGGTGGCAGCTGGATCCCGAAGGGCGCCACCGAGCCCCTCGTCATCGAGCTCCTCTGTCCGGAACAGACCGCCAACCCCGTCGCCTACGGCGTGGCGAGCGAGGTCGAGGCCGCGTGGCATGAGCTCGGGCTGGCCGTGCGCCTGGTCCCACTGCCGGCGGCCGAGCTGCTCGGCAATCGGCTCGGGCGCGGCGACTTCCAGGTGGCGGTCGTGCCGCTGGCGATCGGGCTCGATCCCGACGTCTACCCGCTCCTCGCCGCCTCGCAGACGCGGACCGGTGGCTCGAACGTCGCCGGGTTGCAGGACCCCGACCTCGACACGCTCCTGGTCCGGGCCCGGACGCCGGTCGACGTCGACGTGCGCGCCGCTGCCTACGGCGAGCTCCAGAAGCGCCTCGCTGCCCGCCAGTACATCCTGCCGCTGGCCTTCCGCGACGACTACGTCGTGTTCCGGGACAGGGTCATCGGACCCGTTTCGCGAGCCGTCGGGAGCTCCGGGGACCGGTATTGGGACGTGCTAACATGGCGGCTCGCCGACGGCAGCTGAACCTGAATTCGGGTCGCCGTGGATCCCACGCCGAGGTGGCGAAATTGGCAGACGCGCTAGCTTCAGGAGCTAGTGCCCGCAAGGGCGTATGGGTTCAAGTCCCTTCCTCGGTACCACCGCCCTGACCCTCGCAGATCCACGGAGCGCCGGCAGCGAACCTGATGCCCAGGTGGCGGAATTGGTATACGCGTACGTTTGAGGGGCGTATGAGGCAACTCATCCGGGTTCAAGTCCCGGCCTGGGCACCACTCCTTCTCTGATCCGGCCGGCGCATCCTGCGGCTGGCCTCCCTGGACGTCGCTCGTAAATCGGATGCACGATGCAGCGGTGGAACCGCGGCCGAACGGATTTCGAGTGTCTGAATCGGCTCCCCAGGCATCGGACCGTACATCCAAAGCACGGTGCGTCGGCTGGACCGCTGAGTTCTCGATTCCGGGCGCTGTATCGAACCTCTGATGAACAAGTGACGGCGTGGACGTACCACTGACAGCCTGGCCGAGTCGGCATGTACTCTGGCGCGGGCGGTTAGCTCAGCCTGGTCAGAGCACCTCGTTTACACCGAGGCCGTCGGGGGTTCGAATCCCTCACCGCCCACGATTCGGCGCTGATGGCACGTCGGCGGGGGGATGCCCGCGGGGCGCGATAGACTGATCTGGTCGGCATCGCTGCGCGAGTCGCGCGAGTCGTCGTGGAGGGCCAAATGCCGGAACTGATCATCCTGCTTGTCGTCGTCGGCGTCATCGTCCTGTTCGTCGTCGGCATCTACAACGGTCTCGTCGGCCGTCGAAACCGGATCGACGAGGCGCTCGCCCAGATCCAGGTCCAGCTCAAGCGTCGGCACGACCTGATCCCGAACCTCGTGAACGCCGTCAAGGGCTACATGCAGTTCGAGCAGAAGGTCCTGACCGACGTCACCAACGCACGCGCCGCGGCCGTGACCGCCGGTGCCCAGGGCGTCGCCGCCCAGGCCCAGGCCGAGAACATGCTGACCTCGACGCTGCGCTCCCTGTTCGCCGTCGTCGAGAACTACCCGGAGCTCAAGGCCAACCAGAACGTCCTGGCCCTGCAGGAAGAGATCACGACGACCGAGAACCAGATCTCGTTCAGCCGGCAGCACTACAACGCAAGCGTCCTGGACTACAACAACGCGATCCAGGTCTTCCCGAACAACCTCCTCGCCGGCGTGTTCGGCTTCCTGAAGCGCGAGTTCTTCGAGGCCGAGCCGGAAGCGGCCACCGTTCCGACGGTCGACCTCAGCCTGAGCTGAGCGCCACACCGCGCCCCTCCCGCATCGCGCCGTCCCGGCGCGCCGCCTGATGCAGACCCGCCAGACCTTCGCCGCCCAGCAGTCGAGCAACCGGCGCAACTCGGTCCTGTTGATCGTGATGGTGGCGCTGCTCCTGGGCGCCCTCGGGTTCGCCATCGGCTATGGCACGACAGGTGCCATGTCGGGCGCCTTCGGCGTCACGACCGGCGCAATCGTGCTCGCGATGCTGCTCTCGGTTGGCTCGTATTTCGCCGGCGACAAGCTCGTCCTCGCGACGTCCGGTGCGCGCGAGGTGAGCCAGCAGTCGGCGCCCCAATTGATGAATGTCGTCCAGGAGATGGCGCTCTCGGCGGGCGTGCCGATGCCCAAGGTCTACATCATCGAGGACACCGCGCCGAACGCGTTCGCCACCGGGCGCGACCCAAATCACGCGTCCGTGGCGATCACCACCGGCCTGCTCGAGAAGCTGGACCGCGAGGAGCTCCAGGGCGTCATCGGGCACGAGCTCTCGCACGTCCGCAACTTCGACATCCGCTTCGCCCTCCTCGTCGCGGTGCTCGTCGGCTCGATCGCGCTCCTCGCCGACTTCTTCCTCCGCTTCACCTTCTGGGGTGGCGGCCGCCGTGGCGGTGGCGACCGTGATCGCGGCGGCGGGGCGCTGATCGCGATCGTGTACGTGATCGCGATCGTCCTGGCGCTGCTCGCGCCCTTCATCGCCCGGCTCGTGCAGCTGGCCGTGAGCCGCCAGCGGGAGTACCTGGCCGACGCGTCGTCGGTGGAGCTGACGCGCAATCCCCACGGGCTGGAGCAGGCGCTGGCCAAGATCGCCAGCGATAAGGAAGTGCTCGAGGTCGCGAATCGGGCGACACAGCACCTGTACTTCACCAACCCGATCAAGAAGTTCGAGCAACGGTCGAGCGCGATGTTCTCGACCCACCCGGCGATCGTCGATCGGATCAACCGCCTGCGACAGCTGACCGGCGATCCGCCGCTGGACGCGGCCGACGTGCAGGCGTTGACGGGGCTCGACTGACCTGACGTCGGACTCGATCGCGGTCCGACGGCTTGCCGCGCAGCGGCTCATCGGGCCACCATCCCAGACGCCGGCCGACGTCATCCGGCACTTGCTCGCGGTCCAGTCGCAGGACTACCCGAACGCGAAGTGGGCGGTCGGCCAGCGACTCGATGGGGCGCTCGACGCCGACCTCGATCGAGCCTTCGACGCGGGCGAGATCGTGCGCACGCACGTCCTGCGCCCGACGTGGCACTTCGTCGCGCCCGACGACATGCGCTGGCTGCTTGCCCTGACCGCGTACCAGTACCGGCTCCTCGAGATCGACCGCGACCTGGCGGCCCGGAGTCGCGCCGTCTTCGAGAAGGCGCTGCGCGGCGGCGTCGCGTTGACACGGGAGGAGCTGGGCGCGCGCCTCGGCGACGCCGGTATCGGCGCGAGTGGGGTCCGGCTCGGCTACCTGATCATGGACGCCGAGCTCGAGGCGGTCGTCTGCAGCGGGCCGCGACGGGGCCGCCGGCACACCTACGCGCTGCTCGAGGAGCGGCTCCCGCCGGCGCGGCCACGGGCGCGCGACGAGGCACTCGCCGAGCTGGGCCGCCGCTACGTCGAAGGCCACGGCCCGGCACAGGTCGCGGATCTCGCGTGGTGGTCGGGCCTGACTGTCGCCGACGCGAAGGGGGCGCTGGAGGCGGCGACGCCGCCGCTCGTGCGCGAGCCGATAGCCGGGCGGACCTTCTATGCCTCACCGACCGAGCCAGCCGCGAGCGCGCCGCGGCCGTTCCTGCACCTGCTCCCGAACTACGACGAGCTGCTGATCGCGTTCCGCGATCGAACCGACGCGATGGACCCCGAGCTCCCGCCGCCGGCCCGGGTCGCCCAGGTCCTCCTCAGCCACGTCGTGGTCCGCGATGGGCTCGTCGTCGGGGGCTATCGCCGCCGTGACGAGCGCACCACCACCAGGCTCCAGATCGACCTCCTGGTCGGCCTCGGCAAGGCAGACTGCGAGGCGCTGCGCGGGGTGATCGAGCGCTTCGCTGCGTTCCTGGGCAGGCCGGTCGCGACGGTCGGGCTCGATTGAGGCCGGCAGGGGCCCGTGCTATCCTCCGCGACGCCGTCGGGTTGGATCGGCCCGGTGGCCTCGCCGGGCCGAGATAGCTCAGTTGGTAGAGCACGCGACTGAAAATCGCGGTGTCGCCAGTTCGACTCTGGCTCTCGGCACCAACATCACCGGCGTGCGCAGCTCCCGAGCGGAAGTGGCTCAGTTGGTAGAGCATCACCTTGCCAAGGTGAGGGTCGCGGGTTCGAATCCCGTCTTCCGCTCCATTTCTTTGCCCGGCTGCCCCTTCGTCTAGTGGTAGGACAGCGGACTTTGAAGCCTCCGGAAGCCGTTCGCTAGCGTCCGTTTACGTTCAAAACGGACCGGATGGCCGACCCGAAATCCGTCTCCGGTCGTAGCTCGCGCTACCGCTTGTGCTACCGCGGTGACGGTCCCCTCAGCGGCCGCCGCGGCGCATGTACGTCTCAAGATCCGCTACCGCGAGCTCAACGCCCTCGCGGGTCTTGCTTGCGATAAGGAGCAGCACGCCCTCGCTCGCGCTGATGCGCCCGAGCGAGAGGCCCTCGGCGCTCGGCACCCCTTCCCCAATCGTGCTCGCGAGCAGCGACCACGAGTAGCCGTGCGCAAAACTTACGGCCAATCTCGCCCACGCGACTCGTCCGGTGGCCCATACGCCAAGAGCATGTCTGTCGCGCTCGGCACGACGATGCATCGGATCAGGGCCGCATCGCGGTCGGCAACGAGCTCCGCGTAGCGCTCTGCGCCTGACTTGCCCGATGTACGCGATCCGGCGGCGTGGAATGAGACCTCGAATGATCGGCGTTGGCGATAGTCCTCGAGCAGCGCCGCAACGCCTCGCGCGACGCGTTCCTCGGATGTCTCGCTCGGGTCGACTAGCCATCGGCATAGGGCGGCTGTCTCGATCGCAGCCCGAAGAAGGGTGTAGGCGCCGTAGATCGGCATAGGGCCGACGCGCATCACAATGACCCACGTCCGCAAATGGTCAGCCGCCACACTTAGTGCGGTCGTAGCGAGCGTTAATGGATGACGCCCAAGGGGGCGCTTCTCGGGCCCAGGGGCGAACCTCCGGTCCTCCAGGGCAAGGGATCCTCGACCGGCATCGCGGGATGTCGCGGCCCCGCATCGGCGCGCGAGCTCGAGCAGGGCGCCGGCCTCTCGT
>VBGT01000026.1:16961-115090 GCA_005889475.1 Chloroflexota bacterium | reverse complement strand
GAGATGGCAAGGTCGTCATGAAGGACTCGTACTGGAAGATCCGAACAGGGAACCAGCGGATTGGGTGACATTGCGCGACGCCGAGCGATGGCAACTTTCTCAACGCGCCAGAGCCGAGCCGCCGTCTTCGCCGGACCTCTGCTCGTCCTGGCCGCCATCGGCGTTTGGTATGTGTCGGACCGACTCATCTTCGTTGGGCCGTTCGATCGCGCGCAGATAGGGTGGGCCGTCGTGGTGCCCTTGCTCGCTCTCGCGCCCGGAGTTGCCGGCCTCGCCGAAGGCCCAGAGGAGTTCGAGGAGTCGTCCCGGCTCGTCGCCAACCTGACCACTGTTGGCATCGGGCTGGCCGCGACGACAACTGTGCTCGCGACAGTAACCTTCGCCAACTGCCGACCCGTCACGAACCCACTTGACATCCTTCCCCAGGCGCTGGTCACAGGTCTACTCGCTGCGGCGGCTTTCGCGGTGCCGTATCGAGTCGCCGCACATCTATCGCGCCGGGTGCGGCCGTGGCAGGCAGTCGTCCCTGCCGCTGAGCTCTGGCTCCTCATGGCAGGGCTTCTCGTTTTCGTGAACTTCCTGTTCCTATTCCCGGCGCTCTCGTGCGCCAAACCCGTTTGACCGCGTGACATTGAGCCACGCTGAGTGAGGTGCTCAACGGGATCGAGCCAGGCGGCCGACGCCACGCCCCTCGAACTCGACACCATGAGCCCTAGGATGACGACCTGTTGGTGAACGCGGCCGGTCCCGGGCGATTCATTGGGGTCGCATTCGTAGCGATCGTGGCGGTGGCGATCGTCGCGCTTTTGGCCGGCTATGGGATCCCGGTCGGTGTCGGCGCGCTAGCTGGGTTCATCCTCGGAGCGCTCGCTGGCTTGCTCGGGTCCCTCTGGCTCATACGCGGCATGGGTCGTTCGCTCACGTTCGGGGGCATGTCCTGGTCGTCGTCGGACGAGCAGGGCCAACTCGCACCGCAGGAGATGACCGACATGCGGGAGATGAGCGAACTCCTGCAAGTCGACCTGGGTCCGATCAGATCAATCGTGCCTGTCCTCGAGACCTCAAACGCGGGTGGATACGAGGTCCAACTCGTGACCGCAGAAATGCGCGAGGGCGGTCTTCTGATGATCCTGGAGGTGAGGTCCAAGCCGGGCTCGCTGCCAGCAGGCTTCTGGGCGGATGTCACCGTTCACGACGACGCGGGTAGCACGTATCGTGCGTCGGGCCAAAACATCGGAAGCGGACCCAGCCCGACGCGGTACCTCGTCACGATCGCTCCAACTCCGCCGGCTGCCGCCCGAAGGCTTGAGGTCGTGGTCGAGCGCTTCATGGATCCGTTTCCTGGGGGCGGTCGGATAGCCATGGGCCCGTGGGCGTTCACGGTCGAGCTTCCAGCGCGTGACATTGCCGCACGCTGAGCGAGTGTCATAGACGTATCGTGAGCTAACCGTGCTCGCGATCGATCACGTCGTCCTACCCGTTGCCAACCTCGCCCTCGCGGGGGCCGAGATCGAAGCGCGCTACCGGTTGACCTCCGTCGCGGGTGGACGACATCCGGCCTGGGGCACGGCGAACCGGATCGTCCCGCTTGGCGACAGCTACGTGGAACTCGTCGCCGTCGCCGATCGGGAGACCGCTGATCAGACCGCGTTCGGGAGATGGATCGCCGCCGCCCGTCCCGGACGCCCGCTCGGATGGGCGGTCCGAACGGATGCGATCGACGCAGTCGGACGGCGACTCGGTCTGCCCGTCGTTCCGGGGTTTCGGGACCCCCCGGGAGGGAGGCGCATAAGCTGGCGCAGCGCCGGCGTCGAGGTCGCGACGCGCGAGCCCGCACTTCCATTCTTCATCCAATGGGGTGACGGCGTGCCCCTTCCGGGTGCCACAACCGTCCGCCATCCGGGCGGCCCGGCCAGGCTGAAGGTCCTGTCGTTGACCGCGGATCCGGCCCGTCTCGCGGCCTGGCTCGGCGAGCACGATTTACCCCTCGCTGTGGCGACGGGTCGCTCCCGGGTGTCGGCGGTTCTCCTTAGGCAGGGACGTCGGGACTTCGCACTCCTCATCCAAGGCCTGCCGGCCGAGAGCCAGCGCATCATCCTCGAATGACATTCAGCAACGCTGAGCGAGGAGAGGCCGATGGCAGAACAACCTGACAAACCGGGACGACTGCCGCCGAACTGGTTCATCCGGATCGCGTGGGCGGTGCATCGCGCGATCGTTCGGCTGACGGGCGGGCGGCGCGGCATCTGGCGCGCCACGCCCGAGAAGTGGGGGACGCTGCGACTGCACACGGTCGGGCGGAAGAGGGGCAAGGAGCGCATCGCGATCCTCGGCTACTACGAGGACGGCCCGAACGTCGTGACACTCGCGATGAACGGCTGGATGGAGGGCGAGCCCGGCTGGTGGCTCAACCTCAAGGCGGAGCCGGACGTGACGATCGAGATGGTCGATGGGCCGCGGGCCGTGCATGCTCGGGAAGCGCAGGGCGAGGAGCGCCAGCGCCTCTGGCCCATGTTCCACGACGCCAGGCTGTACGTCGCGCGACGCGCCACCCCGACCGCCGTCGTCGTGCTCGAGCCGCGAACCGCCGACTAGCCCGAACCGTTCAGCGGCGCCGGAGTCGCGGCCAGGCGGCGTAGCCGGCGGCGACGAGCACGAGGGCCGCGCCCGCCCACGACCAGAACGGGTCGCCGATCATGAACGAGCCGCGGCCGATGGGCACGCCGAGGCCCTGCGCGATCCAGACGAGGCCGACGAGCGCGGCAACGGTCGCGACCGCGAATCGAGCCCGTGAGGATCGAGGCCTGCCGCCGCTGCTCACCGTCGTAGCATGCACCGGCGAGCCGCACGACGCGGCAGGCGAGGAGGCGATGAATGGGCCGCGAGGAGTCGGATCGGACCGGCGAGCCGATCGGCGAGCACCGACGCTCGGGCCGGCTCTTGATCAGCCGGGACATCGGTCGGAAGATGCACGCCGACCCGACGATGACCGAGGACCGCAAGCTCCTCGAGCCGAGCGAGCGGCCGGCCTTCCTCAGCTCCGATCCGTGGCGGGCGCTGCGCATCCTCGCCGAGTTCGTGGACGGCTTCGACGCCCTCGCCGAGATCGGCAAGGCGATCACGGTCTTCGGCTCGGCCCGCGTGTCCGAGGGCGATCCCGCCTACGCGACGGCGCGCGAGATCGGCCGGCTCCTCGCGGAGGAGGGCTACGCGGTCATCACCGGCGGCGGGCCGGGCGTCATGGAGGCGGCGAATCGGGGCTGCCAGGAGGGTGGCGGCCTCTCGGTCGGGTGCAACATCGAGCTGCCCCACGAGCAGGACATCAACCCGTACGTCGACCTCGGGGTCGAGTTCCGCTACTTCTTCGCGCGCAAGACGATGTTCGTGAAGTACGCCGATGGGTTCGTGATCCTGCCCGGTGGCTACGGCACGCTGGACGAGATGATGGAAGCCCTCACGCTCATCCAGACCGGCAAGATCCGGCACTTCCCGGTGGTGCTCGTCGGCAGCGCGTTCTACGCCGGCTTCGTCGAGTGGATCAAGGCGAAGCTGCTCGGCGAGGGCATGATCTCGACGGAGGACCTCGACCTGATCCAGGTGACCGACGACCCGAAGGAGGTCATCGACATCGTCCGCAAGGCCGGTCGCCGGCGCGCCGAGCGCATCGCCGACAGCTCGACCTGACGTTTCAGCCGCGCGGGATGGCCCGCTCGGACGCCGAGCTCGGGTGCCGACATGTGCCGAGCCGTGCCTCGATTTCGGTCACATTTGCACGCCGCGCATCCTCGTCAGCGAAGTACTGACCCACGCGTCGGGCTCACGCTCAACTTCGAGCGATGAATGTGACAAACATGCTCGGGGCGGCAAGATGTCAGCGTTTTCCTGATTAGCTTGCGAGCCCTGCAAATCTGACCGTTTCCGGCGCGACGCGCTGGCGCGAGGAGTTGGCGCGACGTGCTGGTGGGACGTGCTGGCGCGACGTGCTGGCGCGGCGTGCTTGCGCGACGTCCTTTGGAATGGGTTTGCTGCGTAGTCAGCCGCGGGGGACGGCGACCTCGAGCAGACCGTCGCGGATGCGGAGCGGGTAATAGCGAACCCGGCGGACACGGGTCAGGCGGCGCGCCTCCGCCTTGACCCCCGGCGGATCGGGCTTCGGCTCGCGGCCCTCCGGCGCCCATACCGGGTGGTAGTTGCCGTCGGCATCGAGCCCCCCGGTCGTCGGCATCCGCGTCGGGTTGCCGGTCGAGAGGTCGAACTGGCCGCTGTGCAGAGGGCAGGCGACGAGGCAGCCGTCGAGCTCGCCGAGGGAGAGGGGCGCCGACATGTGCGGACAGCGATCGTCGATCGCGACCATGCCGATCGAGGTGTTCGCCACGAGCAGGTCGAGGTCGCCGAACGTCACGCGGCGCATCTCGCCCTGCGCCAGCTCGGTTGCCGCGAAGACGGGCTCGAACGGCGCGGACCCGGCGCCGATCGCGGTCAGGCCACGAGGGATCGACGCAATGCGGACCTCGCTCTCGACCGTCATGCGCCGATCGTAGTCCGAATCAACGGGGAACCCGCCGGGAGGGCGTCCGCGGCGGGTCCGTGTGGTCCGTATTGGCGCGAGGCGTCGCCTCGCAGTTGGTCAGTCCACGGCAGGTGTTGGTCGGATCCGAGCCGCCTCGCTCGCCGGTAGGCCCGCCGGCGTCCCCACGGGCGCGCCGGCCCGCGCGGCCGCAGGGGCCCGATGCGTGGTCCGCAGCGGGATCTCCTTCAGCGCAAACGCCGCCACGAGCGCGATGGCCGACGCCGCGACGCCGAGCCAGATGCTGTCGCCGATCGCGATCGTGAATGCCCGATGGAAGCCGTCGATGAAGATCGGCTGGACCTGCGCCGGGATCTGGGCCAGGAAGTCCGTCGCGCCGCCACCGCTCACGTTGGTCACGGCGGGCGGATCGAAGCCGGCCGGCGCCGTCGCGGGCACGAAGTTGGCGGGCGCGCCGGCCGCGATCAGCTGGTCATGGAGGAGACCCCACGTGAAGTTGATGCGGAACAGGGTGAACGCGCTGGCGATCCCGATCGTCGTGCCGATCTGCCGGAACAGCGTCAGGTCGCTCGTGGCCGCGCCGAGGTCTTTGAAGTCCACCGCGTTCTGGACGATGATCGTGAACACAGCGAAGGTCGGGCCGACACCGAGGCCGGCGACGAACATCCACGCCGCGAGAACGAGACCGTCCGTATCCGCCCGAAGCTGCGTCATCAGCCCCATGCCGATGATGAGCAGGACGAGGCCGCCGAGGACGAACGGCTTGTAGCGGCCCGTGCGGGCCACGAGCTGGCCCGAGGCGATCGAGGCCAGGATCAGGCCGAACATGAACGGCAGGAGCCGGTAGCCGGAGTCGGTGTAGGACACGCCCTGGACGATGAGGAAGTACAGGGGCAGGAAGATGATCACGGCCCCGAAGCCGAAGGTCGCGAAGAAGATGGCGAGCATCGACGACGAGAACGTCCGGTTCCGGAATAGCCGCAGCGGGATGACCGGCTCTGGGCTGCGCCGCTCGACGATGACGAACGCTGTCAGGAAGACCACCGACACAGCGATCCAGCCCCAGAAGTAGGGATCCGCGAAGCCCGCGCTCTCGGCGACGGTGAACCCGATGAGCAGCGGCACGAGGCCGAGCGTCAGCGTCACCACGCCCGGGAAGTCGATCTTCCCGGCGCGCTCGACGTGCTTGATGTTCGGCAGGAGCCGCCAGATCACGGCCAGGGCGATGAGGCCGATCGGCAGGTTGACATAGAAGATCGCGTGCCAGCTGAACGCGTCCGTGAGCGTTCCGCCGATCGCCGGACCGGCGAGGAAGGCCACGCCGAAGACGAGGCCGAACAGGCCCTGGTACTTGCCGCGCTCGGCCGGCGTGAACAGGTCGCCGATGACCGCGAGGGCGATCGGGAACAGCGAGCCGGCGCCCAGCCCCTGGATGCCCCGGAACAGCACGAGCTGCCACATCTCCTGGCTCGCGCCGGACAGCGCCGAGCCGGTCAGGAACAGCACGATCCCAATCATCAGGATCGGCTTGCGGCCGTACAGGTCGGACAGCTTGCCGTAGATCGGGACGGTCACGGTCGAGGTGAGCAGGTAGATCGTGACGGCCCAGGTGTACACGTCGGAGCCGTGGAGGTCGGACACGATCTTGGGCAGGACCGGGCCGACGATCGTCTGGTCGAGGGCCGACAGGAACATGCCAAGGAGGACCGCACCGAGGATCTCGAGCTTGGCGCGGATGCTCAGGCCGAGGGCCGGGTCTTCCGCGATCGAGGGGGTCTGAGCCCCTTCATTGGGAAACGATTCCATGAGGTCTTCCTTCTCCTTGGTCAGTGCGTCGCGTCTGCGAAGTGATGCAGGTGCGGGGGATCGCTCTCGACCTCGGCCGAGAGCGCGCGGCGGAGGCTCCGGATCGCCGTCAGGACGACCGGCCGCTCTGCCGCGGTGAGGTGGCCGAGGACCGCACGCAATCGCTCGCGCTTCGTCGTCTCGGACTGGGTCAGCGCCTGCAGCCCGGCATTCCCGGGCCGCACGAGGACGAGGCGCCGGTCATCGGGCACGCGGACGCGCTCGATCAGGCCCTTCTCCTCCATCCGGTCGATGATCCCGGTCGCGTTCGAGAGCGAGACGTCCAGCAGGTCAGCCAGGCGGCTCATGGTCATGGAGCCCTGGTGCTGGAGCAGCCACAGGACGTGCATGTGGCTCAGGCTCACGTGGCTCTGCACGAGCCGACCCATCGAGGCGCAGCGCAGCTCGCCGACCCAGCTGCTGACTTCTGTCAGGATGGCGTCGACGGACGAGCCCGAGGGCTCCTGGCCCGGGATGGTTGCCTGCTCACCGATACTTCGCATCGCGTGAAGCATTCTACGCTTGTGAATGATTTCGTCAACCGCAAGCATCTGTTAACAACGACGAACAGGGAGGGGTCATGCGCTTCGCGCTCATGATCGAGGCCCAACAGGGGCTGTCGTACGAGGACCAGCTGGCGATCGCCCGGCGGGCCGAGTCAGCCGGCTTCGAGGCCTTCTTCCGCAGTGACCACTACGCGAGCTTCCCGGGCGACTCGGACCAGACCACGACCGACGCGTGGGCGGTGATCGCCGGCCTCGCCCGCGAGACGAAGACGATCCGTCTCGGCGCGCTGGTGAGCCCGGTCACGCTCCGCCATCCCGGCAACTTCGTGAAGCTGGTCACGACCGTAGACCAGATGAGCGGCGGGCGCATCGAGGTCGGCGTCGGGGCAGGCTGGAACGAGGCCGATCACGTGCCCCTTGGCCTCGACTTCCCTCCGATCAAGGACCGCGCCGACCTGCTCGAGGACCAGCTGGCGATCCTCCACGGCCTGTGGGAGGAGAAGCCCGGCTGGAAGTACGATGGGAAGCACGTGCGGGTCCGCCGCGGTCACCTCGTGCCCGGGCCGGCACAGGTCGAGGGCCGGCCGGTCGGGGCGAATGGGCGGTTCCGGCCCCGGATCGTAACCGGCAGCAGTGGTTCGCCGCGGGGCTACCGGATCGCGGCGAAATGGTCCGATGAGTTCAACCTCTCGTCATCCTCGCCGGAGGTGGCCCGCAAGGCGGAGGCAGAGCTTGATGAAGCGTGCCGCGCGATCGGCCGCGAGCCTCGGACGCTGACCCGGTCCACGATGGCAGGCGTGCTGATGGGCCGTGATGCGGCCGAGGTCGGGCGGCGCGCCGACGCGCTCCTCGCGGCGTTCGGTCAGCAGGCCGAGAGCGGCATCGAGTGGGTGAACGAGCGCCGGAGCCGCTGGATCCTCGGCACGCCCGACGAGGCCCGGGCGATGGTCAAGCGCTTCGCCGACGCGGGTATCGAGCGGATCATGCTCCAGGACTTCGTGCCGCTCGACCTCGACATGATCGACCTGATGGCCGAGGAGCTGATCGAGAAGGTCTAGAGCGCTCGGTGCCGGCACGCTCAGCCGGCGGCCGCCGCGGCTCGCAGCCACGCCGATTGATCGCGTCGGATCGGGTCGGGGTTGACGCCGCGAGCTCGGGCCAGACGCTCCGTGAGGAGTTGTAGCGGCACGGCCGAGCCGATGAGCGACGCTGCCTCGGCGGGGAGCGTCGGCGCCTCGGAAACGATCAGGCGGCCCGCCGGCGTCAGCTCCGCCGCGATCCGGTCGTCATAACCGGCTCCCAGGATGGCGCCGGTCGCGACGCCCAGGGCCGCCGCGGCACGAAGCACGCCCGTCGCACGCTCGGCCCGCTCGGCGGCATGTGCCGGGTGCGTCAGGAGCAGGACCATCCCGGTGCGCTCGTCCATGCCGGCCAGGTGCCCGTGCAGGACGGTCTCGAGGTCGCGCATCGCTGCCGGCAGGTGGGCGCCCTCCTCGACCTTGAGCACCAGCTCGCGCGCCGCGGGCCGGTCGACGCCGCTGCCGACAACGATCAACCGCTCGACGCCCGCCAGTGCGCCGGCGAGCCGCTCGGTGGCGTGTGCCCCCTCGACCGTGAGACCCGCGGCGAGCAGCGCACGCGCCGCGCCGCCGTCGGCGGCGCGGCCGCCGAGGTGACCGGCCAGCGCGGTCGCGGCGAGGATCGGCGAGAGGTAGCCGATCGTGTGGCACCAGCTCTGGTCCTGCTCGTCCGTCGTCACGACGATGTCGGCAAGTTCCGCCCCGGGCGACCGCTCCGAGACGGTGATGATGGCGACGGTCGCCCCGGCGATCTTGGCGCGCTCGAGCGCGAGATTCGTCGCCCACGTCCCGCCCTCGTGGCTCACGCCAATGACGAGCGCGCCGCGACCCCCGAGCTCGCGCTCGAGCGAGGCCTCGAACGCCTGCACCGCCGCCGGCGAGCCAGGAACGCCGAACCGGGCTGGGAGGCCGACGCCGGTCATCGCCGCGCGCAGGATCTCGGCCACGGCCTGGGCGCCATGCTCGCTCGTACCGCAGCCGGTCACGAGGACGGGGGAGCCGTTTACGGCCGCGGTCCTGAGCGCGCCCGCGAGCCGTGCCGCGCCGCCGGCGGCCTCGGCCAGGCGCGTGAGGAGCCGCGCGGCAAGTGCGGGCTCGGCCTCGATCATCTCGGTCATGTGGAACGGCGGCCCGTCCCGGTGCGATGGCATCTCGCTGCCGGCCCACGGGTCGGGTGCCCCCGGCAACGGGAGGTCGGCATCGGGGCGCAGGTCGCTCACGACGCGATTGTGGCTCGCGGCGCGATCCGCCCGAACCGCGGGAGCGGCGCATACCGGAACAGCACCCGGCCGACCAGGTCCCCGGCATCGACCGGCCCGAAGCGCTGGGAGTCGATCGGCGGCCCCGAGCCGACCGACGCCGCGGCCTTCTCGTCCGCGTCGGCGGTGAGCCATGCCTCGCCTGGCCCGAGCGTCAGGTAGCCGCCGGCGAACGGGACGCGGTCGCCCGTTCGAGCCGCGACGCGCTTGATCGCGAGGGCCTCCGAAAGCGGCTCACGAAACACGACCACGGTCCCCGGCCTGGGCCAGGCCGAGACCAGCGGGTTCACGACGAGCCAGTCGCCCGGCAGGATCGCCGGCACCATCGAGCCTTCGGTCACCGCGACGCGCCACGGTCCGCGCAGTCGCTCGCGCCTCGATCGAGCCGTCACTGCACGGCGCCGGAGCGGCCGCGCGTACCTACATCAGGCAGGGCGACCGGCCACGCGCGTCTTCTCGGGTCCTCCGGTAGTCTTCCAGGCTGCATCGACCTCGTCGATCAGCTCGAGCAGGCGCTTGGCGTCGGCCAGATCGGTCGAAGCCTTGACCTTGGAGACCTGCTTGGTGGTCTGCCAGAAGAGGTCGTGGAGGTTCGGAACCTTGTCAAGGTGCTCGGGCTTGAAGTAGTCGTGCCACAGGACGTCGAGGTGGTGCTTGGCGAACTCGGCGCGCTCCTCCTTGATCGCCAGTGCGCGCGTCCTATATGCAGGATCGTTATTCGCCGCGTACTTCTCGATGATCTTGTAGCAAGACTCGGCTTCTATCCTTGCCTGCTCCGGATCGTAAACACCGCACGGTAGGTCGCAATGCGCGCGGACGCTGAGGCGCGGGGCGAGCAATCGGAGGACAGCGTTGGTCAGGAACACAGGATCTCCTTCCGGGGCTGAAGCCCGATGGGTCGGGCGCTGGGATCTGGTGCTCCGGAGTGTCGAGACGCGCCTTCAGACTGTCAAACGATCGGGCATGGCGTGATGAACCGCGTCGCCGGGGTGCTCCACATGCCGCCTCGTGGGCGAAGTGGACCGTGGCTCGTCGCCCTGGCGATCGGGCTCGTGCTCGGGTTCCAGCCGATGTGGCCGGACAACTGGGGCGTCGGGGTGGCCGTCGTCGTCGGCCTCACGCTCGCCGCGTCGGCCCGCTGGCAGCTGCGCTGGGTCCCCGTCTTCGCGATCATCCTGTGCGGCGTCGGCCTGCGCTGGGCGATGAGCAACGCCGAAGCCTCGGACGTGGCCGATGTCACCACGGCGGCGATCCGGACCGTCCTCCGTGGTGCCGATCCATACGGCATCGGCTACGCGGCGTCGCGCCCAGTCGGCGCGTCGTTCCCGTACGGGCCCGTTGCCCTCCTCTGGTACTTCCCGATCTTCCGGGACCCCACCCAGATCGAGAGCCTCGTCTCGCTGGCGCTGATGGGCTTCTTCGGCGTGCGCGCGGCGCAGGGCCGGCCGCTTGGTCTCGTCGTCTTCGCCCTCGCGCCGCCGCTCGTGCTGGCCTCGGTCGACGGCTCCAACGACACCAGCGCCGGCCTGCTGATCCTCGTCGCGCTCGCGCTGGCCGCGAAGCGTCCGATGCTTGGTGCCGCGGCGCTCGCCGTCGCAGTGGCGTTCAAGCCATATGCCCTGGCCTGGCTGCCGCCGCTCGCCCTCTGGGCCGGCGCGCCCGTCGTGGCCGCGTTCGCCGCCGCCTCGTTCGTGGCCTGGTCACCGGTCCTTTTCGTCTGGGGCGCCGAGAAATACGTCAAGAGCCTGGCGATGGCCCAGCAGACGCACCTGCGGGCAGCGTACTGGAGCGTGGCCTCGGTCTGGGACTCGATCGATCCCGGCTCGGCGCCCCGCGCGCTGGAGACGCTTCGGTACTTCCTGAGCGGCGCCGTCGCCGTGTTGGGTGGGATGCGGGTCCGATCGATCGACGGCGTGATCGTCGTCGGTACGGCGGCGTTCATGATCGCCCAGTTCGGCGGCTACTTCGGCTCGTACGTGTATGTCGCCGCGGTCGCGCCCGTGTTGTGCTGGCGGGTCGACGACTGGCTGCGGATGATGCTGCCGGAGCTGATGCGCGCCTACGGTGAGGTGCCCCAGCTCGGCCTGCGGCTGCGACAAGTGGGCGCGCCGACCGTACCGCTGCGCCCGGCCCCCAGCCCGGCGCCGACCGTGCCGCTGCGCCCGGCCCTCAGCCCAGCGCCGACCGTGCCGCTGCGCCCGGCCCCGAGCCCGGCGACGACAGGGATGGCCAGCGCCATTCATGCCGTGCCGCGCACCCGCGGCTCACGGTCGTCGAGGAACCCGACCAGCTAGCCATGCGGCCCGCGACGCTCGCCGCAGCGCCGCCGGAGGATCGCCCGACGGCGGCCCTGGTCGCGGCTCGCTCGGGCAGCGCGGAGCTCGACGAGGTGCGAGCCGCCGCGGCCGGCTGTCGTGCCTGCGACCTGTGGGCGCGCGCGACCCAGACCGTGTTCGGGAAGGGGCCGGTGCCGGCGCGGCTGATGCTGGTCGGCGAGCAGCCCGGCGATCGCGAGGACGTCGAGGGCGAGCCGTTCGTGGGTCCCGCGGGTGGTGTCCTGGCACGGGCCCTGGAGGAGGCGGGCATCGACCGCGAGCAGGCGTTCGTGACGAACGTCGTGAAGCACTTCAAGTGGCGGCCTTCGGGCAAGCGCCGGCTCCACGAGCGACCGAACCGAACCGAGGTTGGCGCGTGCCTGCCGTGGGTTCAGACCGAGCTCGAGCTCGTCCGCCCCGAGGCCCTCGTGCTCCTCGGCGCGACGGCCTTGAACGCGTTGGGCGGTCCGGAGCTGTCGGTGCTGCGCGATCGGGGGCAGGCGCTCGACCTGGCTCAAGCACCCCTGGTGCTCACGACCGTCCATCCGTCGTCGATCCTGCGCGCGGGCGAAGACCGCGACGCGGCGTTCGGCGCTTTCGTGCGCGACCTCCGGGTCGTCCAGCGGTGGCTGGATCGACGGGCACTGTCGCTCGAATAGCGGCTCGGACGCACCCCCGCGGCTATCATCGCCGCGATGACCGAGCGAGGGCTCCCGATCGTCGAGGGTGCGCCCGCCTGCCCCTTCGTGGCCTTCGAGGACGATCGCGACGAGCGGGCTGCCAGCCCCGACCATCGGCATCGCTGCTATGCCGAGGCGCACCCGGCGCCGCGCGCGCTCGCCCACCAGGAAGCGTATTGCCTCTCCTCGGCCTTCCCCGTGTGCCCGACGTTCCAGGACTGGGCCCGGCGGGAGGCGGCGCACTCGCGCGCGGACGGGCCGCGACCGCCCGAGCCGCCCGCCGACGAGATCGCCGCCGGCCAGCCGCAGCGCAACCCGCCGCGGAATTGGTCCGCGCCGCCGCCATGGATGGCGCGCGGCGGTGGCGGTGGGCCTGGCGGCCCTGGCGAATGGGGCGAGGACGGCGACGACCGGGGCGGGGACGAGATTCCACTCCAGGGGCGCGGCCTGTCCGGCAGCTACGCAGATCGAATGGCGAGCGGCGTCGCCGGCGCGGCAGTCGCCGGGTCCGACCTCGAACCGGGGGCAGGCGAGCCGGTCTCGGACGAGCCCGCAGGTGCGGTGGCCGAGCCGCCCAGGCCGGACGGGATGCGGGCGCGAGACTCGGTGTACGCGGCCGCGTTCGGGGGCGAGGGCGAGGCGCATGAGGCGTCGTCCCCGCACCGCGAGCGCCGCCGCGACCCGAACGCGCCCGAGTGGGAGCGCCCGCGCGCGCTGGAGGTGTATCCGACGCTTCGGTCGCGACGCCTGCCCGAGCTATCCCTTCCGCCGCTGCTCGTTGCCATCGTCGCGCTGGCCCTCGCAGCGGCCGTCCTCTTCGCGCTGCCCGGCCTGCTCGGCTTCGGGAGCCCATCCGCGGTGGCCAGCCCGACCCCGTCGGTCGGGCCATCGGTCGGGGCGAGCCTCGCCCCGACAGCCGTGCCCGCGCCGACGCCGCAGGTCTACGTCGTCCGGTCGGGCGACACCATGTCGAGCATCGCCAAGAAGTTCGGCGTGGCGCTCGCGGACTTGATCGCCGCCAACGCCGAGAACATCCCGAACCCGGATCGGCTCAAGATCGGCGACCAGGTGATCATCCCGGTGCCGGTCCCGAGCGCGCTGCCCGCCGCGAGCGAAGTCCCGGCCGCGAGCTGAGGGACGCCCTGACCGGGCGTCACCACCTCGACTAGCGAGGTGTCAGGTTGATGCTCGTGATCTTGCCGGCTTCGACCCGGAACGAGGCGTCGAGGTGCTGGCTGGGCGCACCCGGCCGGACGCTCAGCACGTCGGCCTGGTAAGTGATGCCGAGGTCGCGCACTTCACCCGGGATCATCTTCAGGCCGGGCTCCGCGCGCAGGAACCAGCCGCCGACCTGCTCGACGCCACGAAGCGTCCGCGCGTTGTCGCCGACGTGGACGCGCATCTCGACGCGCTCGTCCATGAGCGCGACCGCGGCCGCGCGATCGCCATCGTTGAGCTTCTCGAAGAAGTCTTCCATCGTGTCGACGGCACCCATTGCCCGAATAGTAGGCGAGGTCCGCCCAGCCTTATGGCGCGGCTCGAGTGGATTCTCCTCAGCCGAGCGCGGTGAGGCTTCCCCGGCGTCTCGCGAGGCGCAGCGAACCATCGCGCTCGACGATGACCTGGGGCGGTCGAGGCCGGCCGTTGTAGCTGCTCGATAGCGACGCCGCATAGGCCCCCGCGTCCCGGATCACGACCAGGTCGCCGCGGCGCAGCGGTGGCAGCTGGTGCTCGCCCAGGTGGTCGGTCGATTCGCAGATGGGCCCCTCGACGTGTGCCGGTTCCAACCCCGTGTCGTCGGCAAGCGGCCGGCCAAGCGAGGTCAGGGCGGTGATCTCGTGCCACGCGTCGTACAGGGCCGGCCTGATCAGCTCGGTCAAGCCCGTGTCGAGGACGACCTGGCGACCGCCCCGGTCGCGGACGTGGAGCACGCGCGCGACGAGGTAGCCGGCGCGCGCGACCAGGGCGCGCCCGGGCTCGATCGCGAGGCGGCGCGGCCGGCGATCCGCCGGGATCGCGTCGAGCAGCGCCGGCAGCTCCCGCGCGAATCGTGCCGGCTCCGGCGCCGCGTCGCCAAGGGGCAGGACGGGGAAGCCACCGCCAACGTCGAGCGTGTCGAAGCGCGGCCGCGTCCCGCCGAGCAGCGCGAGGACCGCGAGCCCTCGGCGCACCGCGTCACGCCAGGCATCGACCGCACGCAGCTGCGAGCCGACGTGGAGGTGCACGCCGCGCGGTACCAGCCCCGGCCACGCCGCCACCACCTCGACCGCCTCGGACAGATCGTCGGCGGTCATCCCGAACTTGGAGCCCGCTGCCCCCACCGCCAGCTGGCGAAGCGTTTCGGGCGCCACCTCGGGATTGAGCCGGAACAGGACGTCGAGCTCGGCCTCGCCGCGGAGCCGCGCCAAGCCCGAGCGCCGGGCGAGGCGGACGAGCGCTCGCGCCTCATCCAGCGACTCGATGGCGAGCCAGCGCAGCGGTACGCCCTCCGCCGCGAAGCGCAGCGCCGCCCGGAGCTCGGCATCGGTCTTGCCGATGCCCTCCAGCGTGATGCGCTCGTTCGGCAGGCCCGCTCGCCGCGCAATCGCCCACTCGCCCCGCGACACGACGTTCGCATCGAAGCCCAGCCCGGCCAGGCGACCGACGATCGCCGTGACGTCGTTGGCCTTGAGCGAGAAGGCACGCAGCCACGGATCCGGGAACGCCGCGCGAACCGCGCCGGCCGCCCCCTCGAGGCCGACCGCGTCGGTGATCTGGATGGGCGTCCCGAAGCGGCGAGCCGCCGCGATCAGCGCCGGCGCGAGCCGGGGCAGGGCATCAGCGTCGGCCGGCGCGGACTCCTCGACCTCGTCGCCCGGCGAGACCACCTGGGTCAGCGGCGGTCAAGGATCAGACGACGATGCGTCGTCCCCGATCGAGCATTCCGAGCACGATCGACACGATGCTGATCACGATCGAGCCGAGCAGCGCCCCGACGAACGCGTCGGCGGTGAATTTCGGCGGGAAGCCGCCGATCGTGAAATTGATGCCCACCTTATCGGCGAGGAAGGCGACAAAGAGCAGCAGGAACGCGTTGAGCACCAGCGAGAACAGGCCGAGCGTCAGGAGCGTGATCGGGAACGACAGCGCCTTGAGGATCGGCTTCACGTACGCGTTGATCACGGCGAGGATCAGCGCGACCACGACGACGTGCCACCAGTTCCCCTGGAATTTGAGCAGGTTGTCGGCGGCAGGGAAAGAGATCTGGGGCACCACGAGCACGGCCACATACACGCCGATCGCGTTGATGAGGATCCTGACAAGCAGATCGATCACGTCATCCCCCTTCGGGCAGGGCCGGGAGGCTTCCGGCGCACGGATGATGGCAGAGCGTCAGCGCAGGAGGAAGCCCGTGCCGAGGTTGTCGCGCGGGTCGAGCTCGAACGTGTGCGTACCGGTTCGATAGGCGGAGCCTGAGACAGTGGTCATGACCGACGGTCGGCCGCCGACGGGGGGGCCGTCGCCGATCACCCTGCCGTGGAAGACCGAGTCGACGATGGAGCGGTGCCGGAGGACCCGGCCGCGCGGCAGCTCCCCCGAGGCGTCCAGAAGGGCGAGGCGCGCGGATGTCCCGCTGCCACAGGGCGAGCGATCGACCTCGCCGTCCGCGAACACGGTGACGTTTCGCTGGACCAGCTCGACGCCGTCCTCTGCCGTCTCGGTCTGCCAGTAGATGATCCCGTACGTTCCGCGCAGCTCGGGCTCGTCGGGGTGCGTCGGACCCAGGGCCTCGTCGAGCTCTCGGCGCAGCTCGCGCTCGAGCGCGATCAGTGCGGGCAGGCTGACAGGCGAGACGTCCAGCCCGACCCTGCGCGCCTCGAGCGAGCCATAGAACGCACCGCCGAAGGCGACATCGAGGTGCACCGGTCCCCGAGAGGTCGGAAGCTCGAGATCGGTCGCCTCGACGTAGGCCGGCACGTTCGTGAACTCGACGCTCTCGACCTTGCCGTCCGCCACCTGGGCGCGACACGCCAGGCGGCCCGACGGCACGTCGAGCCCGACCTCGGTGACCGGCTCGCGCGCCTCGATCCGCCCGGCCTCGATCGCCCACGTGATCAGTGCGATCGTGCCGTGACCGCACGCGGTCGAGTAGCCCTCGTTGTGGAAGAAGATCACGCCGAGGTCGGCGCCGGCGTCGTTCGGCGGCACGACGTGCGCGCCGTACATGTCGGCGTGGCCGCGCGGCTCGTCGATCAGCAGCCGGCGCACGGCGTCCAGGTGGTCGCGGGCATACCGACGCCGCTCGAGCACGGTGTCTCCCGGGATCTCGGGCACGCCCCCGGTGACGATCCGGAACGGCTCGCCGGCGGTGTGGTAGTCGACCGTCTCGATTGGCCCGATGCCGGTCGCCGCCTGCCGCTCCGGACTCACGGACGCCCCTCCAGGATCGCGGCGATTCGCGCTTCGAGCCTGGCCCTCCGGTCCGGCCACTCCTCCGCGATGACACTGTAGTAGTTCGAGTGCCGCAGCAGCCCGTCGGGCATGACCATGTGGTTGCGGAACGTGCCCTCGAACGTGGCACCGATCGCGAGCAACGCCGGGTTCGCCTTCTCGTTGCGCGAATCGGTCTTGAACTCGACCCGGTTCGCGCCGAGATCTTCGAAGGCGTGCCGGAGCTGGAGGTACTTCGCCTCCTGGTTCGCCCCTCGTCGCTGCCACGCCGGCGCGACCCACGTCCAGCCGACCTCCAGCCGCCGGTGCTCGGGCACGATCGACATGAACCGGGTGCTGCCGATCGGCCGCCCGCTCGCGACGTCGACCGTCGCGAACGGCATCTCGGAACCAGCGGCGGCATTCGCGAGCGCCGCGTCCATCCAGGCGCGCAGGCCCTCGACGTCAGTCGGCCGGGCGAGCGTCCAGCGCCAGATCGATGGGTCGAACGCGACCTCGGCGAGGCCGTCGAGGTGGGCCTCGGCGAGCGGCTCCAGCCGCACGATCGAGCCCGCGAGCGTGACCGGCCGCACCCATCGGTCGTGCATCGTCCGATCCTATCCCCGGCCCACCACGCACAGGTTGCTGATCGGCGCGCCTTCCCCCGGTATGCTCGACGCGGCAATTTGGAGGGAACGGGCATCACCACCAAGGTCCGACGCTCGGCCGCGTCAACGCCGGAGCCGACGCCGCAGCGGCGAATCGCCGAGCTCGAGGCGCAGCTTCGAAGCCAGGCAGACGCTGCGAAGACCCAGGCTGCGCTCTACCGCATCTCGGAGCTCGCCAGTCGCGCAGAGGCGCTCGACGATTTCTACCGCGGCGTCCACGAGATCCTCGGCGAGCTCATGTATGCCGAGAACATCTACATCGCCCTGTTCGACGAGGAGCGACGGCAGATCAACTTCGCGTACTGGGTCGATTCGGTCGATACCGATTTCCCCGATGCGAGGCAATGGGACCCGATCGGCGAGGGATATTCCCAGGGCCTCACCGGCTACGTGCTGGCGACGCGGCGCATGCTGCATGCGGACAGCGACGCACTGCAGCGGCTCTTCGACAAGCAGGGCGTCAAGGCGATCGGCGCGCTCGCCAACGACTTTCTCGGCATCCCGCTCGAGACCGAGGGTCACACCGTCGGTGTCCTGGCGGTGCAGAGCTACCGCGCCGACATCCTCTACTCGGACGCCGACGAGCACCTGCTCAACTTCGTCGGGCAGCACATTGCGGCTGCACTCGAGCGTGCCACGAACGCTGCCGAGCTCCGCCAGCGCAACGCGGAGCTCGGGGTCATCAACGAGATCGGGGCAGCGCTCGGAAGGCAGATCGACTTCGAGTCGATCATCGAGCTCGTCGGCGAACGGCTGGCCGCGATCTTCAAGTCAGGCGACATGTTCGTGGCGCTGTACGACCGGGTTACGAACTCGATCTCGTTTCCGTATGAGCTCGACCACGGCCGGCGAGTCCACGGCGAGCCCATCCAGCTTGGCGAAGGGATCACCTCCGAGCTGCTCCGAACCGGTCGGTCGCTGCGCCTGGGGACGCTCGCCGAGCAACAGGCACACGGCGCAGTGATCGGGAAGTACGCCGAGGGCGAAATCGGGACCGTCGGACAATCCTGGCTGGGCGTGCCGATCCTTTCGGGCGATGACCCCATCGGCGCGGTCGTCTTCTCCGAAGCGCGCGACCACGCCTTCAGCGAGGCCGACGAGCGCCTCGTCTCGACGATCGCCTCGAGCATGGGCGTGGCGCTCGAGAACGCCCGGCTGTTCGAGCAGACGAGCGTTCTCCTGAACGAGACCAAGGAGCGCGCCGCCGAGCTATCGATCATCAACAGCGTTCAGGAGGGTCTGGCGGCGCGGTTGGACATGCAGGCGATGTACGACCTCGTCGGCGAGAAGATTCGGGAGATCTTCGATGCCCAGTCGGTCGACATCTCAATCCTCGACCCGACCGACGGCCTGCTCCATTTCCCGTACTCGATCGAGAAGGGCGTCCGCTATGAGGACGAGCCCATGCGGGTCATCGGCTTCCGTCGCCAGGTCCTCGAGTCGAGGATGCCGCTGCTGATCAACCGCGACGTCGAACGCCTCGCAGAGGCAGCAGGTCAGCCCTACGTCCTCAGCGGCGAGCCGACGAAATCGCTGATCTTTGTTCCGCTGATCAGCGGCGGCGAGGTCAACGGGACGCTGTCGCTTCAGAACGTGGACCGCGAGGACGCGTTCACCGAAGCCGATGTCCGATTGCTGTCGACCCTCGCCGGGAGCCTCAGCGTCGCGCTCGAGAACGCCCGCCTGTTCGACGAGACCAAACGCCTGCTCGCCGAGACCGATGAGCGCGCCGCCGAGCTGTCGATCATCAACAGCGTCCAGCAGGGACTCGCGGGACGCCTCGAGATGCAGGCGATGTACGACCTCGTGGGCCACAAGATCCAGGAGATCTTCGATGCGCAGGTCGTCGACATCATGGTCGTCGATCGGGACGCGGGACTCATGCAGTTCGTGTACGGGATCGAGAAAGGCGTCCGCCTTTTTGCCGACCCAATCCCGATCATCGGCTTCAGGAAGCACGTCCTCGAGACGCGCGAGCCACTGTCGCTGTCCGGCGACATGGTCCGGCTGACGGCCCAGTACGGCAATCCGCTGGTGATCTCCGGGGAGGTGCCGAAGAGCGCGCTGTTCGTGCCGCTGGTGGCCGGCGGGGTCGCGACCGGCGTGATCTCGCTCCAGAACATCGATCGCGAGGACGCCTTCGGCGACGGCGACATCCGGCTCCTGACCACGCTTGCGGGGAGCCTGAGCGTCGCCCTCGAGAACGTCCGCCTGTTCGAGGAAACGAAGCGCCTGCTTTCGGAGAGCAGCGAGCGAGCTGCCGAGCTGGCGATCATCAACAGCGTCCAGCAGGGCCTCGCGTCGCAGATCGACATGCAGGCGATGTACGACCTCGTCGGCGACAAGCTCGTTGAGATCTTCGATGCCCAGGTGGTGGACATCGGCCTGTTCGACTTGGCGGCGGGTGTCATCCGGTATCCCTACACAATCGAGCGCGGAGTCCGCTTCCCCGACCAGCCCGGGCCGATTCGAAACTTCGCAAAGCTTGTCCTCGACACCCGTCGATCCCTTCTTGTCAACGATGTGCCGGCCTGGGAGGCCGAGCGCGGAATCGAGAGCACCGTCCTCCAGGGCGAGCCCGCCCTTTCTGAGTTGTTCGCGCCGCTAATCGTCGGTACCGAGGTTCGCGGCCGCATCTCGCTCCAAAACATCGATCGCACCGACGCGTTCAGCGAATCGGATGAGCGGCTGTTGACCACGCTCGCGTCGAGCCTGAGTGTCGCCCTGGAGAACGCCCGGCTCGTCGACGAGACCCGACAGCGCGCCGCCGAGCTGGCGATCGTCAACGAGGTCGGTCAAGCGGCGGCAGCGCAGCTCGACCTCGACCGGCTCATCCAGCTGACCGGCGAGCAGCTGGAATCGACATTCCGGGCGGACATCGCCTACATCGCCCTGCTCGACCAGGCCACCGGGATGATCGAGTTCCCGTTCCGGGTCGAGCGCGGCAAGCCTGCACCGCGCGCGCCCATGCGCGTGGGCGAAGGTCTCACGTCCCAGATCCTCCAGTCCCGCCAGCCGCTGCTCATGAACCGGGCGGACCAGTTCGAGGCGATGGACCGGCTCGGGGTCGGGACGTCGGTGAAGAGCTACCTCGGCGTGCCGATCCTCATTGGCGACGAGGCGATCGGCGCGGTCAGCGTGCAGAGCATCGATGAGGAGGGCCGCTTCGGCGAGTCGGAGTCGCGTCTGCTCTCGACGATCGCCTCGAACGTGGGAACGGCGATCCGGAACGCCCAGCTGTACCGGGAGTCGCAACGGCGTGCGCGTGAGACCGCGGAGCTCGCTGAGGTCGGTCGGGAGATCTCTGCGACGCTCGATCTGGACGGACTCCTCGAGCGGATCACGGCACGGGCGCAAGAGCTGCTCGAGGTCGAGACGAGCGGCGTTTTCCTCGCTGAGCCCGACGGCAAGACCTTCCGCGCGATCTCCGTCGTCGGCGTCAATGCCGAGGAGCTCAAGGCTGACTCGATCACGCTCGGCGAGGGCATCATCGGCTCGGCTGCCGCGTCGGGACGGGCGGAGATCGTCAACGACGTGCAGGCATCCGGTCGCGCCGTCCCGATTGCGGGCCTCGATGATGACGATGACGAGCGGATCATGGTCGCTCCGCTCGTGGGTCGCGCCGGGGTGATCGGCATGATGGCCGTCTGGCGGCCGAGCAATGCCCCCGTCTTTACCGAGCATGAGCTCGACTTCCTCGTTGGCCTGTCGCAGCAGGCGGCCGTCGCGATCGACAATGCGCGGCTCTTCGCGGATGCGATCGACGCCCGCCGGTCGGCGGACGATGCCAACCAGGCCAAGAGCGCCTTCCTTGCGGCGATGAGCCACGAGATCCGCACGCCGATGAACGCCATCATCGGCATGAGCGGGCTGCTGCTCGACACGGCCCTCGACGACGAGCAGCGTGACTTCGCCGACACGATCCGCACCTCGGGCGACGCACTGCTGACGATCATCAACGACATCCTCGATTTCTCGAAGATCGAGGCGGGCCGGGTCGACCTCGTCGAGGAGCCGTTCGACCTTGCCGAGTGCGTCGAGGGCGCGCTCGACCTCATCGCCCCGGCAGCCGCGAAGAAGGGCCTCGAGCTGGCCTACGAGGTGGGCAGCGAGCTGCCGCCGGCCGTCACCGGCGACCAGGGCCGGCTGCGCCAGATCATCCTCAACCTGCTCTCGAACGCGGTGAAGTTCACCGAGAAGGGCGAGATCCTCGTCTCGCTGCGGAGCGCGCCGATCGCCGGCCGGGGCAGCCGCAAGGCGTCGAACGGACGCTGGGAGGTCGCGGTCGACGTTCGAGATACGGGCATCGGGATCACGGCCGACGGGATGGACCGGCTGTTCCGGTCGTTCAGCCAGGCCGACGCGTCCATCTCGCGCCGCTACGGCGGGACGGGCCTCGGTCTCGCCATCAGCCGGCGCCTGGCCGAGGCGATGGACGGCGAGCTGACGGCGGAGAGCTCCGGCGTGCCGGGCGAGGGCGCGACGTTCCATGTCGTGGTCCAGCTCGACGCGGCGCCGGCATCGGCGGTGCGCCGCGATACGGAGCGCGACCTCGTCGATCTCACCGGCCGAAAAGTCCTGATCGTCGACGACAACGCGACGAATCTCCGGATCCTCACGGCGCAGCTGGCCCGCTGGTCGATCCAGACACGCGACACCGCCTCGCCCCGCGAGGCCCTCGACTGGATCCGAGCCGGCCAGCGGTTCGACGTCGTGCTGCTCGATCTGTTCATGCCCGAGCTCGACGGGCTTGCCCTGGCCGACTCGATCATCGCGGCCCAACCCGCCCACGCGCCGAAGATCGTGCTGGTCTCGTCGGCGGCCCTCCGGGAGCGCACCCACCCCTCGCTCGATGCCATCCTCACGAAGCCGGTGAAGCCTTCGGCACTTCACGACGTCCTGGTCACGGTCCTGGCGCAACGGGACGATCGCGCCGATCGGGTCGCGCACAGTCCCGAGCGTCCCGCGGTCGATCCGGGCCTGGCTGCGCGGCACCCCCTTCGGATCCTCCTTGCCGAGGACAACGCCGTGAACCAGAAGCTCGCCCTGCGCCTCCTGTCGAACATGGGCTACACGGCAGACGTGGCGCCCGACGGGCGGCGCGCCGTCGAGGCGGTCGAAGGCGGGAACTACGACGTCGTCCTGATGGACGTCCAGATGCCCGAGCTCGACGGGCTCGAGGCGACGCGCCGCATCCGGGCGCGATGGCCTCATCGGCGCTTGCACATCGTGGCGATGACCGCCAACGCAATGGCTGGCGATCGCGACGCCTGCCTCGCGGCCGGGATGAACGACTACATCAGCAAACCGATCAACCCGACGATCCTGGCGGAAGCACTGGCTCGGGCGCCGTCGCCGAAGCGGACGTCGAAGACGACCCGGAAACAGCGCTCCAAGGCCGCCCCGCAGAAGCCGAGGAAGCGCCCGGTCCCGGCGGGCAGCAAGGGCCGGCGATGAACCTCGATGGCGCCCCTGTGCTCGACGATGCGGTGCTCGATGAGCTGCGCGACGCCACCGGCGGCGACGAGGAGTTCATCGTCGACCTGGTCGAGACCTATGCGACGGAGGGGGCCGCGAACCTGGACGGCATTCTGGCGGCCGCTGCCGCCGGTGATCCGGCATCCATCGTCCGTCCGGCGCACACCCTCAAGTCGAGCAGCGCCAGCCTCGGGGCGATGCGCCTGTCCGCCATCGCCAGGACGATCGAGGAGGCGGGCCGGGCCGGCGTTTCGGACGGGCTCGCGGCGGATGCGGAGCTGGCGCGCTCGACGTGGGTCGAGACGCTCGAGGCGTTCGTCGCCGCTGGGCTCCGACGATGAGCCCGTCTCGCGCGGTCGCCCTGATCGTCGACGACAGCGCGGTCAATCGGAAGGTGCTCGCGCGCCACCTCGAATCGCTGGACATCGCGTCGTGCGAGGCGGAGAACGGACGGGAGGCGCTCGAGGTCCTACGGTCGGGCGGCTCCGACGTCGGCGTCGTCCTGCTCGACATCGTGATGCCCGAGATGGACGGCTACGAGACGCTCGCCGCGATCAAGGCCCACGAGACGCTCCGGCACCTGCCGGTGATCATGATCTCGGGCGTCGAGGAGCTCGATAGCGTCGTGCGCTGCATCGAGATGGGCGCCACCGACTACCTCCCGAAGCCCTTCGACCCGGCGATTCTGGGCGCTCGCATTCGAGCCTCCCTGGCGGGCAAGCGGCTGCACGACCTCGAGGTCGAATCGGCGGCTCGGCAGGCCGAGCTGCTGCACACGATCGAGCTGCAGAAGGAGGAGCTGAGCCGCTTCCTCTCACCGCAGGTGGCGGCCCTCGTCTCCAGCCCCGAGGGCGCCCAGCTCCTCGCCGGCCATCGCCGCCTGGCGACGTCCGTCTTCTGCGACCTGCGCGGCTTCACGCCGTTCAGCGAGGCGGCCGAGCCGGAGGAGGTCCTCGGCGTGCTGCGCGAGTACCACAAGGCCATGGGCGAGCTGATCGTCGAGCACGGCGGGACGCTCGAGCACTTCGCCGGCGACGGGATGATGGTCTTCTTCAACGACCCAGTGCGGCAGGACGACCACGTCGAGCGGGCAGTGCGGATGTCGCTCGCGATGCGCGACCGCTTCGAGGAGCTGGCCGCCGAATGGTCCCGGCGCGGCTACGTCCTCGGATTCGGCGTCGGCATCGACACCGGCTACGCGACGCTCGGCCGCATCGGCTTCGAGGGCCGCTACGACTACGGCATGGTCGGGACAGCGGTCATCGTTGCGTCGCGATTGAGCTCGGCCGCCACGGCCGGCCAGATCCTCCTCAGCCCGCAGTCGCATGAATATGTCCGGGATCTCGTCGAGGCGGAGGGCGTTGGGGAGATCAACCTGAAGGGCTTCTCGCGGCCGATCGCACCGGTCAACGTGCTGCGCGCCCGCCCGGCCGCCGCGTCGGGCGCCGGCGTGGCGGTGGCGTCTGGCGCTTCGCGGAGCGACGTAACGGCGTAGGTCGGCGGCGCGCCGGCGTGACCGCGGTCGGCTCGACCGCCTGCCGTACGGCAGGCGCGTCTGGCGGGACGAGCCCAACCGACAGGACTCGCGCCTCGTATGCGCCAAGTGTCACTCGGAGGCCTTCGCGCCGCAGCTCGCCGGCGGTCCGGACGAGCTCCCAATCGGATCGGGTGTCACGCAGGTGGACCAGGGCGTCGTCCGTCGGTGCGTCGGGGCCGGCCAGGCCGAGCCCATCGGCAAGGCGGACGCTCGTCAGCGTTCGGCCGCCGTGGCTGCCCGGCAGGGCAGCGGCGACCGAGTGGTCGATCCGGACCGTCGTCTCCGCGTGCCGATGGTGGACGAGCACGAGGTTCCGGTCACGGCCGAGGCCGTTGGAGTAGGCGTAGACGTCCTGGACGACGTTGCCGTCGTCGTCCGTGGCGTCGTACAGGTGGAACAGGTCCGTGCCCGAGAACTCGGCTCGCCGCCGCAGCAGCGGCACGATCGCCCAGGCGAAGTGGCCGGCATGCCCCTCGTCGACCGGCTCGGCCCAGCGCGCCTTGCGGAACTCCATGCCGTAGCGCTCGCGGAAGCCCTCGATCTGGCCATGACCGAGCATCGGCAGGCCGGGCAGGGTCGCGAGCAGGGTCGCCGCCGAGAAGGCCTTGTCGCCCGTCCCGAACTGCTCCGCCGCGGGCCGCTCGTCGGGGTTGGTCAGGAAGTTCACGAATCGGCCGAGGATGCCCGGGTCGAACTCGAGCGTGTCACGCATGACCCGGCGGTAGCCCGCGTTGTCCTCGTCGCGGAGCATGTGCATGAACGCCGAGTTGTAGACCCGGTGCATGCCCAGGGTCCGCACGAAATATCCCTCGAGCAGCCAGAACGCCTCGGCGAGGAGCAGGGTCCCGGGCGCATCCGCCGCGACCCGATCGACGACCTCGCGCCAGAACTCCTTCGGCATCCGCCGGTTGAACTCCGCGTTCGAGAGGGCGTGCTCGGCCCGTGACGGGATCGCGCCGCCGGCGCCCGGCTCCGGATACCAGAGGCGTCGGATGTGCTTCCGGGCGAGGACCATCGCGGCGTCGAAGCGGAGGATCGGCGCTCGACGGGCAACGTCGAGGATGGTCTGGATCACAGCCTCGCGGACGTCGGCGCGGAGGTAGTCGAGCTGTGCCGTGTCGTTCCACGGGTACGACGTCCCGTCGTTGCCGTGATAGATGAAGCGCTGCTCGCCGGAGGCCGTGTCGCGCCGCCGGAAGACCACCGCGGCGTCGGTCCCGTCCCAGTAGTGGTCCTCGATCTGGAGCTCGACGCGCGAGTCGGATGACAGGTTGGCCCCACCGAACGTGTACGCGGGAAAGGGCGAATCATCGACCGAAACGAACCGCTCAGGATGCTCGACGACCCAGCGCGAGTCGATGCCCATGTGGTTCGGGACCATGTCCGCGGCGAGGCGGATGCCGCGATCCCAGGCGCGCCCCTTCAGCTGCTCGAAGGCGGCCTCGCCGCCGAGCTCCTCCGCGATGCGGTATTCGTCGATGGCGTAGGCCGAAGCGACGGCGTCCTGGTCCCCGCGCCGGCGCTTGATCTCGGCCGACGCGCTGCTGCGCTGCCACAGTCCGATCAGCCACAGCCCGGTCACGCCGACATCAGCAAGGCGATCGAGCTCCTCATCGGGCACGTCGGCGAGGGTCGTGATGGGCCGCTCGAAGCGCGCGGCGAGCTGCTCGAGCCAGACGTAGGTCGACTTGGCCATGAGCACGACCCTCGGCATCCAGTCGGTGTCCGCCGAGAAGGCCACCGCGTCTGAGTCGAGGCCGCGGTAGTCGGGCGTCTCGACCGTGAGGGGTCCGCCGAAGTGGGCGCCCGCGGCGCGGAGCTCCATCGCCCGCGCCTCCTCGGCCAGGACGTCCAGCGCGAGATCGATCCGGCGCCCGAGCGCCCGATCGCCCTTGATCAGCGCCGCCCAGTTCTCTCGGACCCAGCGCAGCTGCGCCGCCAGGGAGCCCGGTGCCTGCAGCATCGGCTCGCGCAACCGTGCCGGCAATGGCAGGTCATCCGCCTCGCCAGTCGCGCTGGGCGCCGTCGGCCTCGCCGCGCCTGCCTTCCCTGTGCGACCTCGGCCGCCGCCTGCCCGCGGGGTGCCCCGGCCGCCGAGCTGCCGCTCGGTCGCGTCCACGACGGCGACGTATGGCGTCCGATCGCGAAGCGGCCGGTCGTCGACCAGCTCGCGGACGCCGGTGGCCGCCGGATCCTCGTTCAGGGCCGCGAGCACCAGCACCTCGGCGAGCAGGTCCGGACTCGGCTCGCCCGCCGTCGCTGTCTCGACCGCCGCGTCGGCTGTCCTCGTTCGGCGGCCCTCCTCGCGGAACTGGCCGCGCCAGGCCCTGTCCACCTCGGCCACGGCCGCAGGGCCAAGGCTGGACCCGACGGCCTGGATCGCCGCCCCGAGGTCCGCGCGGCCGGACTGCCGCTCCCGGTCGATCAGCCGATGGAGCACCGCGTCCATCGCGGCCAGAGCGGCAACCTCGCCCGCGCTCACGGCCGGCTCGCCGGCCGCGTCGCGCGCCGCCGTCAGGCGCGCCGCGATGCGTCGAGCGGCCGCCGCATCCGCCGCATCGAGCGTGCCGTCGCGGCCGACGATCGGCTCGAGCCCGTGCCGCCGTCGTGCCGTCCGCGCGAGTGGGATCGCCCGCATCGGGCGAAGGATGTCAGACCGGCGGGAAGTCAGGCGGGCACGGGCTCCCGGCGCGAGGCGGCGACATTCTCGACCTTCTGGCGCAACAGCTCGAGACCCGCAGGGTCGAACTCGTATGTCCAGGGCCGGATCCGCTCCGGCCGGTGCATCCGCTGGTCCAGCTTCTGGGCAAGGGCCTCGCGCGACATCAGGATCAGGTCGGCGGTGCGATCGACGAGCGCCAGCCGCTCGTCGTCGTGGATCGTCGCGGACACGAGCTCGACGCCCTTGGTCCCGGCGATCGAGAGCGTCTCGGCGATGTTCTCGGCGCCCCGATCGGACGCGCAGACGACCCCGACGCGCGAGCCCTCGCTGAGCTGCGAGATCTCGTGGACGAGCTCCACGTAGCCCGGCCCGATGAGCATCGCCACGACCGGGACCCGGCCCCCGACCAGCGCCTGCGCCTCGTCGGCGTGGAACGTGGTGGTCGCGACGAGGTCGTAGTGGAACCGATCGAGGCGCTCGGGCAGCTCGTCGAGGAGCGTGCCCTCCGCCTCGATCGAGCCGGTGAACTCGCGATTCAGGCGCTCGGCGTCGTAGCCCGCGTCGGCCGTGGTGCACTCGGCGAAGAGCACGTGGACCTGCTCACCGGGCCGCTTGCGCTCCGAGGCGGCGGCATACGCGGCGGCGGCGACCTCATCGGGGGTGAAGCCGGCCTGTGCCGCCCGCCGCAGCATCTCCGACACGATCCCGCCGAGGGCTTCCGGGCGGCGCCGGTGGACCATCCGGTCCGAGACGACCGTACCCGCGCCGTGGCGGCTCAGGACATAGCCGTTGTCGGCTAATCGGCGGTAGACGGCGCGGATGGTGTTCGGGTTGACGCGCAGGGCCGCGCCCAGCTCGCGGACGGGCGCGAGCCGCTCACCGGGCTGGAGCCGGCCGGATTCGATCTGGTAGGCGAGCTGCCAGTAGATCTGGGTCGAGATCGGGACGTCGGAGTCGCGCTCGACGTCGAGGTTGCGCTCCCGGGGGAGCGGAAGAGTATCCAGCTCAGGCGTTGACATAGTCTGCTAGTCCAAGTAACATTTGGCCTAGTTCACTGTACCAAACGTAGCAAGCGAAAGGGTGGTCACGACAATGAGTGGCCTCGTCATCCTGGTCATCGCCTTCGTGGGCATCCTCATTCTCGAGCTCCTGGCCCAGACGCGCGGCGCCGACTCGCGCCCCGACTTCAACGATCCACGATCGCACACTCGTGGCCTGACTGAGTAACCCGGCCCTTTCGCTCTCCTCCCTCGTCAGCCCGTGGCGCGCAGGCCGCGGGCTGACGGATTCTCAGCGTTGAATCGTCAGGCGAGATTCTCGAGGAGCTGCCCCGCCTCCGCGACCGCCCGATCGACATCGACGGTCGCGCGGTGTTCGACCGATGCCGACCAGCTGCCGCCCGGCGGGATGCTGACCGGCCAGGACAGGAGCAGCGCGCCGCCCTGGTAGACCCGCTCGAACCCGGCCTCCGAGTTCGAGACCGTCTCGATCGGGGCGTGCCATGCATCGGCGGGCGGGCTGACCGCCGTCTCGACTGTGAGCCCGAGCCACGAATTGCCCTGGCCGATGCGCGCGACCCCGGTCGCGGCGCCGGTGCTGTCGTGGCCGGAGCGCTCGCCCTCGATCTCCCACCACGCCTCCGGGTTGCCGCCGCCGCCGAGCATCGTGAGCGCCCACTCAATCCCGACCCGCGCCTCGAGCGCTCGGTCGCCGGTGTTGCGAATCGTCGCGGTGACCGAGAGTGACGGGTCCATGCGGCCGCCGCCGACCAGCACCTCGATCTCGGCTGACAGCGGGTACCTGTGCCCATCCATCGTGGCCGCGCCGTCGCGTGCCATCACCGCCCGGTCGGGGTCGAGCCGGACGATCCGGTACCGCCCCGCTGCGAAGTCGCCGAGCTCGCCTCGGCCGCCGGCGCCCCAGGCCGCGGGCGTCAGGTCGAGGGGCAGGATCCGGATCAGCGCCGACCGGCGCTCGTAGTCGTCATAGACGAGGCGCGCCGCGAGCCCCGGCTCCTTCATCTTGACGATGTCGTGGATCGAGGCGGGCGCGCCCGCGGACGCCTTCCCCTTGCCCCCCTTCGCCGTCTGCGCCTCGTGCCGGCGCAGCGTCTCGTGGTACGCCTCCGGCCGGCGACGGAGCACACCGGCGAGCGCGTGCCGCGCGGCCCGGATGTCCCACGAACCGATTCCGCCGCCCTCGTCGAGGTCGAGCGCGACGACCTCGCCATCGGTCGCCAGCCGGACCTCGTCGCGCCCGTCAAGGTCGAGGTCCCGAAGCTCGCTTCCGACCGATGTGCCCAGCGCTCGATCGGCGGTGTCCTCGGCGGCGATGAGGTGGGCGAGGGTCGCGGCCCGCATATGGGCGATGTAGATGCCCCCGAACAGGCCGTGCCAGTAGCAGTCGTTGGACTGGCCGCGATACAGGTGGTCCAGCGCCGCGTCGCGCGCCGCGCCCGCGGGAATCGCCGCCACCTTGTCCGAGATGCGGAGCATCTGCTTGTGCAGGTCATTGATCTCGCGGTATTTCACCTGGAAGTTCCGCCAGAACGCGCCCCGAAGCCAGCGTGCCTCCGGCGCCCCCGTCTCGGTCGCCCGGGCCAGGGCCAGGTGGAAGGCACGGCTCTCAGCGGGTGGCAGCGCCCACTCGCCCATCTCGGCATACGAGCCGGTCGGCACATAGACCCGCCCGACCGGCGGGTTCGACGTCAGCCAGTCCGAGGGGCGGACCGTGGTCAGCCAGCCGGCATTCGACTCGAGCGCCTTGAAGAACCGCTCGACCCAGTGGCCCTTGCCCCAGCAGTGCTCGTACGTCGTCGGCCACGCCCCGAACTTCTCGCCGTCGTCACCCATCGTCCCGACCCGCTCGCCCGCCTCCGTGGCGTGCTCGCGCAGGTACTCGATGACCTCGTCGACCTCGTGGAACGGGATGCGGTAGCGCAGGCCCTGCTCGGTCCCGAAGACGCGTAGCAGCCGGCCCTGGTCCTCGGTCGTGTACGGCCCCCACATCTCGTCCTCGGGGATGGCCGCGGCACGGAAGTGCGAATCGTCGAGGATCGTCCAGCCGTAGCCGGCGGCGACGAGGGATGTCGGCACGTCCGGCTCCCACACCCGCTCGGCGAGCCACGCCCCCGTAGGCCGGCGCCCAAAGGTGGCCTCGACGGTGTCCGCCATCCGCGTCAGCTGGCCGACGCGATCGCGCTCCGGCAGCGAGGCGAGCACCGGCTCATACAGCCCGCCGCCGAGGAGCTCGATCTGCTCGCGCTCGACGAGGGCCCGCAGGTCGGCGATGAACTCCGGCCGCTCGGCCCGCAGCCACTCCAGCAGGGGTCCGGAGTAGTGCAGCCCGACTCGGACGATCGGGTGCCGGGTGAGCGCTTCGACCATGGGCTTGTAGGCCTGCTCGAAGACCGCGCCGAAGACCCACCCGAAGTTCCCGATCGGCTGGTGGTTGTGGAGTGTCAGCGCGAGCGAGATGCGCCGGCGGGTCACTGTCGGACGCTCGCCTCCTGGGTGACCTCGATGCCGGCGGCAGGCAGGTACAGCATCTCGGTGTACTCGTGGAGCATTCGCGTCGTCGAGAACTGCCACAGGATCGTCCCGATCGAGCGGCGCATCCGCTCGACCCAGCGCACCGGGACGCCCTTCTCGTCGCGGTCGTAGTACTCGGGCACGACCTCCGATTCGAGGATCCGGTACAGGTCCATCGCATCGGCCCAGTCCTGCGCAGCCTCATCGCCGAGCGGCTCGCGCCCGCCGATCGCCCAGCCGTTGTCGCCGGTCCAGCCCTCGTCCCACCAGCCGTCGAGCACGCTGAGATCGACCACGCCGTTCGAGCCGGCCTTCATGCCCGACGTGCCGGACGCCTCGAGCGGCCGGCGCGGGGTGTTCAGCCAGACGTCGACGCCCTGGACCAGGAACCGCGCGATCCGCATGTCGTAGTCCTCGAGGATGTACACGCGGCCGCGGAACTCGGGCGAGCGGGTCCGTCCGAAGATCTCCTGGATCACGGCCTGGCCCGGGCGGTCCGCCGGATGGGCCTTACCGGCGAACACGAGCTGCACGGGCCGGTCGGCGTCGGTCAGGAGGCGGGCCAGCCGCTCGGTGTCGGTGAAGATCATCCCGGCGCGCTTGTAGGTCGCGAAGCGGCGCGCGAAGCCGATGGTCAGGATCTTGGGGTCGAGGGCATCGCCGAGCTGCTCGAGCGTCCGAGGCGCCTCGCCGTGGCGAGCGAACTGCGTCCGCAGCCGGCCGCGGGCGAAGAGGGCCAGCTCCCGCTTCTGGTCGAGGTGGGCGTTCCACAGCTCCGCGACCGGGATCCGCTCGATGCGCTCCCACCAGCGCGTCGCGGCCGTTGTGCCGTCGAGGTCGTCCAGATCGGCGTCGAGGTAGCGCTCGAACAGCCCGAGCACCGGCCCGCCGACCCACGTCGGCGGGTGGACGCCGTTCGTGATCGCGAGGATCTCGTGGGGCACGATCTCACGCCAGGTGGCGTTCGCCGTCACTGCGTGCAGCTTGCTCACGGCGTTTGCACCGTTCGTGAGCCGGAGGCTGAACGCGGTCATGTCGAACTGGCCGGCGTCGTTGTCCGTGCCGCGCCCGATCTCGAGGACTCGCTCGACCGGGACACCGCCGGTCCTTCGCCGCCCATCGCCGTCGAGCAACGGCCCGGCGACACGGCGGACGAGGTCGGCGTCGAAGCGCTCGTTCCCGGCCGAGACGGGCGTGTGGATGGTGAACACGCTGTTGCGGGCCACCGCGGCCAGCGCCGTGTCGAGGTCGTCACCGGCGACGACCCGCTCTCGGGCGCGCTCCGCGAGCAGGAACGCGGAATGGCCCTCGTTGAGATGCCACACGTCAGGCTGGATGGCGAGGGCGCTCAGGGCCCGCACGCCGCCCACGCCGAGGATCAGCTCCTGGTGCAGCCGCATCTCCCGGCCGCGGACGTAGAGGATGTGGGTGATCGGCCGGTCCGAGGGGTCGTTGATGGGGTTATCCGTGTCGAGCAGGAGCACGGGGACGCGACCGACCTGGACGGTCCATACGTCGACATGGACGGTCCGCTCCGGCAGCTCGACCGAGACGGTCAGCGGGTTGCCCTCGCGCCCGAGCGCGCGCGTGAGCGGCATCCGGACGAGGTCGTAGTCGGGGTAGCGGTGCTCCTGGTGGCCGTCAGCGTCGATCGTCTGGCGGAAGTAGCCGTTGCGGTACAGCAGGCCGACCCCGACGAGCGGCAGCGCCATGTCGCTGGCGGCCTTCATGTGGTCGCCCGCGAGGACGCCCAGGCCGCCCGAGTAGATGCCCATCGATTCGTGGAGCCCGTACTCGGCACAGAAGTAGGCGATCGGGCCCTTGAGCTCGCGGGCGTGGCGCCGATGGAACCAGTGGTCGGCGCCGTTGGCCATGTAGCGGTCGAAGTCGGAGATGACGCGCTGGGCCTCGACCATGAAGTCGGAGTTGTCGAGCAGGCTCGGCCAGTCGACCATGCTCGCCAGGACCGGGATCGGGCTGTGCGTCCGCGACCAGACGCCGCCGTTGATGCGCCCGAACACCCCGCGGGCCGCCGGGTGCCAGGACCAATAGAGGTTGTAGGCGAGACGCCGCAATCCCTCCAGCTCCGGTGGCACACGGACGTGGCTCGGCGCCGCCGAGGGAATGCGGACGGTGGGCTCCATCTCCGCGGATGATATCGGCGGCGGTGTCCTCGCGTAAACCGGTTTAGCGAACTCCGGCGCGGATCACCGATGCACCGGGGCAGGTCCTGGACCGCAGCCGGAGTCCGATCCGGACCCGGAGTGGGGTCGGATCCGGTTCGCCGCCGCCCAGTCTCGATCCCCAGCGCCGCGAAACGATGCTCATCCGTGAATAGCCCGGGATCGTGGCGCCGCGGGCCATCGCTTGATTTACCGATGGGCATCAGATTCCGCCGCCGGCGATGGAGGTCCAGGGGGCCGACCGCGCGTGCGGGTCCGGGCCATACTCCGGCGGTGGCGATGCGCGTGGCGTTCATCGCGGCCGAGTGCGAGCCGTGGGCGAAGACCGGCGGCCTCGCCGACGTGGTGGACGCACTGGCGCGGGCGCTCGGGCAGGTCGGGAGCCCCCATGTCGAGGCTCCGGTCGACGTGTTCATCCCGAACTATCGCGGCGTGCCGGTGCCCGCCGATGCAACGGCGCGCGAGCTATCGATCCCCGATCCGCGCCACGCCGGCCGCTCGCTCGACCTGCGCACGCTGGAGGCCGAGACGCATGGCTACCGGCTGCACCTGGTCGACCATCCGCCGGCATTCGACCGCGAGGGCATGTACGGCACGCCGAGCGCCGACCATCCCGACAACGCGTGGCGGTTCGGGATCCTGTGCCGGGCCGCGCTGGAGCGGCTGCGCCACGAGCCTCGCCCGCCGGACGTGGTCCACATCCACGACTGGCACGCGGTCCCGGCCCTCCTCCAGCGCGACCGCGGCATCCCCGAGCTCGTCGGCGCGGCCTTCCTGCTGACCATCCACAACCTCGCCTATCACGGCTGGACGCCGGCCAACCAGGTGCGCGATCTCGGCCTCGGACGTGCCGCGCTGCCCAAAGGCGCTGATGGGCTTGACCTCCTGAAGGTCGGCATCGAGCAGGCCGACATCGTCAACACGGTGAGCCCCGGCTTCGCCGCCGAGGCGCTCAGGCCCGAGTACGGCATGGGCCTCGACAGGGCGCTTCGGGCCCGCGGCGACCGGTTCTTCGGCATCGTCAACGGCCTCGACACCGATCTGTGGAACCCGGCGACGGACGCGGCGCTCGCCGCGACCTACTCTCGCGAGAATCGCCGCGGGAAGGCCCGTTGTCGCGAGGCGCTCCTCACCGAGCTCGGCCTCGACCCATCTGACCCGAAGCCGGTCCTGGCGATGATCGGCCGGCTCGATCGGCAGAAGGGCTTCGACCTGCTGGCGGGCGCTGCCCCGGCGCTGCTCCGCCGAGGCATCCGGCTCGCCGTTCTCGGCTCGGGCAGCCCCGACGTCGTCGCCCCGCTGCGCGACCTCGCCGCGAAACCGGCAGGCCGGAAGGGGATCGCCCTGGTCGAGCGCTTCGACCGCGACCTCGCCCGGCGCATGTACGCCGGCGCCGACGGGTTCCTGATGCCCTCCCGGTTCGAGCCGTGTGGCACCGGCCAGATGATCGCGCTGCGCTACGGCACGCCGCCGATCGTGCGCGCGACCGGTGGCCTGCGCGACACCGTCATCGACGTCACCGCGGACCCCAAGCGCGGCACCGGTTTCGCATTCGAGGGCGAGTCGCCCGGCGGCCTCGTGGATGCCTGCGACCGCTTCCTTGCCGCCTTCCAGCCGGGCTCACGCCAGTGGGAGTCACTCCTCGATCGGGGCATGGCGGTCGACTTCGACTGGCGCTCCTCGTCGACGCCCGCCTACATTGCCGCCTACCACCGCGCCGCGACCATCCGACGTTCCACGTGACGTCACGCTGACCCAAGTGACAGCGACGTCCCATCAGGCCCGCGGAGCGCCTTGAGGATTGCGAGCACGGTGGCCTCGGGGTGCGTTCGCTGCGGGGAGTGCGGGCCGCCGGCGATCGTGATGACGTGGTCCGCGCCGAGCTGGCGCTCGATGGCCGGCACCTTCGAGTCGGGGATGAAGCCGCCGGTCGACCATTCGCCTCGGATGAGCCAGACATCGACGTCGCGAGACTTCGGGTCGTGGAGCGCCGACATGCCGCTGTCCCAGTTGCCGTTCTTCAGCAGCACGTCGAGCACGAGCTGCGGGTTGAATTCGGTCAGAGCCTGCGCCTTCGCGGCCACATCACCCTCGGACCACGACGGGTTCGCGGCGCGCACGGCGACGCTCGCCTCGTCGAGGGTTGTGTAGTCGCGCTCCGTCGGCTCCTTCGTGAGCGCCTCGAGGCGACCGAGCGTGAGGTATGGCGGGTCGAGCAGCACGATCGTCCGGGGTCGAAGCTCCGCCGCCGGCAGGTGCGCGCTGACCATGGCGCCCCAGGAGTGCCCGACGACGGCGAGATCCGGTCGGTCGAGGCCGGCTGCCCGGGCGTAGGCGACGAGCTCCGCCGCGGTGTCCGCGAAGCGGTGCGATCCCGGTCTTCGAGCCGTTCGGCCGTGCCCGGGCATGTCCACGGCGATCACTCGACGATCGGCAGCCGCCAGCGCCGGCCCGACTCGCCACCAGATTCCTTCGTTCGAGGTCACGCCGTGCACGAGCAGCAATGGGGGATCGCCGCGGTATCCCCAGGACGTCGTCGGCCAGGTCGTCCCGCCGGCGTCGAGCTCCTCGCGCTCGCCCGCCGACGGGCTCGCAAGCGCCGCCGCGACGGCGTCCGGCAGGTCGGCGGCAGTCGCGGCGAGGCGCATCGCCCGCACTCTAGCCACCGTGCATCCGCGTCGGGCTACGATGCGCGCGATGGCCAACCAGTTCGTGGTCCAGCTCAAGAACGAGCCTGGGGCGATGGCGATTCTCGCCGAGGCGCTCGCCGCCCGGGGCGTCGACCTGCGCGCGATCGGCGGCGGCGGGCTGGGGGACAGCGGCCACGTGATCATGACCACCGCCGACGACGAGACGACGAAGAGTGTGCTTGACGAGGGCGGCTACACGTACGTCGAGGGCGAGTCGATCCTGGCCGAGGTCGACGACAAGCCGGGTGGCATGGCCCGCATCGCCCGCCAGCTCGCCGACGCGGGCGTGAACATCCACGGCCACCTGTTCCTGGGTCGCTGGGGCGATCGAGCGATGTTCGCCTTCGTCGTCGACCGGCCGGACCTCGCCAAGCCGATCCTCGAGCGCAAAGGCTGAGGTATTAGTCAGCTATTCGAACGCCAGCTTCGTGCCGCCGAGCGACAAAAGGGTCCTGACGAGGCCTGCCTCGGTGTCCAGGCCTAGCTCCTCGAACACCTCCAGCGATCGCCGCAGGATCGGCTCGGCGGCGTCGGTGCGGCCGGCTCTCTGAAGCGCCTCGCCCCAGGACCGAGTCACGCGAGCCAGGTGAGGGCGAGCGCCCTGATCCTGGAGGATGGCGGCGCTCGCCTCGAAATCCGCCACCGCCACGTCGATGTCGCCCTTCGCGGCGGTCGCCTCACCGCGCTTCCAGAGGATCCCCGCTTCGCCGAGGCTGTTGCCGATCGAGCGGGCGGTCGCCAATGCCTCGTCCCATTCGTCCGGCCCGACGGCGCCCATCGCGGCGGCGGCGGAGCCGAGCCACGCCTGGAGGGTCGGTCGCCAGACCTTTCGGTCGACGACGAGCGAGACGTCTGACCCGCGCTTGAGGACGTCCGTCGCCTCCGCGAACCTGCCCTGGCGATGGAACGCATCACCGAGGATCCATGAGCTCACGACCATACAGGCCGATGCGCCGGTCTCCTCGGCGCGCCCGACGCACTCCTCCGCGAGGGGGATCGCCCGGTCCAGCTCGCCTCGGAGCGAGCGAACGTATGACTCCGCGATGAGCGCGTCGAGCTGCGCGATGAGATCGCCCCGATCCGCGATCGTTCGCGCCTCGGCGGCTGCCGCGTCGGCCTTGTCGAATTCTCCGAGCGTCGCGTACCCGATCGCCAGCGCGCCGCGCGAGAAGGCCGCGCCGATGGAGTCCATGCGATCCATCAGCGGCAAGCCTTCCTCGAGTGCCGCAACGCCGTCGCGCACCCGTCCCGCGAACACCTGGCTCAGGCCGATGAGCGCCAGCGGCGCAGCGATCAGGGACTGATCGCCGATCTCCTCGCCGATCTCGCGGATTCGAGCGAGCGCGCGCGCCACCGGCGGCTCGCTCGGTTGCTCGCCGTTCTGCAGCCGCCCCAGCGCGATGAGCAGGTACGTCCGCGCCGCCAACTCCGGGTCGCCGAGCGCCTCGGCGTCTGGCAGGACGCCCTCGAGGGCCTCAAACGCGTCCTCCGGCGCTCGGAAGCTGTAGCCAGCCTGGGCACGCCCAAGCTCGATCTCGATTCGACGCCGCCGGCGCCGATTCAGCTCTTCCGAGGGCAGGCTTGGGTCCGGAACCTCCTGTTCGATCAATGCCCTCGCGTGATCGAAGGCGCTGTACGCCTCCTGGATGGCGTTCTGCTGCAGGGCGTGCTGCGCACCCTCGGCGTAATAGCCAATCGCCTTTTCTGTTCGGCCGGCTTGTTCGAAGTGCATCCCGAGGACCGGGGCGAGCTCGCCGCGGCGGTCCGGATAGAGCTGTTCGAGGGCCTCGCCGACACGTCCGTGGAGGTCACGCCGCTCCTGCTTGAGCAGTGAACCGTAGGCGGCGTCCTGGACGAGCGCATGGCGGAAGAGGTACTCCAGCTCCGGGCGGAGCGTGGCGAGCCGGATCAGGCCCTTCGCCTCGAGCGTGTCGAGCTGGATGTTGCTCGTCATGTGACGGCCTCCGTGACGACGCGCTCGAGCACGCGCACCGGAAACTGCCGCCCGATGACCGCGGCGATTCGGAGGCTCCGCTTCGCCGTGTCGGGCAGCTGGTCGATCCGGGCAAGCAGGAGGCCGTGGAGTGACTCCGGGATCTCGACACCTGCGATCTCACCCGTCGCCACCCAGCGTTCGTCCTCGGACACGATCACGCCGCGCTCGATGAGCATCCGGACGACTTCCTCGACGAAGAATGGGTTGCCCTCTGCGCGGGACATGATGAGGTCGCGGACCGCATCGGGCAGCGATTCGATCTCCAACAGGTTCGCGATGAGCGTCCGGCTCTCGGCCTCGCTCAGCGGGTCGAGCCGGAGCTCGGTGAGCAATTCGCCAAAGAGCTCGCGGGCCTGGCCGATGAGGCCCCAGCCCGGAGTGTCCGTCTCGGCGCGGAGGGCTCCGATGAACAGGATCGGGAGCTGGGCCGAGAGCGGCATGACCTGCCGCGCGACCTCGATCGACGCCGGGTCGGCCCAGTGGATGTCCTCACAGACCAGGACGACGGGAGAGCTGGCGGCGAGCCCGCGCAGGAGGCGATGGGTCGCCGCGACGTAACGGCCCTGCATGACATCGGGCGGGAGCGCCGCGCTCGACTGCTCGTCCGGCCGGAGCGGCAGCCCCAGCATGTGCGCCAGGTAGGTGGAGGTGTCGGCGGCCTCGGCCGGATCGCCTCCCAACACGCCGGTGACGGCCTGGTCCAGGGTTGCCCGCGCCGCGTCGTCGTCCGCCGCGAACGGGATGCCAAGGGTCGAGCGCATGAGGTCGATGAGCAGGTGGTACGGGAGGTTTCGGCCATACGAGACGCACCGACCCTCGATCCAGCGGAACGGTGCACGGCCGTCGTCGGGCGCCTCCGCGACCCGACGCAGCTCGGCGAGGAGGCGACTCTTGCCGATCCCGGGCTCGCCGACGACGAAGGCCACCCGGCCCCGGCCCGCCTCCACGATGTCAAGGAGGTCAGTAAGACGGCGGAGCGGCTGCTCCCGCCCGACCATCGGGCTGTCGAGACCAACCGAATCGAGGCCTCGCCGCCGGGCAGGCGTGGCCTTTCGGGCGATGACCCGGTAGGCATGGACCGGCTCGGCTTTGCCCTTGACCTCAAGGCCGCCCAGGTCCTCCAGCTCGAAGGTGTCGCCGGTCAGGCGACGCGTCATCTCCGTGATCAGGACAGTTCCAGTCTGCGCGGCGGTCTGCATCCGAGCCGCGACGTTTACGGCGTCGCCGAGGGCTGTGTACTCGTAGCGCAGATCCGATCCGACGTTGCCGACCATGACCGGCCCGCTGTTGATCCCGGCGCGGATCCGGAAGTCGACGCCCTGGGTGGCCTTGAGCTGCGACGCGAACTCGGCCGTCGCCTCGAGCATGTCGAGCGCGGCGAAGATCGCCCGCTCGGGGTCGTCCTCGTGCGCCACCGGCGCGCCGAAGAACGCGAGCATCGCGTCGCCTTGGAGCTGAGCGATCGTGCCCTCGTAGCGGAAGACGGCGCGCGACATGAGGTCGAAGGCCTCATTGATCATCGCCGTCCAGTCTTCGGGGTCCATCTGCTCCGCCAGGGTGGTCGAGCCGACGACGTCGGCGAAGAGCGCGGTAACCGGCTTGCGTTCGCCGGTCAGCCGTGCGGCGCGCATCTTCGTGATCAGCGGGGTAGGCGCGGCCGCGGTCAGGCGGCTGTGGATCGTGGCATCGATCGAGGACGGCTCGGCGAGGGCCTGACCGCAATTAGCGCAGAACTTCGCGTCCGAGGCCACGCGCGCATCGCATCGCGGGCAGCTCCGCGTCGGCGATTCGACCGTCATTCGAATCGCATCGTAGCGCCGCCGTTCTCGCAGAGGCTCCGGCCCGATTCGCGCCGGCGGAGGGGCTCTAGGCGGGAATTGCCTCGATCACGTTCTCGATCGCGTCGGTGAGGATCCGTGCGCGGTCGGCGGACATGCCCTTGGTGAGCTTGTCGGCTCGGTCCGCCAGCTGCTGCGCCGCGGTGCGCGCATCCGCCATCTCGCCGCGCTCGAGATCCCGCCGGACAGCCGCGGCGAGGTCCGTGAGCTCGCCTGCCTCCTTGCCCGTGAAGCCGCCATGGCCGCGCAGCTGGTTGATCGCCGAATCCACCTGGTCGAGCGCGCGGAGCGCCGCAGCCGCCGGGTCGGGCGTGTCGGTGGGGGCGGTGCTGGGGGTCGCGGTCGGTGTGGGGCTGAAGGTGCCGGTCGGTTGTCCTGCGGATGGCGGCGCCGACGGCGTCTCCGTCGCGGCACCGGGGATGAGCCCGGCGCGAGGCAGGAGCAGGATGATCGCAGCGACTGCAACGGCAACGAGCGCGAGTCGCGTGATCGTCGGATACGGGCGGGCACGCGTTGGTGCCCTCGCAGGCCTGCGCAGCGGCGGCCGCGGCCCGGTGCGCGTCGCTCCCGTCAGGACGGGAATCCTGGTCGTCTGCGCGAGAGGATCGACGTCGGCCGGCCCGAACACGGCGGCGTCGAGCGGTGGCGCGGCGGCCTCGGTCGGTGGCGCAGCGGCCAAGGTCGCGGGCGCCGCGACCGCCTCGCCGGCGAGCGCGGCCACGAGGCCGGACGTGAAGGCGTTCAGGCCGGGCCGATCGCCCGGATGCGTGGCCATCGCCCGACGGAGGAGATCGTCGAACGCCTCGCCGAGCGTGGGCGCGGTCGCGGATGCGGAGGGAATCGGTTCGGACATCGCCGTGACCAGGCCCGAGAGCGTTTCTGTCTGGCGCGGCGATCGGCCGGTCAACGCGTGGAAGGTGGTCGCGCCGAGTGCATAGACATCGCTCGCGAACGTCGCGCGATCGCCGGCGACGAGCTCCGGCGCCATGTACGCGGGCGTCCCGGCCGCCGTGCCCGGGTCGGTGAGCGTCGGGAACTCGGGTCGGCCGTCGCTTCGGGCCAGGCCGAAGTCGGCGAGCTTCGGACGGCCGCCGGTGAACAGGATGTTGGCCGGCTTGATGTCGCGGTGGATGAGACCGTTCCCGTGCAGCTCACCGAGGCCCGCCGCGACCACGAGGATCAGCGGGACGGCCTCGCCGGCCTGGAGTCTGCCCGACGACGCGATGCGGTCGGCCAGGCTGCCGCCATCGCAGAGCTCCATGACGTAGAACGGCTCCCGGCCGGCTTCGGGATCGCCTGGCTCGACGTCGAAGACCTCGGCGATGCTCGGATGGCTGACGGAGGCGAGTAGGCGCGCCTCACGGTCGAACCGCTCCGCGAGTGAGGGGTCGCGCGCGAGGTTCGGGAGCAGGACCTTGACGGCGACCTCGCGCTCGAGTCGGAGGTCGGTCGCTCGATAGACGGTCGCCATCCCGCCGGCACCGAGAATCGCGTCGACTCGATACCGGCCGGCGAGCACGTCTCCCACGGCGGGCATGGCGGGGAGCGTACGCGACTCGGGCGAGACGTCACCCGCGACGAACGTCCTGCCAAACACGGCTTTCGGCGTTGACCGATGCAGCCGACTCGCTTCTTCGCAGCGCAGGTCTTGAAGAAAGAGAACGTGCGTTCTAAAATAGGACGTGCCCAAAACACGTAACCAACGGCCGACAAACGTTCGCTACTACGCGAGCAATCGGGCATGCGAAATCGAGCGCGTCAGGCGTAGACAAGCCGCGACCACGGCATTCCTGCGGGAGCTTCGCGAGGTTCCCTGCGCCGATTGCGGGGGTCAATTCGCCGGACATCAGATGGACTTCGACCATCGCGTTCCGCGGGAAAAGGCGTTCAACCTTCTGACGGGACGAGCCACTCTGAAGAGTCGTGCGCAGTTGCTCGCCGAAGCGGCGAAGTGCGATGTCGTCTGTGCAAATTGCCACCGGCTCCGAACGCGGAAGCTTCACCGTCAGTGGCTTGCGTCTCGCACTCCCGACTCGTCGCGCAGGATGGAGCAACGGCGTGCGCATTCGCGCTACAACGCAGACTTGCTGGATCAGCTCCGATCCGTGCCGTGTCTCGATTGCGGTGGCCGAGTCGCGCAGTGCGCCATGGACTTCGACCATCGGGATCCGTCTTCCAAGATCCGCAGTGTCACCAGGATGATCGGCGGGAGCACGGATCGGATGTTGGTTGAGGCCAGCAAGTGCGATATCGTCTGCGCGAACTGCCACCGGCTTCGAACTTTTGAGCAGCGACTGAGCCGGACACCCTGAGCGGGCGTAACTCAGCTGGAAGAGTGCCTGCCCTCCAAGCAGGATGCCGCGGGTTCGAATCCCGCCGCCCGCTCCAATTCCTCTGACCGACTGAGGCATGCGCGCGCCTCGTACCATCCGCGCGATGTCCGAGGGCCGGTTCCGGGGCCGCGAAGCAATTGCACTGGATCTCGTCGGTGTTGCGGGCCTCGCGGCGTTCCTGATCGGCCTGACCTGGCTCCAGGCCTCGGACAAGCTCGGGTTCGACCTCGACCAGGCGCTCGACGGCGTGCTGAGGCAGCTGTCGGTCACGCTTCCGGCCGCGTTGCTCGTCCTGGGCGCAAGCGTTCTCGAGATTGCGACGGGCCTGGTCCTCGCTCGTGCCGCACGTCGGACCCCGTTCGATTCGATCGCCGAGGCGGTGCTCGCCTCGATGGTTGCCGCGGTGCTCAAGGACACGCTGCTCCTGGGCACGCTCGGCGCGTTCGGGCTGTTCAGGGCGCCGATCCTCATTGCGATCGATGTCGCGGTGATCGCCGCCGCGTTCGTGATTCCGCTCATCTCACGCCGGAGCTGGCAGCTTGTCGCATTCGGCGGTTGGCGGGATGCGATCGCTGCGGTCGGGTCTTGGCCGCTCGCCGCGCTCGTTGCGATCGTGTGGGCCGGGCCGGTCATCCTCCAGCTCGCGAGCCCGGTGGTGCCGTTCATCGACGTGTTGCCGAACTACGTCGGCCCGGTGGAGCACCTGCGGACGTTCGGCTGGTTCTCGCCGCTGACTGCGACCCAGTCACCGATCTTCGGCCCGTCCCGAACGGTCCTCGGCTACGACGGCCTCCTCGGCGCCATCGCGACCATGACCGGCCTCTCGGGGGGTGCGGCCATCGCCGGCTTCATCCTCCCGGAGACGGTGCTCGTCGCGGCCGGGGTCCACCGACTCGCGAGCGCGATCCGCCGTAGCGACCCGTCGGTCGGGCCGTGGGCGTTGCTCGCGTTCGCACTCAGCCAGCCGTTCGCCCGCCTCGCGGATGCGCGCGGGACAGTGGTCGTCGGGCCCCTCGTGTGCCTCGGCCTGGCCGTTGCGGCGGAGGCCCTCCGCGGGGAAGCAGCACCTGGGGATTCCGCCGGTCGACCGGCCGGCGCAGACCCGTGGAGGATCGGTCGAGGCGTGGTGATCGGGCTTGCGATCGGCGCGGCGGCGCTCGTCCATCCCGTCATCGGCTTCTTCGCGATCGTCACCGTCGGCGTCGTGGCCGTCCTCCGACCCACCGAGCTCGCGCCGGCCGCCGCGGTCGCCGGCGTCACGGCAGGGCTCGTGGCGGTGCCGCAGCTGGCGACGACGATCGGGGTCTCGCTGCCGACCCTCGCGCTCGGGGCCGGGCTGCCGATCGCGATTGCGATCGGAGTCGGGGTTGGCCGGACCGTCGCGCGGAGTAGCGCGCTGCAGGAGCGGTTGACCAGATTCGCCCGATCGCTGGGCCCGGCGATCCTGCTCGCGATCGGGATCGCCATCGCCGGCGCATTCGCCATCGGGCGGCTGGTGCTCGACCGCCTGCCGGTGGCTGCGGGCACAGCCGGTCTACTCGCCCTGGAATCCAGCGGCCTGCTCCTCATCGTTATCGTGATCGGTTCCTTCCTTGGCAGCCGGGGCGCGCGCTGGGCTCTCGTGGTCGTCGGGCTCGTCGTCGGGTCCGCAGCCGTGGTGCTGACGCAGGCCCTGCCGGATGACCTGGGGTTGCTCGGGAGCGCGCTGCGCTATGAGGTCCCGAAGACCGTCCACTACTGGTTGTCGTCCATCGCGGCGGCAGGCGCGGCCTCCGCGCTTGCTTTCGCCTGGACGCGCGCGCCGCAGCCGTGGCTCGCCCGGGCGGGACTCGTTGCCGCGTTCGTGGTGGTGGCCGCGTTGCCGCTCCGGTTCGGGAACAGCGGCGACGACAGCAACTGCCGCAAAGACTGCGCCTCGATCAACGCGTACCACCTCGGCGAACACCGCTGGTCGGAGACGTTCGCCATCGACCTGCACTTCGCCGCGATCGGCTTCTGGCAGGGCTTCCCGGACTCGCGATTCGTGGTCGACGCGCCGCGGCACGAGATCCTGGACGCGGTGCGGGCAGAAATCGACGCCGGCCGGCTTGCCCACGACACCCCGGTCCTTCACCTCGCGAAGAGCTTCCAGCAGTGGGTATCGACGCCATTGGGCGTGTTCGACGGTGTCACCGAGACGTTCGTCAGCCTCGATCCCGAGGTGAGCCAGCACACAGCGGGTGGTCGGCTGTACGGCCTCGACGCGCTGCCCCGCTTCCTGGCATCGGGCGACTACCTGTACGTCGTCCTCGAGCCCGTAGGGCTGCCCGACGGCATCCGCGACCAGGTGCTCGCCGCGGGCTACGAGCCGATCTTCGCGAACGGCCAGGGCGAGGTGTTCCGGCTCCCGTAGCAACCCGACGGCGCACTCGCTGGTACCGACGGGGGATGGTGGACCAGTCCCACCGCGACAGAGCATCGCGGTGCCCTTGACGCGGGCCGGGCGCACCTCGTCCGCCATCGCCGGCTGGCCACAGAGCAAGTGGACACGACCTCGACGCCAATCCGAGCCGCGATTCCCCGAGCAGAGCAGGCCGACACCCCGGCGTCCGACGCCGCGGGTGCGCCGAACGACGCCCCGAAGCCTGAGGTCTACGCGCCCGTCGAGCACTTCTTCCTGAACCACAGAGGGCTGGCCGCCGCACGGGCGAGTCGCTCTGGGCGCGTGTCGATCGGCGTCATTCGCGACCCGCAGTTCCTGCTCGCCGTGGCGATCGCCCTCCCGGTCCTCGCCGTGGAGGGTTCCTACGAGCTGGCGCTCCCATGGCTGGCGGTGGCCGTGCCGATCGCCTTCGTCTCGCTGCAGCTCGCGCTGACGTCGTGGCGCTCAGCGCCGGACTGGTTGGCCGCGGTTCGTCTCGCCATCTCGCTCGCGTTCATCGTCGTCGCCAACGCCTGGCTCGATCCCACGGGGACGTGGCCCCTGAGCGCCCTCGCTGTGCCGGTTGTCGCCCTCGCGGCGTCGCGTGGCGACACCCCCTCGGTTGGGGTGGCCCTGGCCGGCATGCTGACCATCCTCGTGCCGCTCGCGGTCCCGAACGCCGACCCGGGCTCGCGCCAGCAGACCCTCGCGCTGGCCATGGCCGCCGGCGTCGTGGCGTTCGGATGCCAGCGCGTCGTCGCCAACCTCCGGCGGTCGACGGTCCGCGTCCACCAGGCGAACGTCCGCGAGCGCCGGCACGCGCGCCAGCTCTCGGCGGTGGAGTCGGTCGGCAGCCTGCTCGCGCGCGAGGGGCCGCGGCCGGACACGCTCGACCGGGTGATGGGCCTGCTCGAGGACACGTTCGGGTACAGGTACCCGTCCGTCTACGTGTGGGACGGGCACGCGCTGCAGCTCGGCGCCCAGCGCAACTACCGCTTCCCGATCCAGACCGTGACACCGGACAAGGGCGTCGTCGGCCGGATCGTCCGGACCGGCGAGCCCGTATTCCTGCCCGACGCACGCTCCGACCCGGACTTCCTGTCCGCCGACCCGGAGGTGATGAGCGAGATCGGGATCCCGCTCCAAGCGGGCGGTGAGCTGCTCGGCGTCCTGAACATCGAGACCAGCGGCGAGCGCCGCCTCGACGAGGACGACTTCTCGATGATGCAGATCGTGGGTGACCGGATCGCCGCCGCGCTCGCCCTCGGGCGCGAGCGCCAGAAGCTCACCGAGCGCGCCGCCCTGCTCGACCGGCTGACGACGTTCGCGACCGTGCTGAACGCCAGCCTTGATACGGCGACCATGAACGATGACGTGGCCTCCGGCGCCGGCGTGGTCATTCCCGCTGAGAGCGTCGTGCTCGTAACGCGCGACGAGGCGACGGGGGCGTACGTCATCGCCGCGGTATCCGGCGGCGACCGATCCGTGCTCGGCCAGCCGATCCAGCCGGGCGATGGGATCAGCGGACGGGCGATCGTCGCGCGCGGCGTGACCGTCATCGATCGGCTGCAGCGGAAGAGCTTCCCGAAGGCGGTCGCAAAGGTGCGGCTGCCCGACACGCTCGGCGCGATGGCCGCGCCGATGGTCATCGGCGACGAGATCGCCGGCGTCGTGACCTGGCTGCGAGGCGACCTCAGCACCCCGTTCACCGCACAGGAGCAGGAGGTCGCGGCGCTCCTCGCGGGCAAGGTCGGCCTCGCCCTGGCCAATGCCCGTCTCCACCAGAAGACCCGCGACGCGGCGATCACCGACATGCTGACGGGGATTCACAACCGGCGCCATTTCGATGCGACCATCGAACGCGAGGACGCGCTGCGCCTGCGGATCCCGGCGGAGAAGCGAGGTCCCCGCTCGGCGATCCTGTTCGACCTCGACCACTTCGGCAGCGTCAACAAGCGCTTCGGCCACCAGATCGGCGACCGTGTGCTCCGCCTCTTCGCGGACACGCTCACGACACGGGTTCGGAACAGCGACCTCTTTGCGCGTTACGGCGGCGAGGAGTTCGTGGTGATCCTCGAGGGTGCGAGCCGTGACGAAGCGATCGGCATCGCCGAGCAGGTCCGGGCCGCGTTCTCCAAGCAATCGGTCGACACCGGCACCGGCCAGCGCTTGACCTCGACGGTCTCCGCCGGCTGCTCGACGCTCGAGCCCTGGGAGGTCGAGGGCACGCTCCTGCTTGAGCGCGCCGACGTCGCCCTCGCGATGGCCAAGGCCGGCGGCCGCGATCAGGTGGTAGCCGCCTAGCAAGTTCCGGTCGCCTGCGCGCCTGCCCCGCGCGGCTCGGCGATCCCTCGCCTGCGTTTCGCCGAATTCTCCCCGGGGGAGCGCAAGAAAGGTCCGCGCCGGCCGCAAGGCGCCGAAGGGCTCCCATTCCTGCCGGATTCTCCCGACCGGGTCATTGGGGGCCGAATCAAGCTAAATCGAGCTGATTCGAGCTGTTTCCACCGCCCCGGGGCTATGCCATCTCGTCTTGTGACACCTGGGAGAGAATCCGGGGGTTGGACTGGTAGGGGGTCCGGCGTCGGCAGCAACCAGAGGGCGGCTACCCCTCGGCCAGGGGAACGCCCAGGATGTTGAAGCCGCCGTCGACGTAGACGACCTCGCCCGTCACCGCGCTCGACAGGTCGGAGGCGAGCCAGATCGCGGTCTTGCCGACGTCTTCGATGCTGATGTTCGAGCGGAGCGGCGCGACCTCGGCGAACGAGCCGTACAGCTTCTTGAAGCCGGCGATGCCGGCAGCAGCAAGGGTCCTGATCGGTCCCGCGGAGATGGCATTCACGCGCACGCCCTCCGGCCCGAGGTCGGCGGCGAGATAGCGGACGGACGCCTCGAGCGCCGCCTTGGCCACGCCCATGACGTTGTAGTGCGAGACGACCTTCTCCGCGCCGTAGTAGGTAAGGGTCAGCACGGACGAGCCGGGGTGGAGGAGGGGACGAGCCTCGCGGACGAGGGCGACGAGCGAGTAGGCGGAGACGTCCATCGCCAGCGCGAAGCCGTCGCGCGAGGTCGCCGTGAACTCGCCATCGAGATCCTCGCGCTTGGCGAACGCCAGGGCGTGGACGAGCACGTCGATCTCGCCGTGCGCCTCACGCCACTTCTCCATCACCCCGCGGATCTGATCGTCCGACTGGACGTCGCACGGCTCGACGAACGTCGACCCGATCGAGGTCGCGAGCGGTCGCACGCGCTTCTCGATCAGGCTCTCGACCGACGAGAAGCCGAGCGTCGCACCTTCGGCGTGGAGGGCCTTCGCGATCCCCCACGCGATCGAGTGGTCGTTCGCGACGCCGAAGATCAGCGCCTTCTTGCCGTCGAGCAGGCCCATCGCACCCTCCAACGCGGTTGCGTCGATGTTGCTCGCTTCCGGGCCCGGCCCGTGCACGAACGTGTGCGCATCTGCACGGATCGTGCCGCTACCGGACCGCGGCCCGAGCCTACCATCGGGCCATGCCCGGAACCGCCGCGCGGCCGCGAGCCGCGCTTCCAGACCTGCGCGCCGCGCTCGACGGCGTGCGTGCGTTCGTGCTCGATGCCGACGGGGTGCTGATGTATCGGGGCGAGCCAATTCCGGGCTCACCCGAAGCGCTGGTCGAGCTGCGGCGCCGTCGGATCCCATACCGAGTCGTCACCAACTTCTCGTCGGCCCATCGCTCGACCCTCGCGGGCGCGTTCGGCAAGGCAACGGGCTTGTCGGTCGACGGCGCGGAGATCATCACGGCCGCCTCTGCAGCCGCCGCGTACACGGCGGAGCACCACCCGGGCGCGCCGCTGCTCGTCCTGGCCGCGCCCGACGCGCGACGGGAGTGGGCCGGCCAGGCGGTCGTGATGCCGGACGAGGCGGACGCTCGGCAGGAGCCGGTCGCGGCGGTCGTCATCGGCGACGCGGGCGACGACCTCAGCTACCGGAACCTCGACATCGCCTATCGGCAGCTCCGCGCCGGTGCGGAGTTCGTGGCGATGCATCGCAACCCGTGGTGGGTCACGCCCAAGGGCTACACGCTCGATGCCGGCGCCCTTGTCGCGGGTCTCGAGTTCGCGCTCGGCCGCCGCGCCGTCATTTGCGGTAAGCCCTCGCCGGTCGTGTTCCGCGAGGCCGTCGCCGAGCTTCGATCCGACATCGCTCGGAGCGGCGGATCTCGCCTCCGAAGCGGGGAGGTCGCGATGGTCGGCGACGACCCACAGGCCGACGTCGCCGCTGCGCGTCGCGCCGGACTCCGTGGCTTCCTCGTCCTGACCGGCAAAGTCTCCGCCGATGACGCAACCCGGAGCGGCGTGGTCGCGGACGCCGTCGCGCCCTCGCTGGCGAGCTTGATCGAGCACCTGCCGAGGTAGACTGGCCCCACTTCCGCCTGGGCTCGGATCGCCCGGCGCGCCCGCCGACACGGCAGCCTGGAGACCAGATGACCACCGAAGCCCGCCCGCGCATCAAGATCACCTACGCGACCCTGCGCAACGACAACGAGGAGCTCCACGCGTTGTACGAGCAGGGCGTGCAGGAGGCACGCTCCGGGCTCGGCGCACACCACCGGAACTATGTCGGTGGGCGCTGGGTCGACGGCTCCGCGGGCGTGTTCGAGGCGCGCTCGCCGATCGATCGCGAGATGCTGATCGGGACGTTCGCGAAGGGCGACCGGAACGACGTGCAGTCGGCGATCACGGCCGCGCGCCGCGCCGCGCCGGAGTGGCGGCATACGCCGTGGCAGGACCGCCTCGCGATCATCCGCCGCGCCGCGGAGCTGATCTCGGAACGCCAGATGCGCTACGGCGCGGACATGGCGTTCGAGGTCGGCAAGAACCGGCTCGAGGCGCTCGGCGAGGTCGAGGAGGCGGCCGATCTGCTGCGCTACTACGGCCAGACGCTCGAGGCCAACAACGGCTACGACCACGCCATGGACAACCTCGGCGACGACGCCGTCCACACGCGGTCGATCCTCCGGCCCCTCGGCGTCTTCGGGGTCATCAGCCCGTTCAACTTCCCGATGGCGCTCGCGGCCGGTCCGGTGAGCGCGGCGCTCCTGGCCGGCAACACGGTCGTCTTCAAGCCCGCCTCGGCATCGCCGCTGTCGGGGGTCAACCTGATCCACGCCCTCGAGGACGCCGGGATGCCGCCGGGCACGGTCAACCTGGTCATGGGCCCCGGCGACACGGTCGGCGACGAGCTCCGGACGAACCCGGGCATCGACGGCATCGTCTTCACCGGCTCGTACGAGGTCGGGTTCAAGCTCTTCAAGTCGTTCTCGACCACGTGGCCGCGGCCGTGCATCGTCGAGATGGGCGGCAAGAACCCGGCGATCGTCTCGCGCAAGGCCGACCTCGAGGAGGCGGCCGAGGGGATCATGCGCTCCGCGTTCGGGTTCGGCGGCCAGAAATGCTCCGCGAACTCACGCGTGTACGTCGAGAAGCCGGTCCATGACGAACTGGTCCGAATGCTCGTCGAGAAGGCCGAGAAGATCACGATCGGCGACCCGATCCCGCGCGAGAACTGGCTGGGGCCGATCATCGACCAGAAGGCGCTCGACCGGCACCAGCAGGCAGTGTTCGAGGCGCGCCGCGACGGGGTGGTCTACACCGGCGGCGAGCACCTGTCGGACGGTGCGCTGTCGCGCGGCTACTACGTCGAGCCGACGGTGGTCGGCGGTCTCGACCCCTCGCATCGGCTCTTCCAGGACGAGCTGTTCGCGCCGTTCACCGCGATCCAGGCGGTCGAGTCACTGGACGAGGCGCTCAAGCTTGCCAACGGCACGATCTACGGCCTCACCGCGGGCGTATACAGCGAGGACCCGGGCGAGGTCGAGCAGTTCCTCGACGAGATCGAAGCGGGCGTGTTGTACGTGAACCGCCGGGCCGGCGCGACGACGGGGGCGTGGCCGGGCGTCCAGTCGTTCGGCGGGTGGAAGGGCTCCGGCTCGACCGGCAAGGCCGGCCTGTCGATGTACTACGTCGCCCAGTTCATGCGGGAGCAGAGCCACACGGTCGTCGACTGAGGCTGACGGCGGCCAGCGCCATCACCCGAAGCGATACTCGCCCGCTTGATCCGCGGGCGCCGGGAGCTCGATGACCCCGTCGTCTCGCTCCGGCTGTGGCTGTTCGGGCGGGCGGTCCCGATCGCGATCCGGTGGCTCCTCGGTCGGCTCAGGTGATTGCTGGTCGGTCACGTCGGTCCCTGCTCCGCACCCTCGAGGTGGCGCAGCGTCGCCGTGCCGTGCGGCACTCGCGTGCTCTTGCCCTGGGCGCGAGAGTCCGGCACCAGCGATTCGAACCGCTCGGGCGCGGCCACGGGGCCGGTCCTGGAGGCGGCGCGATCGTCTGATTGGCGCCGCTCCGCCGATCGTTTCCTGACCATGCGCCGAGCCTGCGCGCCGCCGCCTTTGCCCTGGCCTGCTCCCGCCGGGATGCGCCTTGCAGCACGCTCGCAACCGGTCGGTGCTGAAGGTCGCTGCTAGACTCCCGCCGTCGAGCTTCGGAGCGGGGGCGGTATTGCGCAGGCTGATCGCGACCTCTTTGCTCGGCGTCCTTGCCGCTTGCTCCAGCTCCCCGGCCGCTTCTCCGACCGCGGCAGGGCCACTGGCGGCCCCACCCTCGAGCGAAGCGTCGCTGGGCCCCAGCCCGACCATCCCGGCAGCGAGCCCGAGCATCCCTCCATCCATCGCTCCCGTCGCGACCATCGCAATCGGGACGCTCGACGTCTACCCGCCGGGAGCCGCGGTCGAGGTCGCGGTCAAGGAGCTGAATCTCCGTACGAAGCCGTCGACGTCGGCTAAGCGCGTGACCCTGCTCAGCCGCGGCGACGTCCTGGTCATCTCGCCGAATGACAACATCTCGTTCGGCTTCGGGCCTGTGTCGAAGAACGGCTTCACGTGGTACCCGGTGATGTTGACCGAGTACAGGAACGGAACGCTGCCGCCCCTGCCGGTGTCGCCGACGGCGCCGGTCAACAGGACCGGTCCACCGCTCTCCGGCTGGGTCGCGGCCAATGACGGCGAGACGCCGTACCTCGCCCCGCTGGCGCCGCGCTGCCCGGCCGTCGTCGATCTCGAGAACGTCCAGGGCATGCTCGCCGCCGAGCGCCTGGCGTGCTTCGGCGCGCCGATCACGCTGGCGGGAACGTATGGCTGCCCGGGTTGTGGCGGCGTCTACGTCGGGACGTTCAAGCCGCTCTGGCTCGCGGTGCCCCAGGAGTTCGACTTCCTCTCCGTGAACCCGGCGGCAAGGATCGGCCCGCTGGCCGTCCGGTTTGCGCCGGGTGGCCCCGCACGACCTGCCGCCGGGACTCGAGTCAGCGTCGTCGTCCACGTCGATGACTCGCGCTCGACGAAGTGCACGATGGTCGACGGTGCAGGCACGACTGCAACGACGGTCGACAAGCGGACCGCCGTGCTTTACTGCCGCGAACGGCTCGTGGTCGAGCAAGTGCAGACGATGGGCCCCGACCCGAGCTTCCCGCCGTTCTGACCCGCTGCTAGACTCGATTTCTATCCAGTCTGCATAGTTCCTATGCATCGGCTTCGAGGTGTTCGGTGGCCCAGAGCGTCTCGTCCATCGATCGCGCCTCCCGCCCGATGAGCGAGCGACCGCTGCCGGACCTGGTCACCGAGATCCCCGGGCCGAAGGCGCGAGCCCACGTCACCTTCGACGAGGAGTGGACGTCGCCGAGCCTGCCGCGCGCATATCCCATCGTGCCCGTCCGCGGCCGGGGCATGGCCATCGAGGACATCGACGGCAACCTGTTCCTCGACTTCGCCGCGGGAATCGCGGTCAACTCCACCGGCCACGCCCACCCGCGCGTCATCGGCGCGATCAAGGAGCAGGCCTCCGAGCTGATCCATTACTCGGCCTCCGACTTCTACCTCCCGATCTATGCCGAGACGGCGCGCGAGCTCGCCCGGATCGCGCCGATGCGCGGCAAGCTCCGCACCTACCTGGGCAACTCCGGCACCGAGGTCGTCGAGGCGGCGATGAAGCTCGCCCGGTACGCCACCGGTCGGCCGTACATCGTCGGGTTCCTCGGCGGCTTCCACGGCCGAACCTACGGCTCGTTGAGCCTCACCGCCTCGAAGGCGAAGTACCACGCCGGCTTCGGCCCGCTCCTGCCCGGCATCCATCACGCGCCGTTCGGCAAGGTGGAGCACCTGCGCTGGTTCGACGACGTGCTGTTCAAGCACCTGGTCTCGGCCGACGAGGTCGCGGCGATCGTCGTCGAGCCGATCCAGGGCGAGGGCGGCTACATCGTCCCGGATGACGGGTTCCTCGAAGGGCTCCGCGAGCTGTGCACGCGGCACGGAATCCTGCTCGTCGCCGACGAGATCCAGTCGGGCGCGGGCCGGACCGGGAAGATGTGGGCGGTCGAGCACTGGGGCGTCGAGCCGGACATCCTCCTCGTCGCGAAGGGGATCGCCAGCGGCATGCCGCTCGGCGCGATGGTGGCGCGCGCGGAGCTCATGGAGTCGTGGGGCGTGGGCGCCCATGGCTCGACATACGGCGGCAATCCGGTCGCGTGCGCCGCGGCGCTGGCCACGATCGAGCTGCTCGAGGGCGGCCTCGTCGACAATGCCGCCGCCCGCGGCGAGCAGCTGCTGGCCGGGCTGCGCGAGCTGGCGCGCCGCTCCCCCGACACGATCCTCGACGTCCGCGGCAAGGGCCTGATGATCGGCGTCGAGTTCGCCGATCCGAAGCTCGCCGAGGAGGTCCAGTGGGCGTGCTTCGTCCGCGGCCTGCTCGTCCTCGAGTGCGGTCGGCAGACCGTGCGCCTGTGCCCGCCCCTCATCGCCTCCGAATCGGACGTCGAGACCGCCGTTCGGATCTTCGGCGAGGCCGTCGAGGCCGTCGCGACCCATCCGTCCGAGATCGCCCGCCAGGCCGCCGCGGCGGGCGCGCTGCACGACGGCGAGGTCGCCGGCTAGGAAATCAAGCGCTGCCCCGAAAGGGTCGGCCCGCCGGTCCGTGATGCTTCGCGTGCAAGGCGCAGGCGTCGTTCGGCGGCCAATCTGTGAGGAAACCGAAAGGTCCACCGCGAGCGCAATCGTCGCCCGACGGTACGCCATCTCGCCCATGATCCCGCCAGGCTCACGCGGGCCGGGTTGGTGGTGCCGTGCGATTGCTCCGTCGTCCAGCCAGGCGAGACAGAGGTTCCGACGTGGTGACCGTCAAGGTCATCACGTACGCCCCGACCGTGTTCACGCACTGCCAGCACTGCGAGCTGGCGTTCGGCGAAGTGGGCCTCGGCGAGCGGATCCGCCGCGAGGAAGCCGCGAGCGCCCTGCCCAAGGACCTCGCCCTCGACTTCGCTCGGCTCTCGGACTGGGTCCGGGCGATCGTCAACCGCCATGGCCCGCGGATCCACGTGGAGGTGATCGACGCGGCGTCGATCGAAGGTTTCCTCGCGTCCCTGCGTCATCGCGCCTGGCGGCATCCGGCCGTCATCGTCGACGGCGAGCCTGTCGTCATCGGCAACGACTACGCAGCAGCGGAGCCCCAGATTGCCCGTGCGCTGTCCCGCGCGGCCCAGGTCGGGGCGTGAGCTAGGGAGGTTCGGATGAGCTCACTCTGGATCGTCGTCATCGGCGTGGTCGTCATCTACCTCGCCTACACCTTCTACGCGAAGCGGATCGACAGGACCGTCATCCAGGCCGATCCCAATCGCGCCACGCCGGCGCGGATGTACATGGACGGGGCCGACTTCATGCCCACGAGCCGGTTCGTCCTGTACGGCTACCACTTCAAGTCGATCGCCGCCGCAGGGCCGATCGTCGGCGTCATCACCGCCGCGAACCTGTGGGGCTGGCTTCCGTCGGTCCTGTGGCTGATGATCGGCGTCAGCTTTATCGGCTGGGCGAGCGACTACAGCGCGATCATGATGGCCGTCCGCAACGACGGGAACTCGCTGAGCGCGATCGCCCACCGGCTGATCTCGCCGCGGACCCGGCGCATCCTGTTCGTGTTCATCTTCTTCTACCTGCTCCTGATCGCCGGCGCTTTCGTCGGGATCATGGCCGGCATCCTGGCCGCCCGCCCCGACGTGCCGTTCGGCATCCTCGTCCTCGCGCTCGCCGGGCTGTTCGCGGGGTACGCCATCTACCGGCTGCGGATGAGCATCGTCGGCGTCTCTCTCCTGACCGTGGCCCTCACGCTCGGCGCGATGGCGCTCGGTCCGCTCGGGGCGACGTTCACGCCGGGCAAGCCGACCGACTGGTCGACCGGGCCGATCAGCGGGATCGTCAACTCGATCAACGCGTCGATCAATTCAGGCGGCGAGATCTACCGGGTCACCGACCCGACGTTCGCCGACCCGCGGATCCCGGCACCGGTCGATGGCAAGCGCAGCGACACGGCGACGTACGTCGCCGCGACGAACGAGATCAAGGTCCTCCCGAACTTCCTGTTCTGGTCGATCGCGCTCCTGGTGTTCAGCTACCTCGGTGCGAACATGGCGATCTGGCGGTTTGCGCAACCCGTGAACTACATCGGCTTCTGGATCACCGCCATCGTCATCGGGGTGAGCGCGATCGGGGCGCTCATCGCGCCATTCGTCACGCTGCCCAACGCGACGGCGCCGGCCGGCGCCTTCGCATTGCAGGACGCCAAGGGCTTCATGGGCGCGACCGCGGTCGGCATACAGCCGCTGTGGCCCATGCTGTTCGTGACGATCGCCTGCGGTGCCATCTCGGGCTGGCATGCGCTGTTCGGCTCGATCGGCACGGCCCGTCAGCTGGAGTACGAGACCGACGCGCTCCCCGTCGGTGGAGGCGGGATGTTCTCGGAGAACACGCTCGGACTCCTGTCGCTCACCGCCGTCGCGATCGTCGGCACGGGTGCCGGAGCCGGTGCTTTCGCGGCCGGCGTCGGTCGGCTCATCCATGTCGCGTCCTTCCAGACGATCCCGCTGCCCCTCGGAACCGCGCTCGGGTTCGGGGCGTTCGTCGTGATCGTCCTGACCGTCGTGCAGCTCGTGTTCCGCGTGATGCGCGTCACCCTCGGCGAGTGGCTCGGCGATCGCTGGGTCGGCTTCAAGAACCAGCACGTCGCATCGATCGTCGGGATGGTCATCACCATGGCCCTCGTCCTGTCGGGGACGTGGGTCTACCTGTGGCAGCTGTTCGGGGCCTCGAACCAGCTCCTGGCCGCCCTCAGCCTGCTGCTCGTCACGGTGTGGCTGCGGTCGGTCGGGAGGAACCCGGCGTTCGCCGGCATCCCGATGGTGTTCATGTACGTGACGACCATGGCCGCCACGATCGTCACGGCCTACAACCTGTACGCGACGATCGCGACGCAGCCGGGCCAGGCCGTGATCTCGATCGCCGGGGCCTGGGCGATGATCGCCGTCTCGGTGCTGCTCTTCGTGGCCGCGCTGCTGATCGCGTACGACGCCTGGATCGCTTGGAACCGCCTCCGCGCCGAACCGACGCCGGCGGCCGCGCCAGCCTCGGGCTGAACCGGCTGTCGCCGTTCAGAGGTGGGTGCGGGCTCCGCATGAGCCCGCACCGTCATCTGTTCAAGCCCTCGACAGCTCGACAGCGAGATCCCTGATCGTGTCCACGACCTTCATTGGCGGGGCGCCCGGGTCGCTCGACGGTCTCAGGTGAACCTCGAGATGGGGCACGGTCCGCCGGATCGACAGCCGCCAGACGCCGCCGGATGCGGTCGCCAGTCGCTCCCAGGCACGCCGTACCGCCGCGACACTCGCCGGATCGGAGCCCGGCACCGCCGTGGCGCGGATGTCGTTCGGGAAGGAAATCGCCGGCCACGTGGCCACCTCCTCGTCGTCGCTTGCCTTGATCCAAGCGCCGGCTGCCACGGCCTCTACCTCCAGCCGAGGGGCACGCCGGAGGCTGGCCCGGAGGATCAGCATGTCGCGGCGGCCCCCGGCACGGGCGAACAGCCACAGCAGTGGCACGTCCCGCGGCTCGAGGACGACCATGACCGTGACCTCCCGGAACGGGTCCCGCGGCTCGACGAGGTCCAGCTGGACCACCGAGCTGCCGAGCCAGCGGAGTGTCGTTCGCTCGCCCAACACCGGGAGCGCCGGCTGCAGCCACCGCAGGCGCGCATTGCCCTTGCGGATGTTCCACTGGGTACCGAAGGCGAACGAGAGCATGATCATGAGCAGCAATGCGATCGCGAGGAAGGTCACGATCGCGGAGGCATCGGGCATGGCCGGACTCTACTGGACGGCCAACGTCGTGGATCGCGGAGTCGTTCAGAGGGGTCGTCGCCGGCTTCTGCTAGAGTCGCGAGGTCCTCGAGAGCCCGCATGGATGGACTGGATGACCGAGCCAGCCACCGGCCCGCGATCGGCCGTACGCCCCCGCGGATTGCGCGCGGCGCTCCGCGAGTTCGCCTACGGGATGACCGGCTACGAGTTCGCCCGCCACGCCCTCGAGACACGCGCCGCGCTCGAGAATCTGTTCATGGTCGTTGTCGTCGGCGACATGATCGGCCTTCCGGTGATCCCGCCCTACTACGCGCTTCGGCTCCTGCCGTTCGTGACGCCCGAGATCGCCACCTGGAAACGGCGGGTGCTGCGCGAGCGCGAGTTCAGCGACCAGCACGAGTACCACCTGCACGGCGTGTGATCCGACCGCCGGCGGGCGGAAGGAGGAGCTGATGCCAGAGAAGCCGCAAAGCGACAAGCCAGAGGGCCAGGATGGCGTCCGGGGCATCCTCGGTCGATTGCGCGAAGTCACCTATGGGATGGCCGCCCATGACATGACGCGGTACGCCATGCGAACGCGGGCGAGCATGGAGCACCTGTTCATCCTGACGACGATGGGCGACATGCTCGGCGTCCCGATCCTGCCGCCCTACTACTCGCTCCGGCTCCTCCCGTACGCCGTCCCCCAGATCGCGACATGGAAGCGGCGGATGCTCCGTGAGAAGGACCTCACGGATGCGATGTTCTAGCCGATGACCACAGCGACGGTCGCCTCGACCGAGCTGGCGGAGGCGTTCCGCGCCCACCCGGAACGCCGATACGTGATGTTCGGCGGCAAGGGTGGCCTGGGGAAGACCACCTTCTCGGCCGCAACCGCGTTCTGGCTGGCCGAGCAGGGCAAGCGGGTGCTCGTGTTCTCGGTCGATCCGCAGGCGAGCCTCTCCGACATCTTCCAGCAGGACATCTTCGGCAAGGGCCCGGTCAAGATCCTCGACAACCTGTGGGCCCAGGAGATCGATGCCGACCGGCACATTCGGGAATACCAGCAGGAGATCCGCCAGAAGATCCTGGACATGTACGGCCTGGACGAGGTCCCCCAGGAGATCGAGGACTACATCCAGGCGGCATCGGCGGAGCCGGCGATGGAGGAGTCGGCGATCTTCGATTCGGTTGTCGACATCGTGAACCAGGGCGACTACGACTTCTACATCTACGACCTCGTGCCGCTCGGCCACGCCCTGTACTACCTGTCCATGGCGAAGGTCTACGACGAGTGGATCGCCAGGATCACCCGACTACGCGAGGAGATGCGCGAGTACGAGGAGGTTGCGGCGCGGATGAAGCGCCAGAAGGAGGTCGACGAGGATCAGATCCTCGGCGAGCTGCAGTACATCCGCGGGCGGATCAACAGCGCCTCGCGAATCCTGACGGACCGACAGCGAACGGCGTTCTTCTTCGTCGTGGTGCCTGAGCAGATGATCCTTGTGGACACGAAGAAGGCCGCTGAGCTTTTCTCGAAGTTTGACGTGCCCATCGGCGGCTACGTCCTCAACCGACTCATCCGCGAGGAGCTCCTCTCCGACGGCGCACCCGGCTTCCTGCGCAACCGATTCGAGATGCAGCAGGGCCAGCTCGCCGAGATCCATCGGACATTCGGCGACCAGGTGCTCGCCCACGTCCCCGAGCTCGAGCGCGACGTCACCGGCCTGCCCATGATCGAGCGCGTCGCGCGGCTGCTGTACGGCGACGCATCCCTCGCCGGCGCGAAGGGAGAGGCGAGATGACGACCGCTTCCGCCGAGCCCCTGATCTCTACGTCGATGGCCGGCTACCTCGCCGAGCATCCCGGCCTGCGCTACGTCTTCTTCGGCGGCAAGGGCGGCGTCGGTAAGACCGTCATGGCCGCGGCGACTGCTCATCAGCTCGCGAAGTCCGGCAGGCGCACGCTCCTGGCCTCGACGAACCCGGTGCACAGCCTCACGAGCTGCCTCGGCACGGACTGCTTCGGCAAGCCCACGAGGATCGCCGACGTCGACAACCTCACGGCCTTCGAGATCGACACCCGCGAGGCGATCGAGCGCTCGAAGCGCGAAATCCGCGAGAAGATTCAATGGTTCCTGAAGTTCGCGGAGATCTCGACCAAGGCCGACGAGTTCGTCGAGGCGGCGACGATGAACCCCGCCTTCGAGGAGTCGGCCATGTTCGAGAACATGGTCGACCTCATGTTCAAGGACGAGTACGAGGTCTATGTCTTCGACACCGCCCCGACGGCCAACGCCCGGCGACTGCTCGGGATGTCCAAGGTCTACGGCCTGTGGGTCGAGAAGATGCTCAAGTCGCGCGAGGAGGCGCAGTCGCTACGGGAGGCCCTGTCCTTCACCAAGAAGAAGGAAGAGGACCCACTGATGCAATACCTCGTCGACTTCCGGGGCCGGATCGCCCACGCGCGTGAGCTGCTGACCGATCCCGAGAAGACGGCGTTCTTCTTCGTCACGCTGCCCGAGGCTCTCCCGATCGCCGTCATCAGCCGGTTCATCGACTGGTTCACCGACTTCGGCATCCCGGTGGGCGGGGTCATCATCAACGAGGTAATTTCGGCAGCCGATGCCAAGACCGGCGGCGAGTTCGTGCGCAACCGCGTTGACATGCAGCATGGCTACCTGGACGAGATTCGCGAGCGCTTTCCGGGTCAGGTCCGGGCCATCGTGCAGCTCTACGACTCCGACGTGCGCGGCACGGCTGCGCTGCAGAAGGCGGGCGCGGAGCTCTTCGGCTGAGCGGGCGACCTGGCGACTGCGGCCAAAAGCGCCGGGCTACTCCTCGTCCGGGTCTGGCTGATCGCGGAGCAGCGGCAGCAGCACCGTGAACGTCGTGCCCTCGCCGGGCACGCTCTCGACCAGGATCTCGCCGGCGTGCTCCTCAACGATGTGGCGCGTCCCCGCAAGGCCCACCCCGGTTCCGCTGATCGAGCGCGCCACGTTGCTGCCTCGGTAGTAGGGCTCGAAGACGCGATCGAGCTCGGCCGGTGGGATGCCGATGCCATGGTCCGCGACCGACAGAGACGCCCACGACTCTCCGTCGTGATCGATTGCCGAGGTCCGGATCACGATCCCGCCGCCGCGCGGGCTGTACTTGACGGCATTCGACAGCAGGTTCGCCAGGACGCGCTCGATCCGCGCCCCGTCCCAGTCGCCCACCAGCCGGTCGACGTTGCTCTCGACGTCGATCGTGTGGCGCGGGCTCATGTTCCGGTACTCCGCGGCGAGCCGGTTCGCGATCTTCACGAGATCGGCGGGCCCGAGGTCCAGCGCGATCGCCTGGCCCATCCGCCAGCGGGTGATGTCGAGCAGCTCGTCGACGAGGCGAACGAGCTGGATCGTGCTCTCGTCGATCGAGGTGAGGCCCTCGATCACCGTGCTCGTGGGCACGGGCTCGTCGCGGCTGAGGGCCCGGTGCAGCAGGTTCGCACGGCCCTTGATGATCGTGGCCGGCGTCTTCAGGTCGTGCGACACCGCCGCCAGGAACTCGTCCTTCTGGCGCTCGAGGTCGCGCAGCGGGGTGATGTCCTGGAACACGGTGACGCCGCCGGCAGCGCGGCCCGAGCCGTCGCTCAGCGGCGCGCTGTTGACGAGGATCGGCACCTCGCGGCCGGCCACGTCGTTGGTGACCACGAGCTGCTCGCCGAGCACGACCTCGCCGTCGAACACCGCCCGCGCGAGCGGCGTGCCCTTCGGCTCGCACGCGGTCCCGTCGAGGCGATGAAGCTTCTTGGCGAGATCGTCCATGACGACCTCGGGGACCGTGCCCATGATCTTCTCCGCCGCCGCGTTGCGGAGGTACACCCGGCCCGCGGCGTCGGCGATCAGGATGCCCTCGGGCATCACGTCGACCACCTGCCGCAGCCGGGCCAGGCCGGTCTCAGCCTCTGCGCGGGCCGCCTGCTCGCGCAGCAGCTGCTCGCTGCGCTGGCTCGCGTCGATCGAGTTGACGGCGATACCCACCGTTTCCGCGAGCTGGTCGAGGAAGGCCAGGTGGATCGGGCTGAATCCGGTGAACGAGGCCAGCTCGATGACCGCGCGGGTTCGTTCCTCGACGACGACCGGGACGAGGACAATGGATAGCGGCGGCGCGCTGCCCAGCCCCGAGGTGACCGCGATGTAGTCGCCCGGAACGTCCGTCATCAGGATCCGCTGGCGGTCGCGAGCGCACTGGCCGACGAGGCCCTGGGCGAGCGTCGCCGGGTCGACATGCTCCGGCGCGGCGTAGGTCGCGGCCGACACGTATCGCTCGTGCTGCTGCTCATCGCGCTCGATGAGGTACACCGCGCCGTGCTGGACCCCGATCAGCGGCGCGAGCTCGGTCAGCACGAGCCGGCCGACCGTCGCCGGATTGCGCTGCCCCTGGAGGAGCCGGCTGAACCGCGCGAGGTTCGATTTCAGCCAGTCCTGCTCCTCGTTCTCCTCGGTCGTCTCGCGGAGCTTCCGGATCATCTCATTGATGTCGTCCTTGAGGACACCGACCTCGCCGGCTGCCCCGACGGCGATCGTCCGGGTCAGGTCACCACGTGTGACCGCCGTCGCCACCTCGCCGATGGCGCGCACCTGCTCGGTGAGGTTCGCCGCCAGGCGGTTCACGTTCTGCGTCACGTCCTGCCAGGTGCCCGCGGCACCCGGCACCTCGGCCTGGCCGCCGAGCTTGCCCTCGCTGCCGACCTCGCGCGCAACGCGCGTCACTTCGGACGCGAACGCATTGAGCTGGTCGACCATCGTGTTGATCGTGTCCTTCAGCTCCAGGATCTCGCCCTGCGCGTCGACCGTGATCTTCCGGGACAGGTCGCCCTTGGCCACGGCGGTCGTGACGTTGGCGATGTTCCGGACCTGGCTCGTCAGGTTGCCGGCCATGGAGTTCACGTTGTCCGTCAAGCCCTTCCAGGTTCCGGCCACGCCCTGGACCTCGGCCTGCCCGCCGAGCTTGCCCTCGGTGCCGACCTCGCGGGCCACCCTTGTCACCTCGGACGCGAACGCGTTGAGCTGGTCGACCATCGTGTTGATGGTGTTCTTGAGCTCCAGCATCTCGCCCCGGACGTCGACGGTGATCTTCCTGGACAGATCACCGGTCGCCACCGCAGTCGTCACCTCAGCGACGTTCCGGACCTGGGCAGTCAGATTGCCGGCCATCGAGTTGACCGATTCGGTGAGGTCCTTCCACGTGCCGCCGACACCGACCACCGTGGCCTGGCCGCCGAGCTTGCCTTCGGTTCCGACCTCGGTGGCGACTCTCGTGACCTCCGAGGCGAACGCGTTGAGCTGATCGACCATCGTGTTGATCGTGTTCTTGAGCTGGAGGATCTCGCCCTGCACGTCGACCGTGATCTTCCTGGACAGGTCGCCGTTCGCGACGGCGGTCGTGACCTCGGCGACGTTTCGTACCTGGGCGGTGAGATTGCCGGCCATGGAGTTGACCGATTCGGTGAGGTCTTTCCAGGTCCCATCGACGCCCCTGACGTTGGCCTGACCTCCGAGCACGCCCTTCGTCCCGACCTCATAGGCGACGCGGGTGACCTCGCCCGCCAGCGAGTTCAGCTGGTCGACCATCGTGTTGATCGTGTTCTTGAGCTCGAGGATCTCGCCCTCGACGTCGACCGTGATCTTCTTGGACAGGTCGCCCTTCGCGACGGCCGTGGTGACCTCGGCGATGTTGCGCACCTGCGCGGTCAGGTTGCTGGCCATCGAGTTGACGGATTCGGTGAGGTCCTTCCAGGTGCCGCCGACGCCGCGCACGTCGGCCTGGCCGCCGAGCTTGCCTTCCGTGCCCACCTCGCGGGCCACGCGCGTCACTTCTGACGCGAAGCCATTGAGCTGGTCCACCATCGTGTTGATCGTGTTCTTGAGCTCCAGGATCTCGCCCCGGACGTCGACCGTGATCTTCTTCGACAGGTCGCCATTGGCCACTGCGGTCGTGACGTCGGCGATGTTGCGGACCTGGTCGGTGAGGTTGCTGGCCATCGAGTTGACCGAGTCGGTGAGGTCCTTCCAGGTCCCGGCCACACCGCGTACCTCGGCCTGGCCGCCGAGCTTGCCCTCGGTGCCGACCTCGCGGGCCACCCGGGTCACCTCGGAGGCGAACGCGTTGAGCTGGTCGACCATCGTGTTGACGACTTCGCGCGATCGTCGGAACTCGCCGCGCAGCGGCCGGCCGTCGAGCTCGAGTGAGAGGCGCTGGGCGAGGTCGCCACGGGCGACGGCATCGAGCACCCGGCTCACCTCGATGGTCGGCGCGGTCACGTCGTCGAGGAGCTGGTTGACAGCTCCGAGCATCGCGTCCCAATCGCCGGGAAGCTGCGCGGTGGCCGCACGCTCCCTGATCCGCCCGGCCCGGCCGACGTTGCGCTGGATCCGTCGCAGCTCGCGCAGGGTTTGCCGGTTCGCGTCGACGACGTCGTTGAAGGCGGTGATGATCTCGCCCCAGGTGCCATCGGCCGCGTCGGCGCCCACCGGCAGCCGGACATCGAAGCTGCCGCGCCGCACGGCGCGCAACGCCTCGAGCAACTGGAGCTGGTGCGGATCGTCCTCGACCCGCAGGCGGGTCCGGGCGCCGTTCGCCGGCGCACGCTGGATCGGCGCCTCGGCAAGGACCTGCTCGAGCGAGGTCATGCGCGCTGGAGCGACGGACATGCTTCGTTCCTGATCGAGGGCAGCCATGGGCAGGTTGACCCGGTCGTGTGGAACTCTAGACACGGGGCAGGGCGGACCGAATGCAGCGCCCATTGCAATCTCGACCCTCACGTTGCGGCTGCAGTACTAACGTTGCCGGAAGGCAACACCCGGCCAAGCCGGACAGCGTGCCCTGCCCATTGGCGATACTGCGCGGGTGAGCAGCAGCAAGGTCGCGTCGATGCACGATGCCATCGCGACGCTCGTCCGCGACGGCGACTCCGTGGCGATCGAGGGCTTCACCCACCTGATCGGTTTCGCCGCGGGTCACGAGATCATCCGCCAGGGCCGGCGCGACCTGACCCTCGCCCGGCTCACGCCCGACCTGATCTATGACCAGATGATCGCGGCCGGGGTCGCTCGCAAGCTGATCTTCTCGTGGCTCGGGAATCCGGGCGTGGGCGGCCTCGGCGCGATCCGGCGGCGGACGGAGACGGCGACGAGCGCCCCCGGCGGGCGGGATGGTCTGCTCCCGCGGCTCGAGCTCGAGGAGTACAGCCACTTCGGGATGGTCGGGCGGTACACCGCCGGCGCCGCGAACCTGCCGTTCTATCCGCTCCGGAGCTACTTCGAGACCGACCTGCCCAAGGCAAATCCGTTGATCCGGGAGGTCGCCTCGCCGTACGGCGACGGGGTCGTCTACGCGGTGCCGCCACTCAAGCCCGACGTCACGATCGTGCACGCCCAGCGCGCCGACGCGGCGGGCAACACCCAGGTGTGGGGCCTGCTCGGCTGCCAGAAGGAGGCCGCCTTCGCCGCGGATCGCGTGATCGTCGTCGTCGAGGAGCTCGTCGACGAAGCAGTCGTGCGGGCCGACCCGAACCGGACGATCGTTCCGGGCCTGATCGTCGACGCGGTGGTGGTCGAGCCGTTCGGGGCGCACCCGTCGTACGTGCAGGGTGCGTACGACCGCGACAACCGCTTCTACCTCGAGTGGGACGGGATCACGAAGGACGAGAACGCGCTCCAGCGCTGGCTGCGGGAGTGGGTCTACGACCTCGACGGCCGCGCCGCCTACGTGGACAAGCTCGGTGTCGAGCGGGTCACGTCGCTGCGGCCCGGGACGGCGCCGTCCGGCTCGGTCGACTACGGACGCTACGAATGAGCGGGGCCGCCGCCTTCTCCAAGTCCGAGATGATGATCGTGGCCGCGGCGCGCGAGCTGGCCGGCCAGCACGTCTGCTTCGTCGGGGTCGGGCTGCCGAACATCGCGGTCAACCTGGCGAAACGGACGGTCGCGCCCGAGCTCGAGCTGGTCTACGAGGCGGGCGTCTTCGGCGCGCGGCCGGCGCGCCTGCCGCTGAGCATCGGCGACCCGACCATCGTGACCGGCGCGACGTCGGTCGTGAGCATGTACGAGCTGTTCAGCTTCTACCTGCAGGGCGGGCTCATCGACGTCGGCTTCCTCGGCGCGGCGCAGATCGACCGGTTCGGGAACATCAACACCACGGTGATCGGGGACTACGACGCCCCGGCCACGCGGCTGCCGGGCAGTGGCGGCGCGTGCGAGATCGCGATCAACGCCCGCCAGGTGTTCGTGATCATGCGCCAGTCGACGCGCTCGTTCGTCGAGCGCATCGACTTCCGGACCTCGGCGGGCAACCTCGGCGGCGCGGAGGATGCCGAACGCATCCGGCGGGAGCAGGGCTGGCTCGGTCGAGGGCCGTCGCTCGTCGTGACCGACCTCGGCATCTGGCACTTCGACGAAGGCGGCGAGATGCGTCTCGACTCGCTGCACCCGGGCGTGACGCTCGAGGACGTGCGCGGGGCGACCGGCTGGGAGCCGGGCCTGGCGGAGGCGATCCAGGAGACACCGGCACCGACCGCCGACGAGCTGCGACTGATCCGCGAGGAGCTCGACGCCGGGGGCGCCTACACGGGCTGACCTCCGGTCCCCGAGGGCAACCCATACTCGATGTCAGTGGATGCGGACCTCCTGCTGCGCATCGTGCTCGGCCTGCTTGCCGCGTGGGCCGTTCTCGTCGCCGGTCTGTGGGTCTTTCGGCCCCGCGACGTGGCGTTGTCGGAGCTGGTCGCGTTCGTGCCCGATCTGGTTCGGCTCGTCCGTTCGCTCGTCGGGGATCGAGCTGTCCCCTTGGCGGTGCGTGCGGCGCTCGTCTTTCTCCTCGTCTGGCTGGTGAGCCCGATCGACCTCATCCCCGACTTCATCCCCGTCCTCGGGCCGCTCGACGACGTCGTGGTCGCGGTGATCGTGCTGCGCTTCGTCCGCCGCCGGCTCGGCCTCGAGGCGCTCCGAGCCCGCTGGGTCGGGAGCGACGCCGGTTTCCTGTTGCTCGAGCGGATGGTGGGCGCCGGATAGCAGCGCGCCTTTCTGCTCGAGGCCGGGCGAACCCCGTACGCTTGTTCGCGCCGTGGCCAGCCACGTCTTCCGCCGCTCGACGGATCCCGCGCTGCCCGTGGCCGTCCGCGCCGAGGGCACGACGATCTGGGACGCCGACGGGCGGGCGTATCTCGACGCCGCCGGGGGCGCGGTCGTGGTTGGGATCGGGCACGGGCGGGCGACCGTGGCCCAGGCGATGGCCGACCAGGCCGGACGCATCGCGTATGCCCACGGGACGGCGTTCACGAGCGAGCCGCTGGAGCGATACGCGGCGGCGCTCGCGCCGCACCTCCTCCTCGAGGACCCGGCGATCTACCCGGTCGCAGGCGGCTCCGAGGCGATGGAATCGGCGCTCAAGCTGGCCCGCGCCTACCACGTCGCACGTGGCGACCCTGAGCGCTGGATCGTCATCGCTCGCTGGGGGAGCTACCACGGCAACACGCTGGGCGCGCTGGACCTGTCGGGTCGCAAGCCGCTGCGCCGGCCGTACGAGGCATGGCTCGGGCGGTTCCGGCACGTCTCGGCCGCGTACCCGTATCGCGCCGGGGAGCCCGGCGCCAACGCGCTCGGCGATTCCGTCGAGCTGGCGGACGAGCTGGATCGCGCGATCGAGGCCGCTGGTCCCGGCACCGTCGCTGCCTTCGTGGCCGAGCCGATCGTGGGCGCGACGCTCGCCGCCGCCGAGCCGCCCGACGGCTACTGGCCGGCGATCGCCGAGGTGTGTCGCCGGCACGGCGTGCTGCTCATCGCCGACGAGGTCATGACCGGCTTCGGGCGCACCGGCCGCTGGTTCGGGATGGACCATTGGGTGATCCGCCCGGACATCCTGGTCGGGGCGAAGGGTGCGACCTCCGGCTACTTCCCGTTCGGGCTCGTCGCGGCAGCAGGGGCGATCCGTGACACGGTGCTCGATGGCGGCGGGTTCGTCCACGGCTTCACCTACTCGCACCACGTCGTCGGCTCGGCGGTGGCTGGCGAGGTGCTGCGAATCCTCGAGGAGGAAGCCCTGGTCGAGGCGAGTGCCGCGAAGGGCGAACGGCTCAAGGGTTTGCTCGAGGCCGGCCTCGGCGGGCATCCGAACGTCGGCGAGATCCGCGGCCGGGGCCTGCTGCTCGGGGTTGAGCTCGTGGCAGATCGCGAGACGCGAGCGCCGTTTCCGCGCTCGGAGCGGGTCGCGGAGCGCGTGTTGCAGGCGGGTCGCGAGGCGGGGGTGCTGCTCTACTCGGGGACAGGTCTCGCCGACGGGACGAACGGCGACGCAATCGTGCTCGGGCCGCCATTCGTGGTCACCGACGACGAGCTCGTCGCCATCGCCGATCGACTGACTGCGGCGATCGAGCAGGTCACCGAGGCCGTGCTCGCCTCGACCTAGCGCTCGGCGAGCCCCCGGACGGGGCTGCCCTGAGGCTCAGCTCCGCTGGCGAGTTAGGAGCACGAGGCCGAAGGCGACCAGCAGGATTGGCAGCACCAGCGACGCCGCGTCGGGGAGCGCGAGCTCGGAGCCGCCTAGCGCCACGAGGATGATGCCGATCACGGCCTGCCAGCCGATGCCGCCGCCCCGCGAGGCGCGGACGAGGGCGATGAACAGGAACGCGACGCCGTAGGCCAGCGTCCCGACGCCGGTGCCCGCTGTGTAGCCGAGGCTTTTGATGAGGCCGGGGACGGCCGACGCGGTGAGGAACGCGCCGGCGTAGAGCGAGAAGGTCCCGCGCCGGAGGAGCCACAGGATCAGGAACGCGAGGCCCGCCGCGAGGACCAGGAGATTGGCCTGGGTGAGGTACTGCGGCACCAGCCGCTCGACGAGGAGCAGCGCGCCGTAGACCAGCAGGAAGATGCCGATCCACGGCAACCGAGGGCGCCGATCGTCCTCCCGGCCCCATTCCCAGGTGTAGGCGCGCATCCCGCCGGCCTCGGCAGCAGGCGGCGGCGCGTCGCCGGGTTGCGTGGTCCGCAGCGGTTCCGGCTCGCGATCGGGCGTATCCATGAGCGTTCTCCCTCCACGGTTCGAAACGGCAGTGTGCGACAACGGCGCGTGGGGTTGCGAGTGTCATCCGCGAAATTGCCCGAATGACACCCTGGGTAGCGTTCGGCGAGGTGAACCGGCCCTCGAGGGTCACCGGCCCCACGTCTTTGTGCCGGACGACACCGCCGGTAGCGTCCGAGAGGAATTCGGTTCCGTGAACGGACCTCGCCGGGCACGGCGACGGTTGGGTCGTCTCCAGTGCTACCCCGGGGAGCATCCGGGAATCTCCCGGCGGCGAGCGTGCTCGCCCAAGCACGGGCGCCGCTGGCGATCAGGCGGGGGCCGCCGCGGGCTCGCCTGGCTCGTGGCCGTCCCCCGACGCGGCGGCGAGATCCTCCTCGTCCTCGACGTGGCTGAAGCCGAACCGCTCCGCCAGCCGGCCGAGCGGGCCGGGCGCCCACCAGTTCCATCGACCGAGCAGGCGCATCGTGGCGGGCACGAGCAGGACGCGGACGATGGTCGCGTCGAGCGCCACGGCGAGCGCCATGCCCACGCCGATGCTCTTGATCGTGATCGTGTCGGCGAGGGCGAAGGCGGCGAAGACCGTGACCATGATCAGGGCCGCGCCCGTGATCACCCCGGCCGTCCGCGAGAGTCCCTCGGCGACCGCGGTCGCGTTGTCGCCCGTCCGCCGGTACGACTCCTGGATGCGCGACAGGAGGAGGACCTCATAGTCCATCGATAGGCCGATCAGGACCGCGAACATGATGATCGGGTTGCCGGCGATCGTGTACCCGAGCGGCTCGAACCGGAGCAGCTCGTGCAGGTTGCCCTCCTGGAAGATCCAGACGAGGGCGCCGAAGCTGGCGGTGAGGGACAGGAGCGTCATCACGACGGCCTTGAGCGGGATCGCGAGCGAGCCGAACAGCAGGAACAGGATCACCGCCGAGGCGAGCAGGGTCGTGCCCACCGCCCACGGGATGCGCTGCGACTGGGCGATCAGGAAGTCCTCGCCGACGGCCGCGGCGCCACCGACCTGCATCCGGGTGATTGCGGGATCGAGCTGGACCGCGCGCACGCGCGAGATCAGCGCGGTGCCCGCCGGCTCGGACGATTTGTACGGGCTGATGGCATCGAGCCGCACGGTGTTGCCGCGAATGTACGCGTCCTTCAACCGGGCGATTCCGGCGGCGAGGTCCGGCGGCAGCGGACCGGGCTGGTTGTAGAGCTGCGCGACCGCCGCCGCGTCGAACGGCGCTCCGGCCTCGCGGTTCATCAGCGAGAACGGCCCCTCCACGCGATCGATTCCGTCGATCTCCGCGAGACGGTTGGCGATCGCGCTCACGGCCAGGATCGTCGCCTCGGTCGTCGGGCCGTCCTTCGTGTCCAGCAGGATGACGATCGGCGTCGTCTCGCCGGCGCGGAACTCGGTCTGGAGCGCGACCCACGCGTCGCGGCTCGGGACGCCGGCGGGGTAGACCGTCGCGTCGGGCACGCCCTGCTGGAGGCGCAGGTACGGCGAGCCGACCAGCAGCAGGAAGGCGAGCACCGGCACGAGCACCGCGATTGGGCGGCGCATCACGCCGTGCGCGACCTGCTCCCAGCGGGACCGGCGAATCTCGCCCGCGCGCTCGCGCCGCAGCCCGAGCCGGCGCAGGAGCCCGGCAACCGACAGGGCGTTCACCCGCGGCCCGAGCATGCCCAGGATCGCCGGCAGGAAGGTCAGGCTGTAGAAGACCGAGGCGAGGACGACGATCGCGCCGCCGAGCCCGATCGAGCTCAGGCCGCTCGCCTGGAACCAGAGCAGGCCGGACAGGCCGATCGCGACCGCCACGCCGGAGAACAGGACCGCTTTCCCCGCCGTCCCGACCGCCCGTTCCACCGCCTGCTCGACGGTCCGGCCGCGCGCCAGCTCCTCGCGGAACCGGCTGGTGAGGAACAGCGAGTAGTCGATCGCCAGCGCCAGGCCAAGCATCGTGGCGATGTTCAGGACGTAGATGCTCATCTCCGTCTGCTGGGCGACAAGGCTGATCACTCCCAGCGAGGTCGGGATGGCGAGGCCGGCGACGAGCAGCGGCATGCCGGCAGCGATCAGCGAGCTGAACACGAGGATGAGCACCAGCGCCGCGATCGGCAGCGACACCGTCTCGGCGCGGGTCAGGTCCTCCTCGGACAGGCGCGCCGAGTCCTGCTGGATCGGGCCGAAGCCGGTGAGCTTGACGTCGAAGCCGGTAGGCGTCGCCGTCCGGAGGGCATCCTTGACCGGGGTCACGAGGTCGATGGAGCGATCCTCGTCGACGTCGAGCCCGATCAGCACGTATGCCTTGTCGCCCTTGACGCTGATGAACCGCGGATCGTGCGTCTGGGCGTAGCCGGTGGCGCCGGTGACGCCCTCGACCTGGAGTACGGGTTCGAGAGCCGCGGCGACCGCGGCCTGGAAGCCGGCGGCCGTCGCGTCGGCGTTCCGGTCGGTCGATTCGAAGAGGGCGATGAAGGCGGTCCGGCCCGCGCCGTAGTCCCGCTCGAGGCGGTCGGACACCTGGGCGGATTCGGACTTCGGATCGAGCCAGCCGCCGGTGGTCAGGTGGTCGGTCGCGCCCCCGGCGAGCGACCCGAATGCCGCGGCCACGACGATCGCGAAGAGCGCCAGCCAGCGCCGGCGGCGATAGACGAAGCCACCCCAGCGGGTGAACACGCGATCAGGCTTCGACGAGCGTCGGCTCGACCGAGAGCTGGACGTTGCCGCGCAGGGCGCCGGAGATGGGGCAGTTCTCCTTGGCATCCTCGGCCAGGCGATCGAACGTCGCCTTGTCGATGCCCGGGACCGTGCCCTTCACGATCAGCTTCGAGGCTGCGACCTTCCAGCCGCTCTCGAGCTGCTCGAAGGTGACCTCGGCGCGGACGTCGAGGGTCGTCGCCGGCGTGTCGTTCTTGGCGAGCCTGGCCGAGAAGGCCATCGAGAAGCACGAGGCGTGGGCCGCGGCGAGCAGCTCCTCGGGGCTCGTCTTGCCGTCGTGGGCGGAGGTTCTCGAGGCCCAGCTGATGGGCAGGCGCGAGAAGACGCCGCTGGTGACGTAGGTGATGATCCCGGAGCCGTTGACCAGGTCGCCGCTCCAGATGACGTTCGCGGTGCGGACCTCAGCCATCGGATGCCTCCTTCCGGGTCGGCTTGCGAGCGATCGAGCCGCCGCCGCTTCGACGGGTACATCGTCCCACAGGCTTCGGCTTCGAGCCACGCACCTCGAGAGCGCCGCGGACCGCCGTCGCGAGGGCGCGGTGGCGCGATCCCGGCGGGAACGAGATCGCCGTGAGGTCGCCGAAGTCGCGGTGCGCGATCAGCGCATCGGCGAAGGCGGCGACGAAACCCGGTGCATCCAACGGGTTGAAGCCAGGTTCCCACCACAGCCCGGCGACCCGCAGCGTGCCAGCCCGGCGGTCCAGCCGCGGCTCGATGCGCCCGACGAGTTGGTCGCCGTACAGGACCGGCAGGACGTAGTAGCCCCAGCGTCGCTTCGCGGCCGGGACATACACCTCCCACACGTAGTCGAACTCGAACAGCCGGCGCAGCAGGTCGCGATCCCAGCACAGCGGGTCCAGCGGCGCCAGGAACGCGACGGCCGGGTCTTTGCCACCAGGTGAAGCGGCCTGCCGGATCTCACGCTCTGCCGCGTCGAGGTACCCGGCGTCTTCCGCAACGACGAAGCGCTCGCCTCGCAGGCCCTCCACCTGGACCGGGACGAGCCGGCCTTCGTCCATCAACTTGGCCCGGACGGCTGCCCGGTCCGCCGCATAGCCGGTGCCGCCGACCCAGAGCTCCTGGTTGCCGGACGCACCGAGCAGGCCGTTGCCCCGATACCGGGCCAGGAGGCGATGGGCCTGCTGATCCTCCTTCGGGCGGCGCTCCGCGAGCACCTCCGGCGGGAGGAGACGCTCCATGAGGTCGTACACGCGCAGGTTGCCCTCGCGGCGAGCGATGCCGAGGGTGCCGACCTCCGCGAGCGCCTCGAGGATCGCGCGCACCTGGTTGGTCGGGCGCCAGTACCAGTCGATCGCCTCCCGCGCGCCGACGTCCCGCGGGAGCAGCGATCCACCGTCGCGGATTCGAGCCAGCAGCTCCTCGACGAGCGGGGCGTGGTCATCGAAGGCGCCGGCCTCGTGCCGGGCCTGCATCCGGTCCCAGACGTAGCGATACCAGGGCAGCTCCGCCACGGGCACGATTGACAGGCTCTTGTTGTAGGTCTCGTAGAGGCGCCGGTCCTCGTACAGCCAGTGGTCGGTCCAGTCCCGGCGGTAACCCCCGATGCGGGCGAGCAGGACCAGGTCATGGTTCCGGCCCGCGACCTCCAGCGGGTCGAACTGGAGCGAGCCGAGTCGATCGACGACGGCGAGGACACTCTCGCGTTCCGCCGGCAGCGACCGTGGCGGCGCGAGGAGGTGGCGGAGGACGAGGAAGCGGCGGGCGACCGCCGTGGAGAGCTGCCGCGTCTCGGTCAAGGTCGGCCGCTATGGCTCCAGAGCGACCATGATCGACCGGAGATCGCCGTCCCTGCCAAAACCGCCATCCGGCGGGCCGGACGTCGTCACGAATACGGTGTAGGTGTCGCCCGCCCCCACCGTGAAGCTCTGCGACATGGGCCGGTCGTCCGAACCCTTGGGGCCGGCCGGGTACAACCTCAGCAAGCCGTTGCCCTCCTCGTCCATGGCCGTCGGGTCGAAGAACTCGCTCATCGTTCCGTACGGCCCGCTTTCGAGCGGCGAGGTGGACATGCGCTCAGCTCGCTCTCGCTCCATGCGGACCGCGTCGTGCAGGCGGCTGGGCGCGCGCTACAGGGTACGGCCAGCCGCGCCGAGCCGCTGCGTGCGCGCACCACTCCCCGGATCGTGCGCCGGGGCGAGACTGGCCAGCCGATACACTCTCCGCCGATGTCGCAGGGCACGCTCGTCTCCGACGCCGTCACCGCACTGCACCCGAGCGTGGTGTCGTGTCGCCTGTGCGGCGCGTCCCTCGAGACGACGTTCGTCGACCTCGGCATGTCGCCGCTGTGCGAACGCTTCCTGACCGCCGACCAGCTCGACGATATGGAGCCGTTCTATCCGCTCCATGTCCGGATCTGCTCCAGCTGCCTCCTTGTACAGTTACCGTCGTACGTGCCGCCGGACGAGATCTTCCGGGAGTACTACTACTTCTCCTCGTACTCGGACAGCTGGGTCGCCCACGCAAGGACCTTCGCGGAGGCGATGATCGAACGGCTCGACCTGGGGCCGCAAAGCCGGGTGGTCGAGGTCGCCAGCAATGATGGCTACCTCCTCCAGCACTTCCTGGCACGCGACATCCCGGTGCTCGGGATCGACCCGGCCCGCAACATCGCCGAGGTCGCCCGCGCCCGGGGCATCCCGACGGTCGACGAGTTCTTCGGACGGCAGCTCGCCGCGGAGATCCGCGGGGAGCACGGCCCGGCGGACCTCATCGTGGCGAACAATGTCTACGCCCACGTGCCGGACCTGGACGACGTGACCGCCGGGCTTGCGGCTCTGCTGGCCGACGGCGGAACGCTGTCGATCGAGGTCCAGCACCTCCCACGGCTCGTCGAGCGAAACGAGTTCGACACGATCTACCACGAGCACTTCTCGTACTTCACCCTGCGCACGGCGTCCGCGGCGCTGGCCCGCCACGGGCTGCGTGTCATCGACGTCGAGGAGCTGTCGACCCACGGCGGCTCGTTCCGGGTCCTCGCGGCGCATGACGCCGACCGGCGGCCGCCGAGTCCGCGCGTGGCGGCTCTCCTCGAGCGCGAGGCCGCCGCGGGCTACGACAGCGTGGCCGGCCATGCGGGTTTCGCTGAGCGCGTCGCGGCGACCAAGCGCGCGCTGCTTGCATTTCTGATCTCGGAGCGCGAAGCCGGCCACTCGATCGCCGGCTACGGCGCCCCGGGTAAGGCGAATACCCTCCTGAACTACTGCGGCATCGGGCCCGACCTGCTGCCGTTCACCGTCGACCGCAACCCCCACAAGCACGGACGATTCACCCCCGGGATGCACATTCCGATCCGTCCGCCGGAGGCCCTCGACGAGGCTCGCCCGGACGTGGTGCTCGTCCTGCCGTGGAATCTCCGCTCGGAGATCGCCGCGCAGCTGGCCCCGCTCCGCGCCACCGGCACACGCCTGGTCGTGCCCATTCCCACCCTCGACGACGTCGACTCTCCGGCCGACATGCCGCGATGAAGGTCGTGCTGTTCTGCGGCGGCGCGCCGCTGCGGCTCACCGAGCACGATCGACCGGTGCCCAAGCCGATGGTCATGATCGGCTACCGGCCGGTCCTGTGGCACGTCATGCGCTGGTACGCCCATTGGGGAATGCGCGACTTCGTGCTCTGCCTGGGCTACGGTGGCGACCTGATCAAGCGCTACTTCCTGGACTACAGCGAGGCGCTCTCCAACGACTTCGTCCTCTCGGCCGGCACAGGGGACGTCCGACTCCTCCAGGCCGATATCCGCGACTGGACGATCACGTTCGCGGACACCGGGGTGAACGCCACGATCAGCCAGCGGCTGCGCGCCGTCCGCGAGCACGTAAGGGGCGAAGAGATCTTCTGCGCCAACTACGGCGACATCGTCTCGGATGCGTCGATGGAGGCGATCGTCGACGACTTCCGCCGGCACCCGGACAAGGTCGCCTCGTTCATGGCGGTCCGGCAGCGCGGGCCGTTCCACGTGGTCGAGCAGGCCGAGGACGGCAGCGTGACCCTGCTCCGGGATGTCTCGAGCTCCGACGTCTGGATCGACAACGGCTTCTTCGTGCTTCGGCAGGAGATCTTCGACTACATCCAGGCCGGCGACGGAGACCTGCCCGACGAGCCCTTCCAGCGGCTGCTGGCCGAGAACAAGCTCACGAGCTTCCGCCACGACGGCTTCTGGATCCCGATGAACACGCTGCGTGACGTACAGGAACTCGTGGCGCTCGAGGAGTCCGGACAGGCGCCGTGGGCCGTCTGGAGGCGCGAGGCCGACGGCGCCAAGGCTGCGGCGGAGTCCTGACCGCCTAGCGCGCGGCCTGCGTGACGAAGTCCGGATACGTACGGTCTCGCTCGCTGATCACGCGAACCGGCTCCGGCCAAATGATCCCGAAAGCCGGATCGTCCCAGCGCACGCCGCGCTCGGCGTCCGCCACGTGGACCGCCGACATCTGGTAGGCGACCTCGGCTCCGTCGACCAGGGTCTGGAAGCCGTGAGCGAAACCCTCCGGGACGTAGAGGGCGCGGCGATTCTCGGCGTCGAGCTCGACCCCCACCCAGCGCGTGAAGGTCGGCGAGTCGGGGCGCAGGTCGATGATGCAGTCGTAGATCGCGCCTGCAGTGCATCGGACGACCTTTGCCTGCGCGTGCGGCGCCGCCTGGTAGTGCATTCCGCGGAGCGTGCCCCTGCGGTGATTGAAGGAGATGTCACATTCGACCAGACTGGGGTTCAGCCCGTGGGCGGCGAACTCGCCCACAGACCAGCTGCGCGCGAAGAAGCCGCGTTCGTCCTCGCGCCGCTCGAGCTCCACAATGCAAGCGCCCGCCAGCCCGGCATCGGTGATGATCATCGGCCCGAAGCCAGGAGCTCCGCGTACCAGTCGATGGTGCGACGCAGCCCGGCGTCCAGCGTGAAGAGTGGCTCCCAGCCCAACGTTCGCCTGGCCTTCTCCGCGCTGAGGTACTGATGCCGGATCTCGTGCGTCGCCTCGTTGCGGATCTCGGGCTCGAGATCCGAGCCCATGAGGCCCAGGATGCGCTCGACGACCTCGAGGACGGTCATCTGGAGCTCGTTCGAGAAATTGAACGCCTCGCCGCGCAACTCAAAATCGCGCGCCAATCCCTCGGCGAGCGCCATGTTCGCGGCGGCGCCGTCCTCGACGTAGAAATAGTCGCGGACGTACGTGCCATCGGACCTGATGACGGGGCGCGTGCCGCGCAGGATCGAGCGGATCGTGCCCGGGATCAGCTGGCTCCAGTTGAGATCCCCGCCACCGTAGAGGTTCCCGCTGCGGGTGATCCCGACCGGCAGATCGTAGGTCGCGGCATACGACTGGGCGACCAGATCGGCCGCCGATTTGCTCACGTCGTACGGGTGCCGGCCGACGAGCGGCGCCTCCTCGGTGTAGGGGAGGACATCGTGGCTGCCGTAGGCCTTGTCCGAGGAAGCGACCACGATCTGCTTGACGGTCGGGCTCCGGCGCGCCGCCTCGAGCAGCCGCCAGGTGCCGGCGATGTTGGTCTCGAATGTTGAGATCGGGTTGCGATTGGCGATCCCCACGATGGTCTGCGCGGCAAGGTGGAACACGGTGTCGATCTCGTACTCGCCGACTGTCCGCTCCAGGACGGCCTGGTCACGGACGTCGCCGCGTACCAGCTTCGTGCGCTCCAACAGGCCGGCGCGCACGAGCTGCGAGTCGGGAACCCAGTCGCGCACCAGGCAGACGACATCCGCGCCAGCGTCGACCAATCGAGCGACGAGCCAGCCGCCCAGCAGGCCCGTCGCCCCGGTGACGAGCGTCGGGCGATCGCGCCAGAAGGCGCCGCCGGCGGCCTGCGCGGTCACATGGTCACCTTTCGGCACGTGAATCCCTCGGCTAGGCCGCTGGGCGAGGCACACTCGATCCCCCGCAGCCTGAGCGTTGCCCTGAACAGATCCTCGCTGAACCAGCGGCGATCACGCTGGGTGGGGAAGGCGGTCAGCAGGTGCTGCACCTTGCGGTCCGCCAGGTCCGGGCTCACCGTCACGAAGAGATTCGGCTGTCCAAGGTCGCCCTCGTACTTGGGGATCTCGTACTCGAGGATCATCGCCGATCGGAAGGTCTGCCACGTCAGCTCGGCGATGAGCCGGTGGTCCTGATGGGCGTCCTCAAGCCGATGGGTCAGGATGAGATCAGGCTCGAACGATCCCTTGATCGCCTCGAACGCCTCCTTGATTGACGCGCCGTCGTACGGGAAGAAGCCATCGCGGTAGCCGTGGAGGGTGAGGGCTACGCGGGCCGGGTCGCCCACGAGGTCGTCCGCGCTCCTCCGCGCCTCGTCGGCCCTGGCATCCTCGCCGGAAAAGACCACCCAGCGGAGCCGGGCCGACGGGTGATCGGCCACCAGCCTCATGAGCGTCGCCCCACAGCCGATCTCGATGTCGTCCGGATGGGCCCCCAGCACCAGGAGACGGTACGGATCGTCGCGTTCGGGGAGCACGGTCAACATGGCCTAGCCCGCCTCATCCGGAATGCCGCTGCCACACGGCCCACGGCGGTGAGCCGGTCTCGTTCTGCTCTTCGAGGGTCCGCATGTCCTTGATCGTGTCGAGCGGCGCCCAAAATCCGGTGTACGGGTAGCTGATCAGCCGGTCCTCAGCCGCCAGGCGCGCGAAGGGCTCCATGACCAGCTCCTCGCCCGGCCGGATGTAGTCGAAGATCTCATGGCGCAGGATGAAATAGCCGCCGTTGATCCAGAGGTTTGCGCTCGTGACGTCCTCCACGCCGGCGACCCGCCGCTCGTCGCGCATCCGCACGATGTGGAAGGAATAGTTCGTTGGCCGAATCGACAGGAAGGCGGCGATCGCGTCGCCATTCGCGAAGTCGTCGACGAGGTCGTTGAGCGGCGCATCGGTAAGGACGTCGGCGTAATTGGCGAGAAAGACGTCGTCTCCGCCGAGATGCGGCCGGATGGCGCAGAGTCGCTCGGCCAGCGTGGCATTGAGGCCGGTGTCGACGAAGCTGATCTCCCAGTCGTCCATGTCACGCCCGAGCAGCTCGACCTTCCGGTCGCTGCCGTTCAGGACGAAGTCGTTGCTGAGCGCCTCCTCGTAGTCGAGGAAGTAGCGCTTGATCACGTCGGCCTTATATCCGAGGCAGAGAATGAACTCGCGGTGGCCGTAATGGGCGTAGTAGCGCATGACGTGCCACAGGATCGGCCGGTAGCCGATGGTGACCATCGGCTTTGGCACCGTCTCGCTGTGCTCGCGCAGGCGGATGCCCCGCCCGCCGCAGAACAACACGACCTTCATCGGGCCGGGCGGCAACGGGCTGAAGCGCCGAAGGCGACGTCCACCGCGCGATGATTGCATGCCCGACGGGCCAGATCATCTGCCCTCGTCCAGATCATCTGCCCTCGTGGCGTATAGTCAGGTTTCGAGCGGCGGCGTGGTAGCCGCGACTGGCACCCATTCAAACGCCGCCAGGAGGCTGCCACCAGCGTGGATCTCCGTCGCCAGCTGCATATCGTTCGTACGCGCCTCTGGCTCATCCTCCTGGTGACGATTGCCTTCGGGGGAGCTGGCCTCCTGGCAGCCACGCTCGCGCCCAGGCAGTACGAGGCGCGGGCCACCATTCTCATCGGCCAGTCGCTGTCGTCGGTCAATCCCGACTACAACCAGCTGCTGACATCGCAGCGGCTGACGCTGACCTATGCCAGCCTCGCGACGCGGCGTCCAATCCTCGACGCGGTTATCTCGACCCTCGGGCTCAAGACGACGGCGGACGACCTTCTGCCCCGGATCGACGCCGAGCCGTCACAGACGACCGCATTCCTGACGATCGTCGTGCGGGGCCGCGATGCCGCCGAGACAGCCGCGATCGCGAACGAGGTTGCGAACCAGGTGATCGCCGCGTCGCCCACGGTCTCGGGTCAGCAAGTCGACTTCGCGAAAGCCATCGACGAAGACCTGCAGGCAACGCGGACGGAGATCGAATCCGCCAGCATGGAGGCCGCGCGACTGCAGGCGATCACTTCGCCCACCCCGCGGGATCAAGCCGATCTCTTCGCGCTGCAGGACCGCTTGGCGAGCCTCCGGTCGACGTACGCCTCCCTGCTTGGATTCCAGTCGACGACCGCCTCGAACCTCCTGACGCTCATCGAGCCGGCCGTCGCGCCGACGTCACCCTCCGCGCCCAGCCGCTTCCTGTTGACGATCCTGGCCGGCATCCTCGGACTGCTCCTGGCGACCGCGATCTTGTTCGCCGCGGAGTACCTCAATGATTCGCTGAAGCGGCCGGAGGACGTAGAAGAGGTGCTGGGCCTGCCAACGCTCGGTTCGATCGGACGGCTGCGGGGCGATCGGAGCGTCAACGAGGTCTATCGGTTGGTGACCCTCGTCAATCCGCGTTCGCCGGCGGCCGAGGCCTACCGGTCGATCCGCGCGAACGTCGACTTCACGAGCGTCGACAGACCGATTCGGACGCTCCTCGTCGCAAGCGCGACGGCTTCGGAAGGGAAGACGGTCACGGCCGGAAACCTGGCGCTGGTCTTCGCGCAGGCGGGCCGGCGCGTGCTCCTCATCGACGCCGACCTCCGGCGCCCGGGCGTGCACACGATCTTTCGCGCAACGAACGCACGCGGTGTCACGAGCCTTGTGCTCGATCCCAACCTCGACCCCGCTCGCGTCGTTCAGATGACCGAGCAGGGCCACCTCACGATCCTGACGAGTGGTCCGCTCCCGCCAAACCCCGCCGAGATTCTCGGTTCGCACCGCTTTGGCGCGATCCTCGAACAGCTCGCAGCCGACTTCGATCTGATCGTGATCGACACTCCGCCTCTCCAGGCTGTCGCCGATGCCGCCATCCTCAGCGCCCGCGTCGATGGGACCATCATCGTCGTCGATGCCGGCAAGAGTCGACGCGAATCCGTGGTCCGGGCTCGGGACACGCTGGTCCGGGCGGGCGCGCAGATCCTGGGCGTGGTCCTCAACCGCGTGGCGCGCGACGTCGACGGGGCTGCCTACATCACCTACGCGGCGGCGGCGCCCGACGAGGACCGCGCGACTTCGTCGAAGCCGGGGTGAGCGCACCCTCTCACGACGTCACCGATGGGCCGTAGGTCCTCCGGCATGAGCACGCTGACCCTCACCCCGACGACGTCCGTCGAGGCAGCCGAGGTCACGGTCGCAGGGGCGGGCTTCGGGAAGCGGCGGACCGTCTACCTGTCGATCGACGGCGGGGCAGAGCAGACCTTCAGGTCGGGCAGGACCGGCAAGTTCACCCGCGTGATCCCCGCCCCGCGTGGCGCGGGCCGTCACGCCGTCAGTGCGCGGGACACCCTGGGCACGACGGCAGAAGCGACGCTCACCGTCACGCCGATCGTGGCGCCGCCGAGTCCCCCGCCAACTCCGCCGGCAGGCCGTGTCGATGCCGCGCTGACCACCCGGTCGGTGGCCGCGCCTGTCGCCGCAACAACCGGCCGGCCGAGCGTCGAGGAAGGCGCGCCCACATCCCCGCTAACCCCTATCCTCGTGGCCGCGGCGCTCGCCGGCCTGCTGGTCGGCAGCATGGCGCTCCACGTGCAGGCACTCGTGCTCGCGTCGTCAGCCGCGATCCTGTTAACAGCCGTCGTCGCGCCGTACACCGGCCTCTTGATCGCGGCCCTCACGGCAACCCTGCGGCCGCCTGATGGCGTGCCCACACCCGGTCTGCCGATCCTCCTGGCAGGCGCGATCCTCCTCGGCTGGGTGTACCGGCTGCCGATCGACCGACCGCGGCTGCGGATCACGCTGCCCCTGGCGCTGCTCGGTGCATACGAGCTCTACAGCTTCGCACAGCAGCTGCCCGAGCTCGCCGGTGGCTACTCCGGCGACGTCGGCCACCTGGTCGGCTATCAATTTCTCCAGATGTCGGGTGGCTTCGGCCTGATCCTCGCCGCGGCATTGGTGCTCCCGGATCGTGATCCGCGAGCAGTCATTGGGGCCGTGATCGCGTCCGCCGTCCTCGCCGCCGTGCTCGGGATCATCAGCGATGTCTCGGTCAGCCTGCCTCCTCTGCTCGTCGGGCTCGTGGCCGACAACGAGTTCGGCGTCCGCGCCGTGGGGACGTTCGGCAACCCGAACTACTTCGGTTTCGTCGAGGCGCTGGCCACCACGGCCGCCCTGGCCTGGTGCGCCGTCACCAGGTCACCGCGCCTGCGCGCGGGGCTGCTGCTCGCGGCGGGCGTCTGCGTCGGTGCGCTCGTGTTCACGCTGTCACGTGGCGGGATCATCACGCTGCTCGCCGGCACCTCGCTGCTCGCCTTCATCCGGTTCCGGGTCGCCGGCGTCGTCGCCATCGCCACGATCCTCCTCGCCTTCGTCCTCGTGTACCCGGTGCTTTCCAACTATCGGCTCGCATCCGCTGGCGATTCGCCGTCCGCTGAAGCGCTGCAGCAGGCGGCCGAGAGCGATCGGGAGCGAGCGGCCACCGTCCTCGCGGGCCCACAGGTCTGGGCGACATCGCCGCTGTTCGGGGTCGGCTTCGGTCATTACTCCTTCGTCAGTGCCAGGTTTTCCGGCAACCTGGGCGCGACCTTCTCGCACAACTGGTACGTCAACGTCCTTGCCGAGCAGGGCCTGGTGGGCGCGGCGCTCTGGCTACCCGCACTGCTCGCGGTCGCGCTGGCGCTCCGTCGCCGACCGATCGCGCCTCGGACCGTGGGTTTCGCGGTTCTGCTCGCCTTCGCGGTCGGCTCCCTGTTCCTCGAGCCGCCGACCTCGTTCCAGGCCTCCGCCCTGCCCATCCTCGTCATCACGGCTGCCCTTGTCGCGGCCTGGGAGTCGGGCCCGCGCGGAGATGCTCCGCGCGCTGCCGAGGCCGCGTCTTGACGGCCGCCGACCATCGCGGGGCGCCCAGTTGACCGGACGGCGACGACGCCCGGGAGCCAGAGCCCCATTGCGCGTGGCACTGGTCAGCCCCAGCCTGCGCCGCGGCGGCGCGGAGCGCCAGATGCTGATCCTGGCCGGGGCGCTCCCGCGTGACGACGTCGAGCTCCGCTTTATCCTGTTGGCCGAGCGCGGGCCACTGGCAGACGAGGCCGAGGCCCTCGGCGTGCCGGTGCACGTCCTCGGGCTTCAGGCCGCGACGTGCCGGGGACTCGGCATCCGTTGTGCCCTGGCGCTGGCGCGGTCCGTCCGGTCGTACGTCCGCCTGACGCGGGACGTGGATCTCGTCGACGCGTGGCTGGTTCCGGCTCTGACGCTCGTCGGCCTTGCCCAGCCCCTCGCCCGCGTGCCAGTGTTCATGGCCGGTCGAAGATCGCTCGCGGATGTTGCCCGGCCGCGAACGGCCGCCCGCCGGCTCGTGGCAACCCTCGCAATGCGTCGCGCCGATGCCTTCGTGGCGAACTCCCAGGCCGCCGCGGACGACCTCGTCGCGGTCGATGGCATCGATCCTGCGGCCGTTCACGTCATTCGCAACGCCGTCGTGCCACCCGCCATTGACGTCCAGGCGCGAGACCGCATCCGAGCCGGCTGGGGCTTCGGGCCGGGCGACTGCGTCGTCGGCTGCGTCGGGAGCCTGCAGTCGGGCAAGGGCTTGCCCGAGCTCGTTGCGGCGGCCGCTGCCGTGTCCAAACGACGACCCGAGCTGCGAGTCGTCATCGTGGGCGATGGGCCGTTGCGCTCTGACCTCGAGCGACAGATCGCGGCACACCGGCTCGAAGAGGTGGTGCGGCTCGATGTCGACTCCGGCGATGCCCGTCCTCTGTACCCGGGTTTCGATCTCGCGGTTCAGGCGTCGGACAGCGAGAGCCTTCCCAACGCGGTCCTGGAGGCAGCCGCGGCCGGCCTGCCGATCGTCGCCACCGCCGTTGGCGGCACGGCCGAGATCCTCGAGGACGGCGTCTCCGGCGTCCTGATCCCAGCGCGGGACCCCGCGGCGTTGTCGGCTGCCATCGAGGGGCTCGTCGGTGATTCAGCTGCTCGGACCCGTCTCGGTACCGCGGCCGCGATTCGAGCCCGGGCCTTCACGCCGGCCGTCCTCGCCGAGGCGACCCTGGACCTCTACCGATCACTGGTTCGCCAGGATCGCTGAGCCCCACGAGCGCTCCTCCAGGAGCTCCCCATACAGCGAGTCGTGCCGCGCGATCATTTCCGCCAGCCCGTATCCGGACACGATGCGCTCCCGCCCACGTCGGCCCAGGGTGGCGGCCGTCAAGGGATCGTCGAGCACCTGATCCATCGCGCCGGCGAGTCCGGCGACAGAGCCGAACGGCACGACGAAACCGCACGTCGAGTCGACCAGGTCCACGTTGCCACGAGATGCCGAGACGATCACCGGGACCTGGAGGGCCATCGCCTCCATGACTGCACGGGGGAGTCCTTCGCGGAGGCTCGCGAGAACCACGGCATTGGCCCACGCGACGTAGGGACGGATGTCCTCGACGAAGCCGAGGAAGCGGACGCGATCGCCGAGCTTCAGCCGGCGGACGAGCGCCTCGAGCGCAGGGCGGCGGCGGCCATCCCCGAGCAGCACGAGCATCGCATCGCGGTGCCGCATCGCCGACAGCGCTCTCACGACATCCTCGTGACGCTTCCTGCGGTGGAGTTCGCCGACGACAACGAATACGGGACGCCCGGCCGCGGCGATGACCGCGAGCGCGGCCTCGGTGGCACCCGGCTGGATCGCAGAGCGTGCGTAGTGTTCCGCGTCGATGCCGACGCCCGGCATGCGCACGAGCCGATCCTCGGCGACGAAGTGGCCGGATCGCGCGGAGCGTTCGTCCTCGTCGTTCATCACGATCAGGCGATCGGTCCACCGCCCGGCGAGCCGCTCGGCCGTTCGGAAGATCGCGTTCGTCACCCGAAGCCCGCGGTGGTGGAAGTGGAAGCCGTGCACGGTGTAGACGACCGCAGGCCGTCGAGCGCGAGGCACCGTCGCCACGGCAAGCCGCACGAGGAGCGCCGCGATCGGGGAATGGGCATGGACGATGTCCGGCCCTGCAAGCAGCAACCGACGAATCGCGACGAAGGCTTGCGTGTAGTTCCGCCAGTCGAGCGTCGAGCGCGAGACCGGCAGATCGACGACCTCGTCGAAGGCCGCGCGCAGCGTGGCGTCGTGACGAGCGTCCCTTGCGGCGAGGAGCACCCGCCAGCCGCGTCCACGAAAGTGGGCCGCGTACGGCAGGTAGAAGTTCCGGATCAACGGCGGGACCGTCGAGACGAAGAGCAGCGTCGGGCCGCGCTCCATCCGGCCAGCCGGCGAGCCCGGCCCGGTCACCGCCCCGTGAAGCGCAGGACCGACGGCACCGTCTCGAGCAGGATCCGAACGTCGAGCCATGGGGACCAATGGTCAACGTACTGGAGATCGAGGCCGGCCTTCACGTCGAACTCGCGATAGTTGCGAGCACGAACCTGGGCGAGCCCTGTCAGCCCAGGTTTCACGGCCAGCCGGCGGCGATGCCACGGCTTGTATGCGGCGACCTCCACGATGGGAGCGGGGCGCGGGCCAACGAGGCTCATCTCGCCCACCAGCACGTTCCACAGCTGCGGGAGCTCGTCGAGGCTGCTGCGTCGCAGGAAGCCCCCGATTCGCGTGACGCGCGGGTCACCGTCGATCTGGATCGCGGGACCCCGGATGGTATTCAGGTGGAGGACCTCGCCGAGGCGCTCCTCCGCGTCATCGGTCATGGTTCGAAACTTCCGAAAGCGAAAGAGGCGCCCGTTTCGGCCGACGCGGTCCTGGGTGAACAGGATCGGGCCGCGGCTGTCCGAGATGACGCCGAGGGCGACGACCAGCAGGAGCGGTGCGGCCAGGAGCAATCCGATGGACGCTCCGACGACATCGACCAGCCGCTTTGCGACGGCGCCAAGACGGCTCGGACCATCGGTCGCCATTGAGGCGGCCTCGGCATCCTCGAGGGTGAGCGCCGCGATGATCGGCCCGACCGGCTCGAGCACGGCCGCGGCCGCCAGCGTGCAGGCCGCCGTCGCTCCGCCGACGACGCGGCCGCGGCGCTTCGGGGCCCCTGGCACCGGCTCGGGACTGACGGCGACATGGATGTCGCGGCCTGCGACGAGCCCACGCTTTGCAAGGGGGATCAGCAGGAGGTCGCGCGCGCAGCCGACGTAGCTCGCCGACGTCATGATGAGCGTCTGGCCCGGCCGAGCCGCCGCGACGACATCGGCGCAGGCCCGCCCCAGGGCCGACAGGTCCGGCCCGAGATGTTCCGCGTCCTCCTCGCCCGGGCAGATCAGCAGGACGTCGGCGTCGCTCGTGTCAGCGCCCGTAAGAAGTTGGACGAGGTCGTTCGGGAGCGCTGCCGGCGGCCCGCCGATCGCGGCGATCCGCGTTGGCCGCGAGCCCGCCGGAGCAAGTGCCACCTCGATGGTGACCACGGTCTCCGGGGCGAGCGTGTGGACGCGCGGCAGCGCCTCGACGGGCGTGCTGACGCTCGGCGCGGGACCCTGGTTGGTCCCCTCGACTTCCTGGACGGTCACAGGGCCCTCTTTCGCGCGGACAGGCTTAACGGGTCAGTCGATCATGCCCCCGACGTCGCGCCCCCAATGCCGCGACGTGACACGCCCCCAATGTTCACCAAGGAACAGTACGAAAGTACCAAAGTCAATTAGCAAACAACCTTGCAGCACAGAGTCTGTTGCTCGCGTGCAACGAGCGCCGATTGGGCGTGCGGCGGCGTTGCAGGTCATGGTGGCGCCTCGGCGCCCCGGATGTCGGCCCGGCCCGCGACAGCCGAAGCACCGACATGGCAGCATCCGCTGACATGTGTGGAATCGCGGGGATCGCGACCTCGGACGGCCTGCAGTCGCAGGACACCGTCCTCCTCGACAACATGCTCCGTTCGCTGGCGCACCGCGGGCCGGACGAGCAACGCCAGGTTCGGGACGCGAATGCGGCGATCGGGGCCCGGCGACTCGCGATCATCGACCTCGAGACCGGCAGCCAGCCGGTCTCGGGTGAGGATGAGGCGATCCAGGTTGTGCAGAACGGCGAGATCTACAACTACGTCGAGCTGCGGGAGGATCTGCTGCGTCGAGGCCACACCCTGCACAGCCGTGGGGACACCGAGGTCATTGCCCACCTCTACGAAGACCACGGCGACGACTTCGTCCATCACCTGCGTGGAATGTTCGCGCTCGCGATCTGGGATGGCCGGCGCCGGCGCCTCGTCCTGGCCCGGGATCGCTTCGGCAAGAAGCCGCTGTACTGGCGACGTTCGGGTGAGCGGCTGCTGTTCGCCTCGGAGCTGAAGGCCATCCTCCTCGATCCCGCCACGCCCAGGAAGCTCGATCGCACGGCCCTGGCCGACTATCTGCAGTACCAGTACGTGCCCGCTCCCCGGTCGATCTTCGCCGATATCCAGAAGCTCCCGCCGGCGAGCCTCCTGACCTGGGACGGCGGCGAGGTCCAGATCGCGCGCTACTGGCACCTGGCCTACCGGCCGAAGGCCGATGTCTCGCCCGACGAGCGGCGCGAAGCGACCCTCGAGCTGTTGCGCGAGGCGGTGACGCTTCGCCTCCGAAGCGATGTCCCGGTCGGGCTTTTCCTGAGTGGCGGGATGGATTCGAGCACGGTCCTCGCGCTCGCCGCTGGGAGCGCCGACCTTCGGACGTTCACCATCGCGTTCGACGAGGTCGGCTACGACGAGAGCGCCTCCGCGGCTGCGGTCGCCCGACACTTCGGGACCCGTCACACCGAAGAGACGGTCCGGCTCGACGTCCTATCCGTCCTGCCCCGCCTCGCCGCCCACTTCGACGAGCCATTCGGGGACTCCTCGGCGATCCCGACGTTCCGGCTCGCCGAGGTCACGGCGCCGCACGTCCGAGTGGTCCTCACCGGCGATGGCGGCGACGAGATGTTCGGCGGCTACCCCCGGTACCAGCTGCAGCTCTCGCTCAATCGACTGCAGCATCTCCCGCCTCGGATCCGGCGACTGGTCGCGACGACACGACGGATCGCCCTCGGTCGCGAACCGTCCGCCGATGACAGCGCACTGGAGGTCCGGATCGGCGAATCCGCCGACCTTCAGTACGTCCGGCTGATGTCGATGGCCGGGCTCGGGCTCCGGCGGCGGCTGCTGCGCGACGATCCGATCGCCGATCGCGATGCGTACCTCCTGGACGTCCTGGCCGAGTCGCCGAAGCACGGAATCGACCGCCTGCTCTCGGCCGACGCCCGGTCGTACCTGCCCGAGGACCTCCTCGTGAAGATGGACCGGGCGACGATGGCCCACTCGCTCGAGGCGCGCTCACCCTTCCTCGATCATCGCCTCGGGGAGTACGTCGCGCGCCTCCCAGGCGACGCGAAGGTGGCACGAGGCTCTACGAAGCGGCTCCTCCGCGAGATCGCCCTGAGCCTGATGCCGGCGGAGCTCGTTGAGCGCCCCAAGGCTGGGTTCGCGGCGCCGCTGGACGCCTGGTTCCGGGACGGCCTTGGCGAGGTCTACCGTGACCTCGTGCTTGCCCCCGACGCACAGGTAGCGGCCCACCTCGACCAGGGGACGGCCGCGGGGATCCTGACGGCCCACCTCGCCGGCTCCGCCGAGAACGGCCGGACGCTCTGGCTCCTGCTCGCCTTCGAGCTGTGGGCGCGCCAATGGTCGGAGAGTGCCCTGAAGGCCGTCGCGTGAGAGCGCTCGTCACTGGCGGCGCGGGTTTCATCGGCCACCACCTCGTTCGCGCGCTCGTGGACCGCGATGCCGAGGTCCACGTGCTCGATGACCTCTCGACCGGCGAGGCCGCACGCCTCGCGCCGGTGCGGCAAAGGATCACATTCGTCGAGGGCAGCGTCCTCGACGCGGCCGCCCTCGACGAGGCCGCAGCTGGTTGCGAGGTCATCTTTCACCTGGCCGCGATTCCGTCGGTCGCCCGATCGATCCTGGCGCCCATGCCCAGCAACAACGTCAACGCCGGGGGGACGATCGAGACCATGCTGGCAGCTGCGCGGGCGGGCGTGCGCAGGGTGGTGCTGGCAGGTTCCTCCTCGATCTACGGCGGTCCAGACGTCCTGCCGTGCCACGAAGGCCTGGTGCCCAACCCTCGGTCGGCGTACGCCGCCAGCAAGCTGGCCGCCGAGGGCTACCTGCACGCGATCGGGGAGCTGAACGGGATCGCCACCGTCGCGCTGCGGTACTTCAACGTGTTTGGGCCGGGCCAGGACCCCGCTTCCGAATACGCGGCCGTGGTCCCGCGTTTCATCACGCAGGCGCTGGCCGGCGAGCGCCCGACGATCAATGGGACCGGCGATGTCACGCGTGACTTCACCTACGTGGACAACGTAGTCGAGGCCAACCTGCGGGCGGCCAGCGCGCCCCTCGCCGGGCCGCTGACCTGCAACATCGGTTGCGGAGATCGCCGCAGCCTGCTCGATCTCGTCCGGGCGATCGCCGAGGCGACCGGCCGGCCGATCGAGCCGCTGTTCGGCCCAGTGCGTGCCGGCGATGTCCGGGACTCGCAGGCCGACATCAGCCGTGCCCGCGAGCAGCTTGGTTATGAGGTCGTGGTGCGCTTCGAGGAAGGCATCCGGCGGACGGTGGCCTGGTATCGGGACGCCGCGACCGCCGCTGCGGCAACCTCTGCCTGACGTCGTCGCCCCCGGCTCCCCGGACCCGCCCGTGAGCCAATCCTTCTCGCTTCAGGCCGTCAGTCGCTCCGCGTTCATCCTGACGGGCGGCGCCACCTTGGCCCAGGCGCTTGCCATCGGGCGTGAGCTCTTCCTCGCCGCGCAGCTGGGCGTCTCGGCGGAGCTGGACGCCCTCTTCATCGCCCTCGCGCTGCCGACGACCCTCGCCGGCGTGCTCACGAGCGGCGTCGTCACCGCCCTGGTGCCGATCTACATCGGCCTCCGAGACGAGTCGGGTCCGCTTGAGGCCCGGCGATTCGCCGGCGGCGTCATCGTCTGGGTCGGGTTGTTCGGGTTGGGCGCGAGCGTCCTCGTGGGACTGCTCGCCGAGGTGGCCGTGGCAGTCACCGGGCCGGGCCTCGATCCGAGTGGGCGGGCCGCCGCAGTCGGCTATCTGCGCCTGCTCGCGCCCATGGCTTTTGTCGCGACCGTGTCCTCGATTCTGTACGCGGTGTGCCAGGCGGAGGAGCGCTTCGCGGGCATCGCGGTGGCGAACCTGGCGACGCCCGCCGTGGCCCTCACGGCCATCGTCTTGCTGTGGCAGCAACTCGGGTTGACGGCAGTCGCGATCGGCAGTCTCCTCGGACCCGTCGTAGGCGCCCTGTTCCTGTACCTGACCACCGTCCGCGCCGACATGGCGCCGCGGCCGACCCTCCGCGTGTCGCGAGCCGCGCTTGGCGCGTTTACCCGCCATGCCGCGCCCCTCACGCTCAGCGCTGCCGTGCTCCAGGTGAACACCGTCGTGGACCGCGCGATCGCGTCCATCCTGGCGCCTGGTGGCGTGAGCGCCCTGCGGTTCGCCGAGCTGCTCGCCCGTGCGCCCATCGGTGTGATCGCCCCCGCCTGGGGGAGCGCTATCTACCCGGCGCTCGTCCGGGCCGCCGCTGAGCCGGATGTCGCGGCCCTTGGACGGGCTGCCGGCCGAACCATTCGCTACGGCATCGCCCTGTTTCTTCCGCTCGCAGCACTCACGGTCGCCGTCGCGCCGGTCGCGGTCACGGTCGCCTATGGGCGCGGTGCGTTCAGTGCGACAGACATCGCGCTCACGATTCCCATCGTCGCGGCGTTCGCGCCGCTTGTCCTCATCCTGATGGTGTCACCGATCCTGACCGGCTCCCATAACGCGCGGCAGCGAGGCCAGGTCCTGCTCGGTGGCGGCATCCTGAACGCCATCCTCAACCTCGTCCTCGACGTCTCGCTCGGGGCCACGATCGGGGTCGTCGGGATCGCGCTCTCCTCGACGATCACCTCGGCGCTTGTGCTGCTGTATTTCGTGTGGCAGCTGAATCGCCGTGAGCCGGGCGTCGAGCCGCGCGGGATCGCCCGGACCCTGGTCCTGGCCGCGGCGGCCGTGGCGCCAGGCGCGATCGTCATTGGCGCCGTCGCGTGGGCCGGGCTCGTCCCGGCTGGGCTCGGGCCAGGCCTCGCGGCCCTGGCGCTCTTCGGAGCCCTCGGGTTGCTTGCCTATGGCGCCGCGGCCTGGTTCCTCCGAATCGTCGAGATCCGGACGTTCATCGTGCAGGTCCGGAGCTGGGCGTCCTCCCGCCTGGCACCGTCGTGATGCCACAAGCGGATCGGGGCTGACGGTTGGAGGTCCTGCTCGGGGTCCTTTCGCCCGACGGCTCGGGCGAGGCTGCGTTCGCGAACCTGGCCGCCGGCACGGCGATCGACCAGCCGGAGATCATCGCTCGCGCTGGCACCGGCGGTTCGGTCGTGCTCGGGGCCGTCGCAAGGCGATTCGCTACGTGGCAGGACGTCGACGGTGAGCGTTCCGTCCACCTCGACGGCGAGATCCTCGAGATCGATGGCCGTCCGACGTCGGACGGTCGCGGCGCGGCTGGGGAGCTGGAGACGGTGTCAAGGCTCTTCGAGACCCACGGGAACGCCGCCTGGTCGCGCCTCGACGGATCGTTCCTGCTGATCGTCCGCCACGGGGCAACCATCTACGCCGGTGCGGACGTCGCGGGCACGCGTGGGGTCTACTGGTGGGAGCAGGGCGGCACCCTCGCCTTCCACTCGCGGTTGCTCGACCTCGTTCCGAGCTATCCAGCCCAGATCCGGGAGGACTGGGGGGCCGTCGCGAACTACCTCGCGACCGGCCTGTATCCGCCGGGTCGAACGGCCATCAGCGGCATCCGGCATCTGGGTGCCGGACAGCATCTCGTCATACGACCCTCAGGCGCCACCGAGGGTCGGCATTTCCGGCTGGCGTTCACCGAGCAAGGATCGGCCCGGCGGACCGAGCTGGTCGATGAGCTCATCGCGAACGTCGAGGCAGCGGTCGCGACGCGCTGGCGGGCGGCGGTCGAGCCCGTGGTGCCACTCAGCGGCGGCGTTGACTCGCGCTACCTCGCGGCGGAGATCGTGCGGCAGGCCGGGACATCGCCGGTCCGGACGATCACCTGGGGCGAGGCGCCCGACCGAGCGAACAGCGACGCCCAGGTCGCCTCAACCGTGGCCGCGGCCCTGGGCGCGGAGCACGCCTGGCGCGACAAGGCGCAGCTCCACACGCTGGAGTCGTTCGAGCGGTCGATCTACGTGTCGAGCGGTGAGTGCGACTACGCGATCCACTACCCGGGCGACGATCAGTTCTATCGTCGGCTCCACGACGAGCTGGGCTTCTCGTCACTGTTCCGGGGCGACGAATGCTTCGGCTACGAGCGACTGATCACGAATCGGGTCGTGGCCGTCCTGGGCGGTGTCGGGCGCGTGTCACAGACCGGCGCCTACGCTGAGCTGCTCACGCCGGAGCTGCTCGCGCTGTTGGCGCCAGCGAGCGAAGCCGTCATGGACGAGGCGATGGCGGGCCTCGCGTCGAGGACGCCGACGGGAAAGCGCGATGAGCTCTGGTATGCGTTCGGGATCCGTCGGCTGCTGGCTCCGTACAACGCGGTGCGGCACCAGGACCTGGAGGTCTACACGCCGTTCCTCGATCGCCGCCTGCTGGAGTGGCTGCGCCGCGTCCCCGAGGCCTTGCGAGCCGAGAAGCGACTGGTCAGGGATGCGCTCAGCCGCCGATTTCCGGACGTGGCATCCATCCCGTATGCAACCCGGGACAACCTGCCTGCATGGCAACGACGCTGGCGGGAGGACCCGATCCTTTCGGGCTTCCTCCGGGAATGGTGCTCCGCGCCGGGGTGGCTCGATGCCGTCGGCATTCGGCCCGCCGTGCTCGACCGGATCGAGAGGCTGCATGTCGCGGGTCCGATCACGGCCGATCCTGCGTGGCGTCGGGATCTCCGACGCCTGCTCAACAGATCGGCCCCGAGCCGGATCCTCCTCGAGCTGGGACTCGAGCGACGTGCCGAGCGGAATGCCCTCCCCGAATACCTCCAGCTGCTTCGGCTGGCGGTGCTCCACGGGCTCCTCGGGAGCGCCCGGCGCCGCCAGAGCGAGCGTCTTGTCGCGGTTCAGGTGCCGATGACGCGAAGCTCGGGGAGCGGAACGACGAACTGACAGTCCCGCAACCCGGCGGCTCGGAGCTGCTCGACCACCTCGTCGGCGATCGTCCAGGTCAGGATCAGCACCTCGTCGGGGCGGCGCCGGACGAGCTCCGAGGGATCGACGATCGGGATCCGAGCCCCGGGGATCTCCCGGCCGTGCTTTGCGGCCGACACGTCTGCGGTGAACGGCAGGAGCTGGCGGTCGATTCGAGCCGCGTTGACGAGCGTGCTGCCTCGGCTTGGTGCGCCATACCCGGCGACGAGTCGTCCGGCTGCCCTGGCGGCGACCAGATGGGCGCGGAGGGCCTCGATCGCACCGGCGACGCGCAGGGCGAAGGCGTCGTAGGCGCTGACGCTCGCAAGCCCAGCCTCCGTCTCCTCGGCGAGCAGGCGCTCCACGCCTGGATCAATCGCTCTCGCGTTCCGGCGAGCGAGGACGACGCGCAGCCCGCCACCGTAGATCGAGGTCCGGAGTGCGGCCGTGACGTCGAGACCGGCTCGCTGGGCGGCCGTTCGCAGACCGAGCAGCGACGGATAGGCGAAGTGCCCGTGCCGCACGGAATCGAAACGGGCTCCCTCCAGCAGTGGAAGCACGTGCTCCACCTCGATGACGGCGACCCCGCGTTCACCGATGGCCGTGGCGATGCCGGCGAGCTCGTCGCCCGGAGCGCGCCGATGGGCCAGGTCGAAGGTGTCCAGCGCGAGGTCGAACGGCCGGTCCGCGGCAAGCCGGCCCGCCAACGCTGCGTCGAGCCGTCCGTCGACGACGCGGAGGCCCGAGGATCTCGCCGCGGCAAGGGCCGACGAATGGTGCTCGATCGTCGTCGTATCGGTCAGCCCGCGCTCGCGCAGGAAGCCGGCGAGGACGTTGCCGTGGCTGGCGAGCTCGAGGATCCGGCCCCCGGGAGGGACGAGCTGCTCGGTGATGAGCCAGCCGACAAGGTCGACGGCGTGCGCGCGAATCGTCGGCGACGTCTCGGTGGCGGGCGGGCCGCCTGCGTCTGGCTCGTCCGGCGTGTCGTCGGCGAGCTGCATCCACCAGCAGGTCGTGCAGACCGCGACATGCAGGGCGGCGCGCTCGACGTCGTCGGCCTCGGCCGGGGTCGGAAACACATCGGAGATGGGCAGTGCTCCGAGGTCGAGCACCGAATGGAGCGACGCGCTGCCGCACGAGCGACAACGTGCGGTCAACGAGGGCGGCCCATTGCGCGGTTCAGGGATGGCGGACCTCTATCGCCTCCACAGCAACCCTCCTACCCCGGCAGCATCGGCGGCGTACATGCCATAGGCCGGCACGAGCGCCGACAGCCAGAGCAACCGTGCCCGCGCGTTCCGCAGCCGGTGCCACTGCTCGGCCGCGGAGCGGCCGGTGTGGAACCCCGACCAAGCGTACTTCACGGCCCGCCGGTAGAACTCGAGCGGCGCGTGTCGGAGCCAGCCGATGTCGAGGTTGAGGGCGGCCTCGGCATCCAGAAACGCGCCGACCGCATTGTCGCTCGGGCGGCGTGGGCGCGAGAGGCTCGTCGGCTGGTCGTGGTAGTAGATGCGCAGCGGCTCGTTGACGTACCGGGTCCGGTACTCGCGAGCGATCGCGGTCCACACGATCCGGTCCGGCATGTACCCCGTGTACCCCTCGACGATCGGGACCGGGTGGCGCCGCAGGACCTCCGTCCGCTGGAACCCGAACTTGTCGCCCTTAACCTTGTACCGGTAGCGGAGCTCGATCGAGTCGGAGTCGAGCGGGCTCCGTGGGAACGCCGTCCCGATCAGATTGCCGTGCTCATCCTCTGCCAGCCCGCTGACAGCCGAGAACCGGCGGCGCTCGAGCTCGGGGATCGATTCCCAGTTGGCGAGCAGGCGCTCCAGCGCGTTCGGCCGGATCGCGTCCCCCGCTCTCGTCTGCAGGAACAGCTGACCATGCGCCTCGTCGAGGGCGCGCCGCCAGGACACCTGGACGCCGCGGTTTGGCTGCCGCACATAGCGAATCGGGAACGACGCCTCGCGCTGCCAACCCTCGACCAGGTCCGTCGTCCCGTCCTCGGACTCGTTGTCGATGACCAGCCATTCGAAGTCGCGGAACGTCTGCGCGGCGAGGCTAGCGTACATCCGATGCAGGACATGACCGCGGTTCCGCGTCGGCGTGAAGACCGTGAACGTGTACTCCGGGACCGCTCGCGATGCGTTCGGCACGCGACCGACGATACACGGGCGCCGGGCGTTGGTCCGGTGGCCGAGCCCGACCCTGTCGCCCGGATCAGTTGGTCACGTTGCCGGAGTAGGTGACACCCGTGCAGCCGATGAACTCGGCGAGCTGCCCAGCCGACACGACCTCCTGGTTGCCGGTCACGGTGACGCCATCGACGTTCATGAAGTGCATGAAGGGGCCGGCCAATGTGGCCGTGCCGACATTGTTCGTGATGAAGATGTTCTGGCGGACGGCGGTGCCGACCGTGACCCGCAACCCCTTGGGATCGGTGACCCGGTTGCCGGTGACCGTGATGTTGTGGACGGTGGAGCCAGCCGCGCCCGAGGCGGCGAAGAAGTGCTCGGTGAACAGCGGCGACAGGCCGTACGTCGCCACCGTGTTATCGCGGATCGTGACGTAGGTTGCGCCTCCGGCGCTCGTGTCCGGCTCGATGTCGAACGGGAACATCGCGATCTTGTCGAAGCTGACACGGGCGACGGTCACGTGGCGCGCGGCGACGAGCGCGACACCCATCCGGCCGTTGAGCTTGCAGACGGAGTCGCGATAGACCACCCCGTCGGTCCACGGGGAGCCGCTCATCCCATTGTTGCCCAGGTACACGCAGTCGCCCCAGGTCCCGCTGATGGTCGTCTGCTCGATGAGGATGTCGCTGCCGCTGTAGACGATGACTCCGCCCTGGTCCTGGCGATCGAGGTGAAGGCTCGCCGATGTGCCGGCGTCCGGATTGTTCCCCTTCAGGGTGAAGTCCCGGATCGTGATCGAGCTGCTGTTCTCGACCAGGAACGGCGACGTCCGTGGGCGACCCGTCGTCGCCGTCGCTCGCAACGTCGCCCCGTTGCCCTCGAAGGTAAGACCGCTGCGGTCGAGGATGCGCAGGCCGGCATCGAGCCGATACACCCCGCCTGCCTTGAAGTTGATGGTCTTCCCGTTGGGCACGGAAGCAATGAACGCTGCGAGCGCCACGGAGGCGTCGCTTCCCCCGGTGGCGTCGATCGAGGAAGGCACGTTGACCCCGGTCGAGCTCGTCGGTGCGGGCGTCGCCGGCGGCTGCGTCGGCGGGGGCGGAGGCGGAGCGGTCGGATCCAAGGTCGGCTGCGGCGCAGGCGTCGCCGGGTCCGCGGTCGGCGCGGCGGTCGGCGTGACGTCGGCCGGCGGGTTCGGGGTCGGGTCCGGCTTGCGTACCACGATCGTGTCGACGACGACGGTTGGACGGCCTCGTGTGCCGGCGATCTCGATGATGAGCGTCTTCGTCTGTTCCGACTTGAAGGACACCGAATACAGGACGCGCGTTGGGCTGAAGGTCGTTGCCTGCGTGTCCACGTTCTTCACGAGCTTGCCGTTGAGGTACACCCGCGCTCTGCCCTGGTTCGGTCCGGCGGAGCCGGTCCATGCGACGCCGGTTCCCGTGAAGCGAAGTGTCACCGTGGCCTTGGCGGCATCCGAAGCCATGGCGGCCCCACCGCTGTAGGCGGTGTCCGTGACGCCGTACCAGGCCCCCGAGAACTGGAGCTGTGCGTTCGACTCCTCGTAGATCAGGCTGGTGGCGTTGGGATCCAACGTGGACGAAGGTCCGCGACCCGCGGAGGCATCGTGAAAGGGGGTGACCATCGCCAGCACCATCACCCCGATGATGCCGGTGGCGATCCAGTCGGCGGACCGCCGACGTTCGACCCTGGCGTGCTCAGTCGCGCGCGGGTCGACCCAGCGCGTTCCATCCCAGAACATCGATGGTGGCTCCGTTCGGCAACCCGGCTGGCTCAGAGAGCCCCGTGGCTTTGCGGCCCCGCCTCGCGACGGGTGTGCTAGTTCGTGGAACCCCCTCGGCGCCCGGCGCTGTCCACGCGTCGAGTGAGTCTGGAAACCCTACGTCGTTGCCCGCGGCGCAAGCAATGGTTCGATCGTCGCGCGGACGAAAGCCGGCAGTAATTCGGACGATCTACCCCGGGATCATCCCGACTAACCCGGAGGTCACCCAACCTTCGCTGCCCGAGGAGGCGATCAGCCGCGTGGGTCGTTCGACGCGCTCCGGGTTCGGCGGCGGCCGATCGAATATGGTTCGCGGTGATGGCGGTCATCGACACAGCTCGCGCACGTTCGACGGAGGCCAGCGAGCGGCTTCATCGCCTCGTGCCGGGTGGCGCCCACACCTACGCCAAGGGGGACGACCAGTTCCCCGAGGGCGTTGCGCCGGTCATCGAGCGCGGTCGAGGCAGCCACGTCTGGGACCTGGACGGCAATGACTACATCGAGTACGGGTCCGGGCTCCGCGCCGTCACGCTCGGGCACGCCCATCCGAGGGTTGTCGAGGCGGTGCGAGTCGCCCTGGATCTCGGCAGCAACTTCGTCCGCCCGTCGTCGATGGAGCTGGCTGCCGCCGAGCGATTTCTCGGCGTCGTCGGTCACGAGATGGTGAAGTTCGCCAAGAACGGCTCGGACGCGACCACCGCCGCCGTTCGGCTCGCCCGAGCGGCGACCGGCAGGGACCTGATCGCGATCTGCGCCGACCAGCCCTTCTTCTCGACGGACGACTGGTTCATCGGCCGCACTGCCATGCCGGCCGGCGTGCCCCAGGTGGTGCGCGACCTGACCGTCACCTTCCGCTATAACGACCTCGCCTCGGTGCGGCAGCTGTTTGCCGAACGTCCGGGCCAGGTAGCGGGCCTGGTGCTCGAGCCTGCCACCGTCGTCGAGCCCGAGGCCGGCTTCCTCGAGGGACTTCGGCTGCTGTGCGACGAGCACGGCGCGCTCCTCATCTTCGACGAGATGATCACGGGCTTCCGCTGGCACATGGCGGGCGCACAGCAGGTCTACGGTGTCCGGCCCGACCTCGCGGCGTTCGGCAAGGCGATTGGCAACGGGTTCGCCATCTCGGCGCTCGTTGGCCCCCGAACGCTGCTGGGCCTCGGCGGCATTCGCGACGATCGGGAGCGAGTCTTCACGCTTTCGACGACGCACGGCGCCGAGGTGCACGCGCTCGCGGCGCTGCTCGCAGTCATCGATACGTACGAGGTCGAGTCGGTGATCGATCGTCTGGACGATCGTGGCCGAAGACTTGCGCTCGGCGCCGGGCAGGCCATTGACAGGCACGGCCTCGGCGACACCTTCCAGCTGCTGGGCCGGCCGAGCAACCTGGTCTTCTCGACGCTGGACCGCGACGGCAATCGCTCCCAGCCGTTCCGCACGCTGGTATTGCAGGAGCTCATCTCCCGCGGGGTTCTTGGACCGTCCTTCGTCGTCAGCGCGGCGCTATCCGATGCCGACATCGATCGAACGGTGAGCGCCCTCGACGAGACACTGGGCGTCTATGAGCGGGCGCTCGAGGATGGGATCGAGCGCTACCTTCGTGGTCGGCCCGTGAAGCCGGTGTTTCGGCCGTACGCATGAGCCTCGAGCGGGTCGAACTGGAGGGAGCCCAGCCGATCGACGACGCGTAGCACGCTCTCCGGCTTCGGGGGCAGGCTGCGCGGCGGCGCGAGCAGGTGGCGCACGACGAGGAAGCGGCGAGCGACCGCCGCAGAGACCTGGCGAATCTCGCTCACGCGCCGAGTGCCGCCTCGAGCCGATCCACGAAGACCGCCTGCGCCGGGTGGGCGCGCCGGCGAGCCTCGTCGGCCGCGAACCAGGCGATGCGATCCACCTCCGGGATGACCTGCATACGGCCGCTCCGCGGCGGCCACTCGATCTCGATCTCGTTCGATCGGGCGAGCTCCGGGTCGAGGTCGCCCTCGACCGCCCAGGCCCGCACGACCTTGCCGCTCTTGAGCGTCACCTCACCGAGGTCGAGTGGCGTGCGGCCCGGCTCCGTCGCGACGGCGACGAGCTCGAAGCCGGTTTCCTCGGCGAACTCGCGCGCCGCGACGTTCTCCGGGGCCTCGTCCGGCTCGGCGATGCCCTTCGGCACGCTCCAGCTGCCGAAGTCCTGCCGGCTCCAGTACGGCCCGCCGGGATGGGCGAGCAGCACCTGCAGGCCATGGCCCCGCCGGCGGAAGAGCAGGATCCCCGCCGAGGCGCCCGGCTTCATCTGCCGCGAGCCCTTTCGCTCGGGTCGGCCGCTGGAACCGACGCCGCCGGGCCTGTGGCCGCCGCTGCCTTCCGCCCGATGAGCAGCCATGTCTCGATCGGGCCCTTGCCCTTCACCTCGACGATCCCACGGCGCTCGAGGTCGAACTCGCCGGCGAGCCGGTCGTGCGTCTCGCGCGTGACCTGCAGCCGCCCCGGGAGGCCCGTCGATTCCATACGGCTCGCCGTGTTCACCGTGTCGCCCCACACGTCGTAGATGAACTTCTTGAGCCCGATGACGCCGGCGACCGCCGGCCCGACGTGCATCCCGACGCGCATCTGGAGACCGGTCCCATCCGGGTGACGGTATCGCCCGAGCTCGTCGAGCATCGCCAGGCCCATGTCGGCAACGTCCGCGGCGTGCGTCGCGCGGCGCTGGTGATCGGCCTCGTCCCCGTCCTCGAGGAGCCCACCGACGACCATGTACGCATCGCCGACCGTCTTGATCTTCTCGAGCCCGAACCGGTCGGCGAGCCGGTCGCACGTTGAGAACACCTCGTTGAGCAGCCCGACCACGTCCGTCGGCTCGAGCCGCGAAGAGAGCTCGGTGAAGCCGACGACGTCGGCGAACAGGACGGCCATGTCGTCGAAGCGATCGGCGATGACGGTCTCGCCGCCGCGCAGCCGCGCCGCAATCGACGCGGGCAGGATGTTGAGCAGCAGCCGTTCGTTCTCGCGGCTGAACGCCTCGACCTGGCGCGCCGCGGTGATGTCCGTGCCGTACAGGTTGATCGAATCGAACTCGTAGACCTGCACCACCCGGATGGCGAACGTCCGGCCATCGATCTCGAGCTCGAACGAGCCCGATGGCCCGTCGACGAGGGCGCCTTCCACGCGCGCCAGCACGTCCGGCCCGAGCGTCTGGCCGACCTCGACGCCAAGTCCCTTGCGGACCAGCGCGCTCGCCGGGTTGGCGTACGTCATGC
>VBGT01000026.1:8853-16918 GCA_005889475.1 Chloroflexota bacterium | reverse complement strand
GTCGACCGCCTTCTGGGCCGTGATGTCGGTCCCATACAGGTTCGTGAAGTCGAACTCCGGGATGCGCACCGGCGTCAGCCGGAACGTCCGACCCTCGCCCGCGACCTCGACCGCGGGCCCGTCCGGGCTCGCCAGCGAGGCGGCGAGCTCGTCCAGGAGCGGAGGCGGCAACGGATCGCCGATGTCGACGCCGAGGGCCCGCCGGATCGGCGCGCTCGCCGCGTTGCCGTACCACAGCGCGCCGTCCGGGGTCATGCGCAGGACGGGGTTGGGGTTCCGGTCCGGGAAGCGCTCGACGACCTTGGCCCCGGTGACGTCGGTCCCGTACAGGTTGTACACGCCGAGCTCCGGCACGTGGACCGGGAGCACCGCGAACGTCTGCCGGTCGTGGGTGAGCTCGAGCGTGCCCGGAGGCGTCGCCGCTGCCGCGGCGGTGAGCTCGGCCACGGTCGCCGGCGAAAGCACGTCGCCCACCTCCACCCCGAGCGCCGCCCGGATCGGGGCGCTTGACGCGTTGGCGTAGGTGAGGCGGCCCGCCTCGGTCATGCGCAGCACCGGGTTGGGGTTCTGGCCGGGGAAGCGGTTGATCGCGTCGATCTCCCGCTCGAGCAGGTCCGTCGCCGCGGTCGAGTCGCGGCGCTCGACGCGGATCGCGATGACGCTCGAGGCCAGCGAGACGAGGAACGGGATGGCGTAGCTCAGGGCGATCTGGACCGGTGCCGAAGCCGGCAGCGTGCCGATCAGCAGGTCGGGCCCGTGGTTGATTGCAGTGAGGAGGGTCCCGACGCCCACGCCGGTTATGACGGCGCGTCGAAGGACGGCCGGGTCGCTCACCACGTAGTACCAATGGGTCATCGGCACACAGCCTACGGGAGCGCAGCCCGCGATTCCGCGGTGCCTTTCGTTGACGCCTTGGGTGCTAATCCCGATAATGTCACTCGGGATTATGAAAACCGGCGATCAGACGCGCAGTGCGGCCGGGGACCGGTCCCGCCAGCAGTCGGGAGCAGCCACTTGACGACCACTCGCGAGCTCGTTGCCGATCGGCGCGAGCAGTACGCCTTCCACGACGACATCGTCTACCTGCGCGAGACGGGTCGCGGGCTGTCGCGCGAGACGGTCGAGGAGATCAGCAAGATCAAGGATGAGCCGGAGTGGATGCTCCAGCTCCGGCTGCGTGCGTTCGAGCACTTCCAGAAGCGGCCGATGCCGATGTGGACCGACGGCCTCGACAAGATCGACTTCGACAAGATCGTCTACTACCGGAAACCGTCCGAGCGCGAGGAGAAGTCCTGGGACGACGTCCCGGAGCAGATCAAGGCGACGTTCGAGCGGCTGGGCATCCCCGAGGCGGAGCGCAAGTTCCTCGCCGGCGTTGGCGCCCAGTACGACTCCGAGGTCGTCTACCACTCGGTCAAGGAAGAGCTCTCGAAGATCGGCGTGGTCTTCATGGGCACTGACCAGGGGCTGAAGGAATACCCGGAGATCTTCAAGAAGCACTTCGGGACGGTCGTGCCCGCCGAGGACAACAAGTTCTCGGCCCTCAACGGCGCGGTCTGGTCGGGCGGCTCGTTCGTCTACGTGCCGAAGGGCGTCGAGGTCCCGCTCCCGCTGCAGGCCTACTTCCGGATCAACGGTGAGAACACCGGCCAGTTCGAGCGCACCCTGATCGTCGTCGACGAGGGCGCGAAGGTCCACTACATCGAGGGCTGCACCGCCCCGATCTATGCCACCGACTCCCTCCACGTGGCGGTCGTCGAGGTCGTCGCCCTGCCCGGCTCGAAGGTCCGCTACACGACCATCCAGAACTGGTCGAACGATGTCTACAACCTCGTGACCAAGCGCGCCCACGCCTACGAGAACGCCAAGGTCGAGTGGATCGACGCCAACACGGGCTCGCGCAAGACGGTCAAGTTCCCGAGCATCTACCTCCGCGGCGAGGGCTCGAGTGCCGACATCATCTCGGTCGCAGTCGCCGGCAAGGGCCAGCACCAGGACACCGGCGCCAAGGCGATCCACCTCGCGCCCAATACGACCTCGCGCATCGTCTCGAAGTCGGTGTCGAAGGACGGCGGCCGAGCGACCTACCGCGGCCAGCTCAAGGTCTCACCCGGCGCGACCGGCGTCGTGGCGAGCGTGCGTTGCGACGCGCTCATGCTCGACGATCAGAGCCGCAGTGACACGTACCCGTACATCGACATCCAGGAAGACGACACGACCATGACCCACGAAGCCACGGTCGGCAAGATCAGCCAGGACCAGATCTTCTACCTGATGAGCCGCGGCCTGACCGAGAACGAGGCCCAGAACCTCGTCATCCAGGGCTTCCTCGAGGTGTTCACGAAGGAGCTTCCGATGGAATACGCCATCGAGTTCAACCGCCTCGTGAAGCTCGAGATGGAAGGCTCGCTCGGCTGACCCGGCGCCGGTCGATCGACCGGGACAAGGAAAACGCCCGAAGGGGCCCGATCACGAAGAGCTCCGAAGCCCGACGCTGGCGAGCTCGGCCCGGGCGAGGCGGTCGTAGCGCCGGCTCGCGAAGTCGCCCAGCGGGTCCGGCGTGAACGACAGCAGCGTCGGGAAATCGAGGCGGGCCACGGCGCGCATGGCCAGCACCTCGTCGATCCGTTCTCGGCCGATCCCAGGCGCGGCGCGAATCGCGCGGTAGCCGGCGCGCATGCGCATGAGCCGCTCCCACCGCCACGGCAGATAGCGTTGGAGCCAGGGCGCGATCGTCACCAGCACCAGCAGCAGTGCGAGGACCGCGGCGACGATCAGGATGAATTGCTCGATCGACGTCCCGAAATCGGCGATCGGCGTGCCCGCGCCCGCGAACGCGTTGCGCGCAACGTCCCGGAGTCCCGGCCCGACCAGCGGGATGCCCGCCAGGCCATCGCCCAGGTTGCGCCCGGCGTCGATCATCGTCTGGCCGCCGCCGCGGACCATCCTGCCGGCCTCGGCGAATCCCGCCAGCAGCTGGAAGAGCTCCCAGGCGAGGCTGCCCCAGAAGAGCAGCCAGAGCGTGGTCGCTGCGTCGGCGATCTGCTCCTTCAGGCGGGCTCCAGGGAGCTCGCTCCAGATCCGGACCATGGCTACCTCCCAGGTTCGTCGGCGCGCTCGGGAACGATTCGGCTACGCCTGTCGCCATAGCATCCGAGCACGGCCGAAGTGCCGCGCCGATATGAGAGGCGACCGTGGACCAGCGTGGTCTCGTCGAGCGAGCGCGAGGGGGCGATCATGACGCCTTCGCCGCGGTCGCCGGCGCTGCCCTCGCGCGGCTGGACGCAGCCGCTCGACTGATCCTTCGGGACCGCGAGCTCGCGCGAGACGCGGTCCAGGATGCCCTCATTCGAGCATGGCGGGATCTGCCCGGGTTGCGCGACCCGGACCGATTCAATGCCTGGCTCTACCGCCTGACCGTCCATGCGTGTCTCGATCTCGCGCGCCGGCGTCGCCGTCGCGTGCACGAGGTCGAGCTCACACCGTTCTTCGAATCATTCAGCGGCGACGTGTCGTCGGACGTGGCCGAGCGGGAGCTTCTGGACGAGGCGCTCCGCCGGCTCGAGCCCGAATGGCGCGCCGTCGTGGTCCTCCACTACTTCATCGGGATGCCGCTGCCCGAGGTCGCCTCGGAGCTGCGGATCCCGCTCGGGACGGCGAAGTCCCGGCTCCATCGGTCGCTCGGCGTCATGCGAACGACGCTCGAGGCGGCCGGGGAGCACGGGTCGTCGCCGATCCCGGGAGGGCAGATCGCATGACGTCGTTCGAACGCTTCGAGAACCGCCTCCCGGCGATGCTCGACGAGCTCGCCGTCCCGCGGCTGCCCGATTACGCCGATGAGCTCTTCGCCCGGACTGCGGCCACGCGCCAGCGACCCGGGTGGACCTTCCCTGAAAGGTGGTTCCCGATGTCCACGCTCACCCAGCGGCTCGCGGCCGCACCTCGAATCCCGTGGCGGCTCGGCGTCCTGGTCGCCCTGCTGGCCGTTGCCGCCCTGATCGCGGTTCTCGTCTCCGGCTCATTCTTCACCCCGGTGCCCGCCCCGTACGGTCCGGCCGGCAATGGCCAGGTCGTCTTCGTCGACAACACAGGACGTGTCGTCCTCGGCGACCCGACGACCAATAGCACGCGTATCGTCGCCGACGTCACGGGAGCCACGTCCCCGTTGTTCTCGCGGGACGGCCGCCGGATCGCCTTCCTGCGGCGACCGACTGACCTCGATAACAAGCTCGACCTCATGGTCGCCGACGCCGATAGAACCCGCCTGCTCCAGCTCAGTGAGGCACCCATCCCGGCTCCGATCTACATGGGCTGGTCGCCGAACGGCGATCGGTTGGTCGTCCTGGAGTACGCGGGGCTATTGCTTTACGACACGACGAAGACCGCCGCACCGACGGACCTGTCGATGCAGCTCGGCGTGCGCGTCGTCGGTGTCGGGCCCGGGTACAACTTCGGGTCGACCAGCGTGTTTCGAGCGAAGGACGAGGAGATCGTGTTCGTCGGGGGCGAGAACTCGCTGACGCTCATGGCGGCGGGGCTCGATGGCTCGGGCTTGCGCACCCTGCTCGACCCCGCCAATTCGCCAGTTGCCTACTCGAGCATCCGCGGGGCTGAGTGGTCGCCCGACGGATCGCAACTCACGGTGCTGCTCGAGTTTCCCGACCACCCGACCCAATCGCACGTGTTCCTGCTGAACGCCGATGGCTCCGGCCTGCGAGCCCTCTCCAACCTGTCGACCGACCCACAAGGCGACCAGAACGGCGCGGCGTGGTCGCCCGACGGCACGCGAATTGCCTTCCAGTACTGGATTCGTCACGTCGCCGACGCTGACGAAGATTTCAAAGCGATCGGGGTGGTCGACGTGGCGACCGGCCGCCAGCACGACGTCGGACCGGTCAACACCAACGGGGCGTTCTGGGAGTGGTCGCCCGACGGCCAGTCCATCCTCGAGGTCGGCAGCGAAAACCCCGGCAAGGTCCTCATCATCGATGCCACGACCGGCCTCTGGGAGTCTGCGCCGTGGACGACCATCGACTCGACGACGGTCAACCAGTCCACGAACTGGCAGCGCGTAGCCCGCTGATCCTCCCTGCCTGAGACCGACGGGCCCGCTCCCGCGATGGGCGGGCCCGATTCTCTTGAGTTCGGCGCGCTCGGGTAGGCTCCACGTGTGACCACGCACACGAATCCCGCGACCGACCCAGCCGCCGCGTCCGCGCGCCCGCGAATCCCGCGCCGTGCTCCGGCCGACCTCCCATTCCGATTCGCCGACGGCGGCCTCGCCCAGGCGCTCGCCGCTGAGCGCGAGGAGCCGGCCTGGCTTCGAGCCGAACGCATCGAGGCCTGGAAGGCATTCGAGGCGTTGCCCGTCGAGGCCAATCAGCTGTACACCCCGTACATCGACCTGCGGGCGGCATCGCTGGAGGACGTTCGACCTTACGTGAGGGACGGGCCGCCTGGTTTCGACGACGACCTGGAGGGCCTCGCCCTGCCCGACGGCGTCCGTGTCGAGACGTTCGGGCAGTGGCTCGAGCGCGACCCGGCGGGCTCCCGAGCGGCGATCGAGGGCGGCAGCTCTCTGCCGGCTGGCGACAAGCTGGCAATGCTGGCCCGCGGCTTCTGGAGCCACGGCCGGCATGTCGAGGTGGCGGACGGCGTCGCCGTCTCCGAGCCGATCATCCTGCGCTGGCGTGCGGGCACGCCGGGTCGTGCGCTCATCACCCGATCTATCGTGACCCTCGGGGCGGGGGCGAGCGCATCGATCGTCGAGGAGCAGGTCCCGTGCGGGCCGGAGATCGCGTGCGCCGAAGGCGAGTCGGTGCCACAGAGTCTGTTCCACGGCACGACCGAGGTCAGCCTCGGCGCGGGCGCGTCGCTGGCGATGGCCTCGATCCAGGACCTGGGGCCGGGCCAGATCGCGTTCCAGCACCGCCACGCGACGATCGGTGAGGGAGCGACGCTCCACTGGGCCCTCGCCCAGCTCGGCGGTCGGCTGGTTCGATCGCGCGTCGACAATAGGCTCGAGGGCGACCGGAGCTCGGTCGAGCAGGTCGAGATCGTGTTCGGCGGCGAGCAGCAGCTGTTCGACCTCACCTCGTACACGCGCCACATCGGGCGAGATACGACCGGCAACCTGCTGTCGAAGGGCGCCCTGCTCGATCGATCGCGGTCGTTCATGAAGGGCCTCATCACGATCGAGAAGTCGGCCGTCGGCACCGACTCGTTCCTGGGCGAGTTCGGGATGAACCTGTCGAAGGCCGCCCGGGCGGTCGCCATCCCGTCGCTCGAGATCGACCAGCCGGACTGCCGGCGGGCGGCGCACTCGTCCTCGGTCGGCCCGATCGACCCGACCCAGCTGTTCTACCTCGAGAGCCGTGGCATCGCGCCCGACGAGGCCCGCAAGTTCATCGTCCTGGGGTTCCTCGAGCCGGTCGTGGCCCGGGTCCCGCTCGAGAGCGCGCGCGATCGGCTGCGCGACCTGCTCGAGGCGAAATGGGCGGCCGGCCTCGAGGCCGCCAGCGCCGCGGCGTGACCCGTCGGGTCGACCTGCTCGCGGTCGACGAGGTGCCCGAGGGCACCATGAAGATGGCCTTCGTCGACGGCGCCGACCAGGTCATCGTGATTCATACCGGTGGCGAGATCCGCGCCTTCCAGGGCATCTGCACGCACGAGTACTTCGAGCTCGACAAGGGCTTCCTGACCGGGGGCGGCGGGCTCGGCGGGAACGGCAAGCCCGCGGGCACGCTCACCTGTGCCCTGCACCTGTCGCGCTTCGATCTGGCCGACGGCGAGGCCCTCGACCCGCCCGCCGAGATGCCCCTCGCCTCCTACCCAGTGATCATCGAGGACGGCCGCGTGCTGATCGAGATCCCGGATGGACCGCTCCCCGTCAACGAGTAGGGCCTACGGCGGCGCGAGGGTCAGCGTCTCCACCGCGCTCGCGGCCACGTTGCTCGACGAGAAGGGCAGGGCCACGTTCTCGCCGATCGCCCAGAGCGGGATCAGGTCGCCATAGTGCGAGTCGAACGGGTTCCCGCTCTGCCCGGTCGTGATCATGATCTGGGCCGCGTCGAGATCGCTCATGTCGACCGTGAACCGAAGTGACGGCCCGTTCGTGACCTCGAACACCTGGCCCAGTCCCACGGGCTTGTAGTCGGGCTTCGCCGGGTCCGGGTACACCCGCGAGATGCGGTAGTAGTTGTTGTCGATCGTCCCGTCCGCGCCGGCCACGCCCCGGCCAGCTAGGTTGAAGTACAGCTCCAGGGGCAGGATGCCCGACATCCCCAGCGTCGACTCGCGGAAGGTGACCTGGTGAAGCGTGCCCCAGTGCCAGTTGGCCGGGTCACCATCTGCCTTGCGCAGCTCGGCGCCCGCGCCATCGATGGCCGAGGCGACGAGCCCGGCTGGATCGTGCGTGCTCGCCGCGTCCGGCACCTTGACGTCCCACCGCGGGCTGTTCGGCGCGCGCAGCACCTCGACCAGGGCCCGCCACGCGAACGGCGAGCCGACGTAGTCGCGCGCGATCGGCCCGAGCTCGTCGTCGAAGATCGCGCGCTGGAGCGCCAGCTCGACCGCCATGTACGCCGCGCACCCGTACGAATCGATGTCGCATTGGTGGTCCCAGTCGCGGATCCGCTGCACCAGGACCTGGCCGTCGCTCGTCGCGGGCGCGGGGCTCAGGGACAGGAGGGCGGAAATCATGGCGTCGGCGCGCAGGACCTTCGTGTCCATCTGGATCGCACGCATGTCGTCCGCGGTCACCTTGCCCGGCACCTGGCCGAGGAGCTGGATGATGCGCGCGGCTCGGTCGCCGGGATCCCAATCGTCGCCGACGAAGTACGGGTAGCTGGCGTCCACCGCGGCGTTGTTGGCGCTCACGATCTGGCCCCCGTTCGGGTCGAGCTGCCACGGGAGCGCATCGCGCGGCACGTAGCCGGTCCACTCCGCCTTGCCCGAGGCGCCGTCCCGCACGCGATCCCCGGTGTCATACCGCGGAACGCACCCGGCGCCCGCTGGGCACGTGCGCGTGGTGGAGGGCTCGCGCAGCGGGATGAGGCCGGGCAGG
>VBGT01000026.1:0-8762 GCA_005889475.1 Chloroflexota bacterium | reverse complement strand
GAGCGCAAGGTCGACCTCGGCGGTGGTCGTCCAGCGCAGGCTGAGCACCGGGCCGTCCTTGAGCCGCTTGTCGACGTCGCTCAACACGACACCGTGGCGCGTCGAGCGGACGTCGAGCTCGACGTCGGCGCCACCGGCGACCTTGATCGTCTCGTGCCGGACGTCGAACGGGACCGAGCGGCCCTGGTAGATGTACCGGGTCGGGTCGTTCTTGTCGACGGTCTCGAGGAACAGGTCCTCGCTGTCGGGCCGGACGTTCGTCGCGCCCCAGGCCATCCGCGCGTTGTGGCCGAGCACGACGCCCGGTGCGCCGGGGAAGCTCACTCCGGCGACGTCCCAGGGGCAGGCCTCCGACACCTGGCTGCAGTGCAGCCCGTTCATGATCCAGACCGAGGGCATCGCGAAGCCGAGGTGCGGGTCGTTCGCGAGGATCGGCTTGCCGCTCTGCGTGCGGTCGCCCGAGACGACCCAGTTGTTCGATCCGACGCCGTGGCTGCCGACGAGCCCGGCACCCCGGTCGAAGCCGGCGAGGCTCACCACTGTCGAGCCCATGTGCGCCAGGTCGGCCAGGGCCGAGGCATTCGCGTCGCTCAGCGCGGCGACGGTGGCCATCGAAGAGCGCGCGCTGCCGGGAGCCGCGGCCGTGCCGGCCGATGCGCCGGCACCGCCGGAGCCGGCGAGACCGGTCGGCGTGATGACAGGGGCCGTCGTGTCGTACGCCGGGAAGAGCTCATCCGTCTTGGCCGTGCTGCCGAGGCGGGCGTCGGCGAGAACCCGGAAGATCTCGCTGTCCACGTTGCTGCCGAGCGACCATGCCTGGACCTTCTGCCAGGTCGCCGTGTCGAGCGGCGTCCACGGCTCCAGGGTGACCCCGCCGATCCCGCCGGATCCCGACAACAACCCCGCGACGACGAACGGCGTCGACAAGCGCCCGTTGTGCTCGTTGATCCAGGCGTTCACACCATCGGCGTAGGCGGCCATGACCGCGATGGAATCCGGCGACATTGCGCCCAGGTCGCGCGCCGCCGCCTCCCGCCAGCCGAGCGTGCGGATGTACCGATCCGTGTCGACCTGGCTCGGCCCGAACAGCTCGGCGAGCCGACCCGCGCCGATGCGGCGCGAGATCTCCATCTGCCACATGCGCTCCTGGGCGTGGGCATAGCCCTGGGCCATGAACAGGTCGTGCTGGTTGTCGGCGGTGACCTGGATGATCCCGTACCGGTCACGGCTGACGGTCACCGGGGCGCGAAGGCCGTCGATCGTGGTCCGGCCGGCGGTCTGCGGCCAGCCGCGCTGGGTGGTGATCCCGCCGAAGACGATCACCACGACGATCGCGAGCGTGACGAGGACTAGGGCGAGCTGGAAGAGGCGCGACAGCACTCGGGCGACCAGGCCGGCGGCTCGACGCATCCGATCCCTCCTCAGCGCCGAAGGGTAGTCCCGCGGCCGTCTGCGATAGCGGCCCCGACGATCACGTCGGCGAACACGATGTCGGCGAGGCCGACGCCGAGATGGGTCACGACGACCCGGCCGGGCGGTCTCGGCGTCCCGGCGAGGATCGCCTCGCCGATGGTCGCGACGGGATCGGGATAGCCATCGAAGTTGCCGGCGTCCCGGTTCGCGAGGAACTGCTCGCGATGGTCCACGAGGAACAGCGCCGCATGGCGGGCGACCTCGGCGGAGCAGAAGGTCGCGTAGTCCACCGGGATGATCGTGGCGTCCGATCGGAGCCAGTCGTTGGTCATCGACTGCCGCTCGGCAGGCGACGTGAATGACGCGGCCGTGATGACGACATCGGCGCCCTCGATCGCCTCGCGGGCGGTCCCGTGCATCAGGACCTCGCCGATCCCATTCGTCGCCCTTGCTACCTCGGCGAGGGCCGCCGTCCGCTCGGGATGTCGATCGTGCAGGTGAAGGGTCGATCCGGGCCGCACCGCGCCGATGACCGGCACGTGGGCGTGGCCCTGCGCGCCGGCCCCGATCAGGGCGACGTGGCTGGTCGCGCCGCCATTCGAAGGAGAGCCGAGGTGGCGAATCGCCACGCCGGTGACGGCCGCCGTGCGGTGCGCGGTGATCGGGCCCCCATCGAGGATCGCGATCGGTAGCCCTGTCTCCGGGTCGTTGAGCACGACGACCGCGTTGAGCGCGGGCAGCCCGAGCGCGGCGTTCGCCCCGAACCCCGCGATCCACTTGATGCCCACGAGGTCGCGTCCGACGTCCTCGCCACGAAGATGGGCGGGCATCGCGTGAGCAAACGAGCCTTCCGGACGCGGATGGATCGCGATCTTGGCCGGCAGCTCGCTCGCGCCGCGCTGAGCCAGCGCAGTCATGGTCCGCTCCGCGAGCCGGAGGCGCTCGTCGATCGGCGGCATGGCGGCGAGCACGTCGGCCGCGCCGAACCAGCGCAGCGTTGGCGGCGTCATCGGCGGGCATTGTACGGAGCGGGATTCGCCGGCCATCGCCGGCGGCGCGGACCGATACGATTCAGCTGATGGCCCCGATCGACGTCGCCCAGAGCCTCGAGAACCTGAAGCTGGAGCGCGATGCGATTGCGCTGTACGACGAGCTGGCGCGAATCGAGAAGGACCCGCGCCGCGCCGAGGCGTTCCGGACGATCGCGGGCAACGAGCGTCGCCACGCCGACGTCTGGGCGGGCAAGCTGCGCGATCTCGGCGCGACCGTGCCCGAGCCCGATGGCCCCCGCCTGCGGATCCGGACGATCGTGCTCGTCGCCCGCCTCTTCGGCACGCACGCGGTGCGCGACATGGTCCAGGCGCTCGAGGGCGACGAGGAGGACATGTACACGGAGCAGTCCTCACCCGAGGTGGACGCGATCGCGGCGGACGAGCGTGAGCACGCCGAGATCTGGCGCCGGCTGAGCGGAGGCGGCGGATCGCCCGGACACGCCGCCCACCGCCCGTCGGAGATCGCCGCGAAGGAGAGCTGGCACCGAGCGGGCCGGTCGGGGACGCTGCGGGCGGTCATCTTCGGCGTCTCCGACGGGCTCGTCTCGAATCTCGCCCTCGTGATGGGCGTCGCCGGCGCCTCCGGTGGCCAGGGCTCGTTCGTCCTGCTGGCCGGGATCGCCGGGCTGCTCGCTGGGGCCTTCTCGATGGCCGCCGGCGAGTACGTCTCGATGCAGTCCCAGCGGGAGCTGTTCGAGCGCCAGATCGCGCTGGAGCGAGCGGAGCTCGAGGCGATGCCCGAGGAGGAGCAGGCCGAGCTGGCCCAGGTCTATCGAGCCAAGGGCTTCACCGAGGCGGAAGCTGCGACGATCGCCGAGCGGATGTTCAGTGACCCCGAGCACGCCCTCGACACGCTGGTCCGCGAGGAGCTCGGACTCGATCCCGACGAGCTGGGCTCGCCCTGGGGTGCCGCGAGCGGCTCGTTCGTCGCCTTCGCGATCGGCGCCTTGATCCCGGTGGTGCCCTACCTCATCACGGCCGGCAGCACAGCGTTCGTGACCGCCATCGTACTGTCACTCGGCGCGCTGTTCGCGGTCGGCGCCGGCGTGAGCCTGCTCACGGGCCGGGGCATGCTGTTCAGCGGGACGCGCCAGGTCCTCATCGGCGCCGCCGCGGCCGTCGTCACGTACGTGGTCGGCCGCGTGATCGGGGTTAACGTCTAGGTCATCCTCGGCGTCGACGTCCCGCGCGCGGTCGCGGCTCGGGACGCCGTCCACGTCGCCGCCGCCGTCCACGTCGCCGCCGCCGTCCACGTCGCCGCCGCCCTCCACGTACAGCCGGTCGGGCGGAGCCAACGACAGGTAGTCACGGTGGGCGCGCAGGACCGCCTCGACCGTGCGCGCATCCGGCTTGCCGACCTCCGGGCGGTCGAGCTGGTCGGCGATCCACGTCGCCTCGGCACGCCGCTCGAGCTCGGCGAGGTCCTCCTCGCGGCGCCGGGCATCCATCGAGACGACGGCCACGAGACCGCCGCCGGCCACGAGCCCGACGAGCAGCAGCCACCACTGGAATTCGGCCATGTGGCCGGAAGGATAGGGCCGGCCCGGCCGGGGGGCCCGCGTACACTCGGCCGCGATGATCGACTGGACGCCGGGCTCGATCGCGATCCAGATCGGACCGTTGCCCCTCTACTGGTACGGGATCGCGTATGCGGTCGGCCTCGCCGGCGCGTACTGGATCATGACTCGCCAGGCGCGCCGCTTCGGCGAGAACGCCGAGCTCCTCGGCAACGGGCTGATCATCGTCGGCGTCGCGGGATTGATCGGCGGCCGGCTGTACCACGTCATCGACCAGTGGCAGCTGTACGCCAACGACCCGATCAAGATCGTGCTGCCCCCGTACAGCGGGCTGGGCGTCTTCGGCGGTTTCGTGACCGGCGGGATCGCGTTCCTGTACCTGGTGCGGCGGTACCGCGTCTCGGCCTGGCGCTGGGCAGACATCGTCGCCCCAGGCCTGTTCGTGATGCAGGCCGCGGGTCGGTGGGGCAACTTCTTCAACCAGGAGCTGTACGGTCCACCGACGAACCTGCCGTGGGGGATCGCGATCGATTGCGCGCATCGGGTCGTCCAGTACCCGTGCGACACCTACCCGCTCGCCACGACGCACTTCCACCCCTTGTTCCTGTACGAGTCCCTGTCCGCGGTGCTCGGCGCTGCCGTCCTGGTGTGGCTGTCCTCACGCCCGAGGCCGTCCTTTCGGGTTGGCGACCTCGGCGCGATCGCGCTCATCTGGATCGGTGGCTTTCGCTTCCTGCTCGAGTTCCTGCGCATCGGCAACTGGCGCATTGCGGACATCCCGACGGCGCAGATCTTCGGCGCCGGGCTCGTCGTTATCGGGCTGGGCATGATCTGGCTGCGGCGCCGGCAGGGCGCGCCGATGCTCGCACCGGTTGAGCCGTCCGAGGACGAGGACGAGGACGGGGACGAGGACGACGAAGACGACGACGACGACGAAGCCGACGAGGACGGCGAGGACGAGCCCGACGACGAGACGCCTCCCGACGCCGACGCCCCGCCGCTGACGTGACGGCACCGGTCGCTCCGTCGCGGAAGCGACCGCGGGCGCGGATCCGGCCCGAGGCCCTGGCAGCGGCGCGGGGCGGCGCCCGGGAAGGGCTCGACTGGCTCGGCCGCACGCCCGAGGCGCGCGCGTCGCTCCTGTACCGCGGCATCCGTCTGCTCGCGCGGTTCGTTCTGTTCGGCCTGTTCCGCTTCCGGATCGAGACGTCCGGCCAGGAACGTCTGCCCCAGGGCGGCTACCTGCTCGTCGCCGCGGCGCATCGCGGCTGGATGGACCCGTTCGTGGTCATGCATGCGCTGCCGATCCAGCCACGCTGCTGGTTCCTCGGCAGCGGACCGTCGACGTTCACCTCGCGCTGGCGAGAGTTGCTGGTCCATCGCCTCGGTGGGCTGCTGCCGGTGTGGCGCGGCGGGCTCGGCGTGGAGGGGCATGTCCGCTCGGCGCGGGCCGTGGTCGAGGCGGGCGCCGTGTTCGCGCAGATGCCCGAAGGGACCGTCAACGGACCGCCCGGCCGGCTCGGGCCGTTCCGGCCCGGGGCCGCGCTCATCGCGCTCCGGACCGGTGCCACCGTCGTGCCGCTGGCCATGGCGGGCACCGAGGAGCTGTACCTCGGCCGGCGGATGGCGTCCCGGGTGCTGCCGCCGACGTCCGCCCGGGAGCTACTGGGCCCGGCCTGGGATGGGCGATTGCCGCCGCCCGAGAGTCGGGAGGAGCTGGAGCTGGCGAAACGCGCCTCCGAGGCGCTCGCGGCGCTCCTCGGGCCGGCGGTCGAGGCGCTGCACCTGAGAACGGTCGACCCGCCTGGCCATCCCCGGCGGCTGCGCCGGCGCCTCACGTGGCTGCTGCTGGGTCCCGGGCCACTGGCGCACGAATTACCGGACTGATGGCTGGGGGTGACGGCGCACCCCACACGGGTATCCTCGCCGCCGTGAAGTACGCGGAGTCGATCCTCGACCTCGTCGGCAATACGCCGCTCGTCCGGCTGACCCGCATCCCGCGCGATCTCGGCCCGCTCGACGCGCAGCCGCTGATGCTGGCCAAGATGGAGACGCTGAACCCGGGCGGCTCCGTCAAGGACCGGATCGGGCTGCCGATGATCGAAGCGGCAGAGCGAGCCGGCCTGCTCAAGCCCGGCGGCACGATCATCGAGCCGACCTCGGGCAATACCGGGCACGGCCTCGCCATCGCTGCGGCCCTCAAGGGGTATCGCTGCATCTTCGTCATGGCCGACAAGCAGTCGGTCGAGAAGCAGTCGCTCCTGCGCGCGTACGGCGCGGAGGTCGTGCTGTGCCCGACGAACGTCCAGCCGGAATCGCCGGAGTCGTACTACTCCGTCGCAGCGCGGCTCGCCCGCGACATCCCCGGCGCGTTCAAGCCCGATCAGTACTGGAACCAGGAGAACCCGACCGCGCACGAGGCGACCACCGGCCCGGAGATCTGGGCGCAGACGGATGGCCGGATCACCCACCTCGTCGCCAGCGTCGGCACGGGCGGCACCGTCACCGGCGCGGCCCGGTTCCTGCGCACGAAGAAGCCGGACATCGTGGTGGTCGGCGCGGACCCGGAGGGCTCCGTGCTGTCCGGCGACACGGCCCGGCCGTACCTCACCGAGGGCGTGGGCGAGGACTTCTTCCCGGGCACCTACGACCCGGCGATGGTCGACCGCTGGGTGCGCGTCTCGGACCGTGACGCGTTCGCGATGGCACGGCGAATCACGCGGGAGGAGGGCATCCTCGCCGGCGAATCGTGCGGGACGGCGCTGATCGCGGCGCTCGACGAGGCGCGCCAGCTCATGCGCGCCGACGCAACCGCCGCGAAGGACGCGGTGCTGGTCGTGATCTTCCCCGATGGCGGCCGGAACTACCTCTCGAAGCTCTACAACGACGAATGGATGCGGGCGAACGGCCTGCTGACCACGATCGGCGCCGTCGTGCGCGTCGACGAGGTGCTGCGCGACCGGCACCGCGGCCCCGACCTGCCCGACGTGGTGCTCGCCCGGACCAACGACCGGGTCGGGGCGGCGATCGACCTGCTGCAGCTGTACGGGATCAGCCAGCTGCCGGTCTCGGAGCAGCCCGAGGGCAACGCCATCGAGGCGATCGTCGGCTCGGTGAGCGAGAAGGGCCTGCTCGACCGTGCCTATCGCGACCCGACCGTGGTCGAGCGGACCGTCGGCGAGGTGATGGATCCGCCGCTCCCGACCATCGACCTCGGCGCGACGCTCGACGATGCCTTCGGCCTGCTTTCCGGTGGCGCGCCCGCGGTTGTCGCCGTCATCGCGGGCAGGCCCGCGGGCGTCGTGACGAAGCTGGACCTCCTCGAGTACCTCGCCCATCGCGGCCCGCGTGCCGACTGACCGGGCCTCGGGGCCGGCGGCGGCCACGCCCGCGGAGCGGGAAGTCGACCTGTCCGTCGAGACGATCCGAGCGCCACGCCTCGAGCTCGTGTCGATGACGATTCCGTTCATGCGCGCCCTCCAGGCGCGCGAGTACGAGACCGCCAACCGCGAGGCCGGCGCGCTGGTGCCAGCCGGGTTCGCCGAGCACCTCGACGACTTCATCCGCTACCGGCTGTTGCAGCTGGACGCGGATCCATCGGTCCGGCAGTGGCTCGGGCGGGTGATGGTGCTCACCGACGCATCCGGTGCTCGCCACGTCGTCGGCTCGATCGGCTTCCACGGACCGCCCGACGAGCACGGCCGCCTCGAGATCGGCTACCGCGTCGAGGCGGCATATCGACGCCGCGGCCTCGCCCGCGAGGCGGTGCAGGCGATGTTCAACTGGGCGGCGTCGACGCACGGAATCCACCGGTTCATCGCCTCGATCTCGCCGACGAACGAGCCGTCGCTCCGGCTGGCGGCGGGCTTCGGGTTCGTCGAGACCGGCTCGCACATCGACGAGGTCGACGGGCTCGAGATCGAGCTCGAGGCGGACTGGCCCTAGCCAGCGCCCGGGCCAGGTGGCCGACGAGCGTCCGATTCGTTGGCGTATGTTGACGATGACGCGCGACGGACGGCGTCGCCGCCATGAGGAGGGTGTGATGCGGATCCCTGGGACTCTCGTAACGCTCGCGGTCGGCTCGCTGCTCTTCGCCGGGTGCTCGGGTGGTCCTGGCGCGACGCAGCAACTGGCCGCAACGCAGAGCGGCGGCGGGGGAGGCACCGCGACGGGCGTCCCGGCGGCCACGCAGGCCGGCGGTGGAGGCGGTGGCGTGACGGGCACCTACGGCAAGGTCTCCTTCCAGCTCGGCGCGCCGTTCAATCGGAGCGGCGAGCTTGACTTCGTGCCTGTGTCCAGCCACTTCGCGGGCGATCAGGGATCGTCGCTCACCTTCGCGTCGGCCGATACGAGCGAGATCGTCGTGCTCCTGCTCACGCAGGGCGCGATGTCGGCGAGCTGGGGCACGTCGACGGGCGACACGATCGCCGGCACGCAGTGCACGTCGAGCGCTCTGAAGTTCGACGGGAACAGTGCGTCCGGTTCCTTCGACTGCTCGGGCGGCGTAGCGATCTCAGGCGGTGCACAGACGGTCGGCACGTCGATCAAGGGGTCGTTCACCGCCCACAACTAACGGCACCGCAGCCGCCGTGGCGACAGCGCCGGGCTCGCGGGCAGCTCGCCCTCCGGCCGTGAGGCCTACAGCCAGGGCAGTCGGATCGGCAGGAACGCGTTCAACAGGAGGCCGAGGATCAGCAGCGCACCCGCGCGCCGGGTGTGGATGAACGCCTGACCGACGAACCACAGCGGCCAGCCGACGTAGCTGTGGGGCGGCGTCTCG